>NZ_JBITMP010000006.1:0-395295 GCF_044466425.1 Nonomuraea sp. NPDC049400
AGATCGGGCCACCAAGCTCGATCACAGGCCCGGCTCAGCAGATCGCGATCGAGATGCAACCGGCCGGGATCGACCGCTTTACACCAGCTACCTAGAGCCATGTGGTCACGCTCTGGTCGAGCTTCTCAGCCGCCTGCCGGGCGGTGATCCGGCCGAGCAGCATCTCCTGCAGGGCCTTGGAGAAGACGGCGGCCGAGCTGGGGTTGCCGTAGGCGAAGTCGTTCATGAAGTAGGTGGCGCCCTTGGTGTCGAACGTGGTGGCCACCTCCTTGAGCAGGGGGTCCTTCGGCGTGACCCCGGGAACGGCGGAGAAGGTCCGCACGGTGTCGGTGTAGAGCCGGCCGTAGTCCTTGGTGGCGAGCCAGGAGACGAACTTCAGCGCCTCGGCCTTGTGCCTGGTCTTGGCGCTGATGCCGTAGGAGCCGTCGGTGAAACCGGGCATCAGGCCCGGGCCCTTGGGTGCGGGCGGGGTGAAGACGCCCAGCTCGACGCCCTTCGCGTTCTCGCCGAAGAAGTTCAGCTCCCACAGGCCACCGGGGAACATGGCGGCTTTGCCTGAGGAGAACAGGATCTGCGCGTCGGTGTAGGAGACGCCGGCCATGTCGTCGGGGAAGTACGGCTTGAGCTTGTTGAGCAGGTCGATGCCCTCGACGAACAGCGGGTCGGCGAACTTCTTCTCCTTGGCCTTGACCGCCTTGAGGAAGTCGTCGCCGCCCCAGTGTGCGGTGCCGAAAATGCTCCCCACGATGGGCAACATCCAGTCGTCCTTGCCGCCGAAGGCGAACGGGATGATCTTCTTGGCCTTGAGCTTCTCGGCTGCCGAGATCATCTCGTCCCAGGTCTGGGGCGGGACGATGCCGTTGTCGGCGAAGATCTTCTTGTTGTAGATGACCTGCAGCGTCTGGACGGCGAACGGCACTCCGTACACCTTGCCGTCCTTTTCCCCCTTGGCGGCGCGCAGCACGCCCTCGTCGAAGTCCTTCAGTCCGGGTACGCCGGCGGTTTCGAGCGGCAGCAGCCTGCCGGCCTCGACCAGGGGCTGGAGCTGTGGGCCCGCGCGCAGCCAGGCCAGGTCCGGGCCGCTGTCGCCGGCCAGGCCGGTGGACAGGATGGTGTCGTACTCGGTGGCGGTGGTGAAGGAGCGGGCGTCGATGTCGACGCCGGGGTTGAGCTTCTCGTACTCGGCGAACATCTTGTCGTAGTTCTCCTCGGGTCCCCAGCCCCAGACGGAGAGCGTGACCTTGCCGGTCTTGGGGCCGGTCGTGGAGGTGGTGGCCGAGGGCGAACTGGGGGCGCAGGCGGCGATGGAGATGAGAGCGGCGGCGGCGAGTACGGCCAGTCGCATGCGGGGGGCTCCTAGCGGTGGGGCAGGCGGTGCTGGGAAACCGCTTCAGTGGCAGCGGTCAGAAGCTGTTTGCTGATTTCGTGGGTGCGCTGGACGACGCCGATGTAGAGGCAGTCGAGGACGAGCATCTGGGTGTGCCGGGCGGCGACGCCGCCGGCCCGGAAGGGGGTGTCCTGGGCCGCGGTGGTCAGCACGATGTCGGCCGTCTCGGCCAGCGGGCTGCGCGGGAAGTTGGTCACCGCGATGGTGGTGGCGCCGCGTTCCCTGGCGATGGCCAGCGGCTCGACGACCTCCGCGGTGGTGCCGGAGTGCGAGATGCCGAGCGCCACGTCGCGGTGGTCGCGGGCGTTGGCGCTGCAGACCGCGCTGTGCACGTCGGTCCACAGGACGCACGGCCGCCCTATGGCATGAAGCCGGAGGTGCAGGTCCATGGCGACGCCCGCGCTGCCCGAGACGGCGAAGAAGTCGATGAACCTGGCCCGGACCAGGGAGTCCACCGCCCGCTCCACGGCCGCGAGGTCGAGCTGCGCCGCGGTCTCCTCCATCGCCCGCATGTCGCTGGCGAGCAGGCTGCGCAGCACCAGGCTCATCGGGTCGTCGGGCGAGAAGGCGATCAGTTCCTGCTCGCGGGGGCTGGCGTTGCTCCGTCCCAGCTCGGCCGCGAGCGCCAGCCTGAGCTCGGGGTATCCGGCAAGGCCGAGCTCGCGGCAGAAGCGGGTGATCGTGGTCAGCGAGGTGCCGCACCGTTCGGCCAGCTCGCCGATGGTGGAGGCGGCCACGGCGGCGGGCTCCGCGAGGATCGTCTCGGCGATGCGCCGGTGGGTCGTGGTCAGGGTGGGCACGACCCCCCGGATCCTGGCCATGATCGGTGTATAGCTCTCTGCGGCGTCAGCCATGAGGGGAACTTTCCCGCTTCGCCGTGCCGATGTCAATATTTCACCCTTGGCACACAATGTTAGAAAATTTCCCCCTTGTGTGATCCATTGGGAGTATGTCACCTTCGGCGCATGCGCAACTTCCTCCTGGCGCTGGTGCTCGGCGGCACCAGCCTGGTGCCCGCCCGCGCGGATGCCGTCGACATCCAGTTACTCGCCTTCAACGACTTCCACTCCGGCCTCCCGACCAGCTTCGCCATGACCCCGACCGGCCCCGTCCCGGCCGGCGGCGCCGAGTACCTGGCCGCCCACATGGATCGGCTCCAACAGGACAATCCCGACGGCACTCTGCGGCTGTCGGCCGGTGACAACATCTCCTCCAGCACGATGAACGCCACGGCACAGCACGACGAGCCGGGCATCCAGGCGCTGAACCTGATGCGCCTGGACGCCTCCTCTGTCGGCAACCACGAGTTCGACGAGGGCCTGGCCGAGTTCCGCCGCATGGAGGAGGGCGGCTGCCATCCGATCGACGGCTGCGCGCTCCCCAACTTCAAGGGCGCCGACTTCCCCTACCTCGGCGCCAACATCATCGACACCACCACGGGCAAGCCCGCTGTCACGCCCTACGTCGTCAAGGAGGTCAAGGGCGTCAAGGTCGGCATCATCGGCGTCAGTTACAAGAACACACTGAAGGAGGCGCCCGGTCCCACCGCGCCGCTTGAGGGCCGCGACGAGGCCGAGGCCGTCAACACCTACACCGCCGAGCTCAAAGCCAAGGGTGTGCGTACCATCGTGGTCCTGATCCACCAGGGCGGCGGCCAGACCGGGGGCGGCCTGCCCAACCAGTGCAACAACCTGGCAGGGCCGATCAAGGACATCGTGCCCAAGTTCGACCCCGAGGTCGACGCCGTGATCTCCGGGCACACCCACAACCCCTACAACTGCACGATCAACGGCATTCCGGTCACCCAGACCTCCGGCCACACCCGCGAGCTCACCAAGATCGCCCTAACCGTCGACCGGGCCACAGGCAACCCGACCTCCTCGAAGGCCGAGAACATCACGGTCACCCACGACATCAAGCCCGACCCGCAGATCGCCGCGCTGCGCCGCAAGACCGACGAGCACGGGCAGCAACTGCTGGACCGGCCCGTCGGCCTGCTCGATCGCGACCTCACCGCCCAGCGGAACACCGCCGGCGAGTCGACCATCGCCCATGCCCTGGCCGACGCCCGCCTGTATGCCACCTCCGCCCCGGAGAACGGTGGCGCCCAGATCGCCATCCAGCCTCCCTACGGCGGAGGCATCGGTGGCGACCTGATCGTCAACCCGACCGGCAACGAGATGTCCAACCTTGTGACTCACGGCAAGGCGCTGCGTGTGCAGCCCTTCAGCAACATGCTCGTCACCATGACGCTCACCGGAGCCCAGCTCGAGCAGCTGCTGGAGCAGCAGTGGTGCGGGCAGAGCACCGCACGGGTGCTCGGCGTCTCTCAGGGGCTCACCTACACCTATGACAACGCCAAGCCCGCCTGCGACAAGATCGATCCGGCCACCATCAAGCTCAACGGCACCGTCATCAGCGCGGGGGGCAAGTACCGGCTCACGGCCAACTCCTTCATCGCGACCGGCGGCGACGGCTTCAGCCTGCTGACCAAGGGCACCGAGCGGGTGGAGAAGGTCCGCGACATCGAGGCCTTCGAGACCTACATCCGAGCCAAGTCCCCGCTCCGGGCGCCCGCGCTGGGCCGCGTCACCCGGGTCAACTAGGGGCCCTTCATCAGAGTGGCCGGCCCCGCACCCACCGGGATCGGCCGCCGCGTCGCGGGCCGAGGGGGATCACTCCTTCTTGGCCCGGGCCTCGGCCTCTGCCGCGTCCATGGCCGCCGCCTCCTCCGGCGTGGGCGCGGTGCCGCCCAGGTGGGCGGGCTGCCACCAGACGCCCGGCGGCACCTCCGGGTACGTGCGCTGCGCCCGGTCCACCAGCTCCGACAGCCGGTTGTGCAGGTCGGCCGTGTGGTCGTTGACGTTCTCGCCGCGCTTGGGGTGCATGGGCTCCCCCACCAGGATGGTGAGCGGGACGTGCCGTTGCATGAGCTTGCGCGGCCGGCCCTTGGTCCACAGACGCTGGCTGCCCCACAGCCCGACCGGGATGACGGGCGTGTTCGTGGCCTGGGCCATGCGGATGGCGCCGTTCTTGATCTCCTTGACGGTGAAGGAGCGGCTGATGGTCGCCTCCGCGAAGACGCCCACGACCTCCCCCGCCTTGAGCATGCGCAGAGCCGTGGCGTACGAGCCCGCACCCGCCCCGCGGTCGACGGGGATGTGGTGCATGCCGCGCATCAGCGGCCCCGAGATCCGGTGGTCGAACACGTCCTGCTTGGCCATGAAGCGCACCAGCCGGCGAGAGGGCAAGGCGGCGAACCCGGCGAAGATGAAGTCGAGGTAGCTGATGTGGTTGCTCACCAGCACCGCTCCCCCGGTCCGCGGCACGTGCTCCGTCCCTTCCAGGTGGAATCGGACGTCGAGCACGCGAAACAGGGTCCGCGCGGCGGCGACCACCGGCGGGTACACGATCTCAGCCATGTGCAGAAGGTAGCCTACTCAGGCAGGTGTCACGGTAGTCGGGAGCCGCAGCATCCCCCGTACGTTGGTGTGCACGGTGCGCCGGATGCCCTCCTGGTCGATGTCGTAGTCCATGGAGACCGCCTTCGTCAGCTCCTCCAGCGCCACCCGCGCCTCCAGCCGGGCCAGCGGGCCGCCGAGGCAGTAGTGGCGGCCGACGCCGAAACTGATGGCCTTCGAGGTGTCCCTGCCCAGATCGTAGAGGTCAGGGTCGGGGAAGACGGACTCGTCCCGGTTGGCGGAGCCGATCAGGATCCACACCTTGGCGCCTGCGGGGACGAGGACGCCGTGCCACTCGATGGGTTCGGTGAGGCGGCGGGCGAGGCCGTGGGCCGGGGTGTCGTAGCGCAGCGACTCCTCCGCCCACTGCGCGATCGCCCCGCCGAAGGCGGCGGCGCGCTGGGCGGGGTTGCGCCATGCCCAGTACCAGGCCGCGCTGAGCAGGTGGGTGGTGGTCTCCGAGCCCGCCCCGATCAGCAGGAACAGGAACGCCACGATCTCCTCGACACTCAGCCCGCCGTCTCCGACGAGCGCCGAGACGAGGTCGTCGCGTGGCGCCGCCTGGCGGTCGGCGACGATCGAGGCGTAGTACTCGCCGAGCGACAGGAGGCTCTTGAGCCCCTTGTCGCTCATCTTCCCGTCCGGGTCGTAGTTGACCAGCACGTCGGACTTGCGGCGTACGTCGGCCCGGTCGGACGGCGGCACGCCCATCAGTTCGGAGATCACGTCGAGCGGCAGCTTGGCCGCGAAGTCGCGGGCGAAGTCGAACGTCCCGCGCTCGAGGCCCTCCTCGATGTAGCCGCGGGCGATCTGCCTGATCATGGGCTCGAGCGCGGCCACCCGGCGCGGGGTGAAGGCACGCGAGACGATGGCCCGCATGCGGGTGTGCTCCGGCGGGTCCATGGCCACGAACGACAGGTACGTGCGCGCCTGCGGCCCCCACGCGCCCGGGTCGAGCATGGGGCCGTGGTCGCTGGACAGCCGGGCGCTGTCGCCGAGCGCGGCGGCCACGTCGGCGTGCCGCGACAGCGCCCAGAAGCCGAGCTCGGCGTTGTGATAGATCGGCGCTTCGCTGCGTAACCGCTCGTAGACGGGGTACGGGTCGTCGTTGACGCCCGGGTCGTACGGGTTGTAAGCGACATCCACCCGACCACGCTACGACGCTTGCGCCCTCGTGAAAATGGGCAGATCTTCTGACCATGAAGAAGCTCATCAACACGGCCGACTCCGTCGTTGAGGACGCACTGAACGGCATGGCCGCGGCCCACCCCTCGCTGCGGATCCGCGACCGGGTGGTCTACCGGGCAGAGGGCCCGCGAGCCGGGAAGGTCGCCCTGGTCTCGGGCGGGGGCTCGGGGCACGAGCCGCTGCACGCCGGTTTCGTCGGGTACGGCATGCTCGACGCCGCCTGCCCCGGTGAGATCTTCACCTCGCCGGTCCCCGACCAGATCATCGACGCGACCAGGGCGGTCGACGGCGGCGCGGGCGTCCTGCACATCGTCAAGAACTACACCGGCGACGTGCTGAACTTCGAGATGGCCGCCGAACTGGTCGAGGACGTCGAGGTGGTGAGCGTGCTGGTCGACGACGACGTGGCCGTCCAGGACTCCCTCTACACGGCGGGCCGCCGCGGCACCGGGGCGACGGTGTTCGTGGAGAAGATGGCGGGCGCGCTGGCCGAGCAGGGCGCGCCGCTGGCCCAGGTCGCGCTGGTGGCGGGCGAGGTCGACGAGCGCAGCAGGTCGTTCGGCATCGCGCTGACGTCGTGCACGACGCCGCACGCGGGCAAGCCGACGTTCGACCTGCCGGAGACGGACGTGGAGCTGGGCATCGGCATCCACGGCGAGCCTGGCCGGGCCCGCGTGCCGATGGCGTCGGCGCGCGAGCTGGCCGCGATCGCCATGGAGGCGCTCCACGGCGATCTGCCGCTCCGCGGCGATCTGCTGGTCATGGTGAACGGCATGGGCTCGACCCCCCTCATGGAGCTGTACGTGGTCTTCGCCGAGGTGGCGGCGTTCGTCAAGGACAAGGGTGCCCGGGTGTCGCGCTCCCTGGTGGGCAACTACGTGACGAGCCTGGACATGCAGGGCTTCTCCGTGTCGATCTGCCTGCTCGACGACACGCTGACCCGCCTGTGGGACGCGCCGGTCGAGACGCCGGGGCTGCGCTGGGGGCGCTGATGGACGCCGAGGTGTTCGTGGCCTGGTTCGAGGAGGCGGCCAGGCTGGTGCACAGGGACCGCGACCGGCTCACCCGGCTGGACGCGGCGATCGGCGACGCCGACCACGGCACGAACCTCGACCGCGGCCTCACCGAGGTCCGCGCGGCGCTGGCCGGGTCGCCGCCGGAGACGCCGGGGCAGGTGCTGGCCACGGCGGGCGCGACGCTGATCCGCCGCGTCGGTGGCGCCTCAGGGCCGCTG
The DNA here is from genome assembly GCF_044466425.1 of Nonomuraea sp. NPDC049400. Lineage (NCBI taxonomy): Bacteria > Bacillati > Actinomycetota > Actinomycetes > Streptosporangiales > Streptosporangiaceae > Nonomuraea > Nonomuraea sp. NPDC049400. The sequence goes on from NZ_JBITMP010000006.1 coordinate 7,271, forward strand.
TACGGGTCGGTGTTCCGGCAGATGGCCAAGTCGCTGGAGTCGCCGGTGACGCTGGCCGGGTTCTCGGCGGCGTTCGAGGACGGGGTCGTGGCGCTCGAACGGCTGGGCAAGGCCGCGCTGGGCGACAAGACCATGGTGGACGCGCTGGCCCCGGCCTCGCGGGCGCTTGCCCTGGCCGTACGTGACGGGGTGGGCGTGCGGGAGGCGTTCGAGCAGGCGGCCAGGGCGGCCGAGGAAGGGGCGAAGGCCACGATCCCGATGCAGGCGCGCAAGGGGCGGGCCAGCTACCTGGGCGAGCGCAGCATCGGGCACGAGGATCCGGGTGCGGCGTCGGCGGCGCTGTTCATGGCGGCCCTTGCCGCCGTGGTGGCGTGATGGACTCCCTGATGGCGGCCGCCGTCGAGGTTGGAGGCGTGTGATGGTGGGCCTGGTGCTCGTGGCGCACAGTGCGGGGCTGGCGGCCGAGGCGGCGGCGCTGGCCCGCGGGATCGCAGGTGCCGGCGCGCCGGTGGCGGCCGCCGGCGGCACCGCGGACGGCGGGCTGGGCACGAGCGTGGACCTCATCGAGGCGGCGCTGCGCAGCGTCGATCAGGGGGACGGGGTGGTGCTCATCCCCGACCTGGGCAGCTCGGTGCTGACCGCCCGCCTGCTTGAGGAGGACGGGAGGGTGGTGGTGGCGGACGTGCCGTTCGTGGAGGGGGCCATCGCGGCGGCGGTGGCGGCGGGCGCGGGCGTGCCGCTCTCCGACGTGCTGGAGGCGGCCGAGGAGGCCCGCACCTACCGCAAGCTCTGACCCGTCGCAGGCCGGTCGTCGCGCCCGGCGTACGCTCTGACGCCCGAAAAGTCAGTGGCTGACGCCCGAACGGTCAGTGGCCCTTGAAGGCCTCCTCGAGCCACCAGGAGCCGTGCTCCCCCGCGACCTTGGCGTGCACCATGAGCGGCCGGTCGCGCGGCCCGTCCACCCATTCGGCCACGCCCGCCAGGCCGGACGGCTCGGTGACCGTCACGGCGGCGAAGCCGTGGCCCCGGGCGATGGCGGCGAAATCGGTGGGCGGGAACGTGACCGTGCCGAGCGGGTGCCCGTGCGGCCGAAAATGGTGGACTTCCGCCCCGTACGCCGCGTCGTCGTACACCACGACCACCATCGGCAGGCCGAGCCGGACGACGGTCTCCAGCTCCGCGATGCCCATGAGGGCGCCGCCGTCGCCGAGCGCGGCCACCGGCAGCCGGTCCGGACGGGCCAGCGCGGCGCCGATCGCCGTCGCCAGCCCCAGCCCGATCGACTGGAACGCCTGCGTGAAGCAGAACCCACCCTCATCTGGGACATCCATGAACATCGACGGATATCCCATGAAATTTCCGGAATCGACGGCGACGACGCGCTCCCGCGGCAGGAGGCCGTCCAGCCCGATGGTGAGCGTCCTGGGGTCGATCCGCCCGCCGCCGCTCTCGTCCTCGTACGGCACGTCCCGCCAGCGCCCCTCGTCCCGGACGCGCCGCGCGATCTCGTCCGACCGGTACCCCTGCCGCGGACCGAGCCGGGCGGCGAGCGCCCTGGCGACGGCGGCCACATCACCCGCCACGCCCAGGTCGGCGGGCACATGAGCCTTGAAGGCCGCCCGGTCGAGATCCACCTTGACCACCTTGGCACCCGGCTGGATCAGCGTGCCGTGGCGCGTGGTCCACATGTTCAGGGCGCAGCCCCACGCGACGATCAGGTCGGCGTCGCGGATGAGCTCGGCGGCCAGGGGCGTCGCGAAGCCGCCGCTCACGTCGAGGTCCCACGGGCTGCCGCGGAACAGGCCCTTGGCGACCGCCGAGGTGGCGAGCAGAGCGCCCGCCACCTCGGCGAGCTCTTCCAGCTCACGCCGCGCGTGCCGGGCACCGCGCCCGGCGACGAACACCGGCCGCCGGGCCGCACCGAGCAGCCGCGCCAGCTCCGCCACCTCGCCCGCCGAAGGCACGGCCGAGGTCACGGCCGAAGGCCCGGCCGAGGTCACGGCGGCCGCAGGCACGTCGATGGGGCCGTCGATGGGACCGTCGAAGGGGGCGGCCTGGACATCGAGGGGAAGGTTCAGCAGGACCGTGCGCCGCTCCGCCACGGCCACCCGGTACGCCTCCGCCGCCCGCGCCACCGCCTCCCCCGGCGCGGCGACCCGCATCGGCACCGCTCCCACCGCCGTGGCCAGCGCGGCCTGGTCGATGTGGAAGTTGGACTGGACCTCGGTGGCCTCTCCGGCGAGCACGATCAGCGGCGTGCGGCTCTTGGCGGCCTCGGTGAGGCCGGTCATGGCGTTCGTGAGCCCGGGCCCCTGGTGCACCGACACGACCCCCGCCCGGCCGCTCATGCGCGCGTACGCGTCGGCCATGGTGGCGGCCCCGCTCTCGTGGCGGGCGGCGACGAAGCGCACGCCGTCGGCCACGAGGGCGTTGGTGACGTGGAAGTTGCCGCTGCCGACCACCCCGAAGGCGGTCCCGACGCCGCAGGCGGCCAGGGCCCGGCCCACGGCCTCAGCGACGATCAACGCTCCACCAGGGCCAGCACGCGTACGGGGCTGCCGGAGCCGCCCACGATGGGCAGCGGCGGCGCGACCACGACGGCGCCGGTCACGGGCAGCCGGTCCAGGTTGCGCAGCTGGGTGAGGCCGTACTTGCCCGCCCCCAGCAGGTAGGAGTGGCACGGGAAGGCCGGGTCGAAGGAGTGCGCGGCGCCCGCGTCGGTGCCGACGGTCTCGACGCCGACGCCGGCGATGGGCGTGTCGGAGGCCAGCCACGAGGCGCACTCCACCGAGATGCCGGGCGTGTGGGGGCCGGTGTCGTCGGCGTTCAGGAAGGCCGCCTGGTCGCCGGCCCGGGCGTCCCAGCCGGTGCGGTAGAGCAGCCAGCCGCCGTCGGGCAGCGGCCCGTTGGCGCGCTCCCACTCCTTGACGTGGTCGATCTGGAGCAGGAAGTCGGGGTCCTTGGCCGACTCGGCGGAGAAGTCGAGCACGACGGCGGGCGCGATGAGGCTGCGCGCGGGCACCTGGGAGACGTCCTGGCCGTCGCGGCCGGTGATCCAGTGGATGGGGGGCGTCGAAGTGGGTTCCGGTGTGCTCACCGGTGTGGATGTCGTTCCAGTACCAGGCGGGGCCGCGGTCGTCGTAACGGCTGATCTCCTCCAGACGGAACGGGATCGTGTTGCCGAACGGCCCTGGCAGCTGGAGGATCGGCGTCTCGGACGAGAGGGGCGCGGTGAGGTCGATCACCTCGATCGCCCCGCTGCGCACGCTGTCCACGAAACTCTGCAACACCGACATGGCGTCCTCCTTGGTGGGCTGTGCGCATCCTCCTATCCGGCGGTCAACCCTTCAAGCCGCCGAAGCTCATCGTGGCCACGAAGTGACGCTGCGCCAGTACGAACGCCCATATGCCCGGCGAACGCGGTCCGCAGGCCCAGCCGGGCCGCCCCGCACGCGGTGATCGCGCCGGACCCGCCGAGCACGGGGTCGCCGCCGGAGACGAGCTGCTCCCGCTGGCCGTACGCCGGCCCGCGCGGCGCCCCGGAGAGCACGACGTCGGGGTTGGCGTCACCAACGACCAGCAGGGCGAAGTCACGCGCCACGGCAGGGCACGCGGGAGGCGTCGAGCTCGTACTTCTTCTTGAGCGAGTTGAAGTTCTGAGCGTTGGACTTGGCGCAGAAGGCCGAGGTGGCGAGGTTGTACTCGACGTTGAACACGGCCTTGCCCGCCTTGACGAACTGGTCGTAGCCGTAGCCGCCGTTCTGCGCGGTGGTGCACTCGGAGTGCTCCCAGCACTCCTCGTTCAGCGCGAAGTCGAAGTACGGCAGCAGCTGCCGAATCTGCTCCACGTCGTTCTTGAGCGCGACCGACAGGCCCCGCTTGTGTGCCTCGTTGGCGAGCCAGGTGTTGTAGGCGAGCTGGTCGGCCGCCTTGAGCGGGAAGCCGCTGTCGTTGCTGTAGCCGTCGACGTTGTCGGGCTCCACGGCGTCGAACCCGGCCGCCTTGCACATGTCGAGCCGGGCCTTCATGATCTGGCCGAGCTTGCCGGTGTACTTGCGGATGTCCAGCCAGCGCTCGCCCTCCCACTCCTCCAGCGGCTTGCCGAGCACATCGGCGGGGAACTGACCGGCGTCCGGGCGCCAGTCCTCGAACGTGCCGGCGCTGATGTAACAGACGACGCCACGGCCCGGCTTGTCGGCCTTGAGCGATTTGACGATCGCGCCGTCCTTGGCCGCGAAGCCGTCGATGTCGTACATCTGCACGTTCGGGTACGGCTTCTTCGGCAGGGAGGAGAGCTGCCACTGCCAGGACGTGTTCAGCGCGGGCTTCCAGCAGCCGGCGCAGGACACGGGAGCGGGCAGGGCGGTGGTCTGGGCGGTGGCGGTCTCGGCCATGGCGGGCTGGGCGGGGACGAGCGCGGTGGCGGCGGCCAGCGCCGTCAGAGAGACGAGCACAGAGGGTCGCATGTCACTCCTCGCGAACGGTCGGGTTCGGGATCAGTGGCGATGCGCGCTGTTCCGCACTCTTCGCACCGCGTCCGCGCCAGGGACGTGCGCGTTCCTGCTCTCTTGTCCAGAGTTTGACGCATAGAAACGTCAGGCCTTCGTCCACTCCGCGCATCCGCCGGTCACGAACGCCTTGTCCGCGGCCTCGATGGTGACGCTGGCCGGCCCCTTCGGCATGCCGGTCGCGACGATGTCGGTCGCGCCTCTCACCCTGGCCCAGTAGCACATGCCGGACCCCGCGACCGGGCCGGTCGTGCGGTAGGTGCCCGGCTGGATGTCCGTGCCCACGACGAGCGTGCGCATCGAGGCCGGGTTGATGGCGGGGCCGCTGCTGGTCCCGGCGTCGGGCACGCCGGTCTGTCCCGGCCGCGTCTGGCCAGGCGGCTGCGTCTGGCCGGGCTGGGTCTGCCCCGGTTGTGTCTGGCCGGGCTGCGTCTGACCAGGCTGCGTCTGGCCGGGCTGGGTCTGGCCGGGCACGGGCTGGCCCGTCTGCGACGGTGACGGCTCGGTGGGGGCCGTGGCCTCCGGGTCCGCGGGCAGGCTGTCCTCGACCGTGACCGTGACGCGGGGCGCCGGCTCGTCCGCCGACGTCGAGGACGCGCCGAACCCCACGAAGATCCCCAGCAGGAATCCGAGCAGCGCGGCGAGCCCCGCCACGAGCACGATGATCGGCGGACTGCTCGTCGCGCGCGGATATTCAGGGGGAGGCGGCCCGTACATCACGGGACCAAGCGTGCCATCCCTGTCAACGGTGGAGATAGTCGACGAGCGACGCCTTCTCCGTCTCCAGCTCCTCGATGGCGCTCTTGACCACGTCGCCGATGCTCACGATGCCCACGAGCCGGCCGTTCTCGACCACGGGCATGTGCCTGAACCGCTGCGTGGTCATGGTCCGCCGCAGCGAGTCGACGTTCTCGCCCGGCCCCACCGTGCGCACCTCGGTCGTCATGATCTCCGACACCGGGCCGTCCAGGATCGCGGGGCCGCGATCGTGGAGGCGGCGTACGACATCGCGCTCGGACACGATGCCCTCGATGGTGGAGCCGTCCGTGGAGACCACCACGGCTCCGATGTTGCGCTCCGCGAGCGTGCCCAGCAACTCGCGCACCGTGGCCCCTGGCGTCACGGTCGCCACGTCGCTGCCCTTGGCGCGGAGGATCGTCCCGATGAGCATCTGCACCACCTCTGCCCCTCAGTGTTCCAAGACTGGCTCCAGGCAAACAATCCCTGGGGGACGGCGTCAAGGGGGGTCGGCGGTGTAACGGCGCGATCACGTTTCGTACCTGACTGACAAGAGGTGACCTGGGTCTCATACCTTTCGCGCAAATTCCCACGAACTCATCGACTACCAGATAACCCCTCAGTAGGGTTGCCACTCATCCGTAGGCGGCGGAGGTGGTCATGGCGGTTGTTCACGCCCGGACGGGCGGCCGATGACCCTGCCCGGATACATCGGACGCCGGGCCGGGTCGGCACTCGGCCAGGTCGGCGAGCTGTTCGTCATCGTCCTGGAGGGGTTACGCAGGAGCTGGGACGTCAGGCGCTGGTGGTGGGAGTTCGTCGAGCAGTGCTGGTTCCTCGCGCGCGTCACGAGCGTGCCCGTCCTGCTCGTCGCCCTGCCGCTGGGCGCCACCGTGGCGCTGCAGGTGGGCGAGCTGGCCAGGCAGCTCGGCGCGAGCTCCGCCACGGGCAGCGCGGTCTTCGTCGGGCTCATCCGCGAGGTGGCGCCGCTGGCCAGCGCGCTGCTGATCGCCGGGGCCGGCGGCAGCGCGATGACCTCCGACATCGGGGCGCGGCACATCCGCGACGAGCTGAGCGCGATGGAGGTCATGTCGATCAACCCGATCCACCGTCTGGTCACGCCGCGCATGTGGGCGGCCAGCACGATCGCGGTGTGCCTGTGCCCGCTGGTCATCCTGGCCGGCGCGGCCGGCGGCTACTTCTTCAACGTGGTCGTGCAGGGCGTCACCCCCGGCGCGTACTTCGACGGCGCGTTCTCCCTGGTGGTCGCCTCCGACCTGTACGTGACGCTGTTCAAGGCGTGGATCTTCGGGTTCATCGCGGCGGCGGTCGCCTGCTACAAGGGCATGACCTGCGCGACCAGCCCGGTCGGCGTGGGGCGGGCGGTCAACCAGGCCACCGTGGTCACGTTCATGCTGGTGTTCACGTTCAACTACGTGATCTCGGCCGTCTACTTCCTGGCCTACCCGCCGAGGTCCCTGTGATGGTGGCGCGGACGGCTGGTCTCAGGCTCGCCCTGCGGGGGCGGGACGTCGCGGAGCGGTTCGCGACGCTGGCCGACTGGCCGCTGTTCGTGTGGAAGGTGCTGTTCTACTCCGTACGCGACGTCATCCTGCGCCTGAAGTACGTCAAGGTCGTCCTCAGGCAGGTCAGCGACGTCGTGGTGGGCGTCGGGGCGACCGTCATCGGCGGCGGCATGGTCTTCGTGGTGTTCACGATGGCGTTCGTCGTGGGCGCGACCGTGGGCCTGCAGGGCTACCAGGGGCTGCAGGCGATCGGCGCGGAGTCGTTCATGGGCCTGGTGGGCAGCTTCGCCAACGTCCGGGAGATCACCCCGATCATCGCGGCCACGGCGCTGGCCGCCCAGGTGGGCTCGTCGTTCACGGCGGAGCTGGGCGCGATGCGGATCTCGGAGGAGATCGACGCGCTGGAGGTGATGGGCATCAACGCCTTCACCTACCTGATCTGCACCAGGGTCGTGGCCGCGCTGCTGGCGCTGGTCCCCATCTACCTGATCGCGCTCTTCGCCAGTTTCTTCGCCACCCGGCTGATGTGCACCGTGCTGTTCGGCCTGGCGCCCGGGGTCTATGACTACTACTTCTACCTGTACCTGCCGGTCAGCGACATCGCGTTCAGCGTCGCCAAGGTCGGTGTGTTCGCCTTCGCGGTCATCGTCATCCACTGCTACCACGGCTTCCACGCCACCGGCGGCCCGGTGGGCGTGGGTGTGGCGGCGGGCCGCGCCATCCGCCAGTCGATCGTCACGATCGTGCTGCTCAACCTGCTGCTGTCGTACCTGTTCTGGGGCGGCGGCGGCAACATACCGCTGACGGGGTGAGCCGGTGACCCGATTCCAACTCCCCCTGGCCACCCGGATGGGCATCGCGCTCGCCGTGCTCGTGGTCCTGGCGGCGGCCACCCTGTACGTGGTCCGCACCGCCACCGAGGTCAGCGGCACCAGGATCGACGCCGTGTTCGCCCGCGCCGGGCAGGGCATGGACCCCGGCTCCCCCGTCAAGATCCGCGGCATCACGGTCGGCGAGGTGACCGGTGTGTCTCTCGACGCCAAGGGCAGGGCCGTCGTCACCATGCACGTCGACCCCGGCGTCAAGGTGCCGCAGTCGACGGTCGCCGCGGTCGAGCCGGCGTCGGTGTTCGGTCCCAAGTTCCTCAATCTCAAGCCGGGCTCCGGCGAGACCACCGGCCCGTACCTGGCCAGTGGCGCCGTCATCACCACCACCGAGGGCCCGCTGGACCTGTCCGACACGCTCGGCGTCGCCTACCGCGGACTGGACGCCGTCGATCCCGGCGAGGTCACGGTCATCGTGCACACCCTGGCCAAGGGCCTGGACGGCGAGGGCGGGAACCTGCGCGAGCTGATCGGCGACGCCGGCACACTCGTCGGCGTCGCGCACCGGCAGCGCGGGCGGGCCAGGCAGTTCCTGCACGACGCCGCCTTGCTCGGCACGACCCTGCAGGACAAGGGCGACGATCTCGTCGCGATCTCCTCCGACGTCAACGTCATCACCCCCGACCTGCTCGCGCGGGCCGACAAGGTACGCGTCCTGCTCCAGAAGGTCACCTCCGTCTCGAACCTGGGCGCGCACGGGCTGGCCAAGCACCGGCAGAACCTGCGGGCCGGCGTGCACTCCGGCGAGCGGGTGGCCGCGCTCATCTACGCCCAGCTCGGCCTGGCCGGCGACGGCGTGCGCGGCCTGAACCGGCTGGTGGACCTGCTCAACGAGCTGATCGAGGCGCCAGGACCGGGCAACAGCCGCCAGCTCCAGGTGGAGGCGTTCGTCGCGACCGACCTCTGCGAGCTGGTCGTCGGCGCGTGCGGCCCGACCGACGGGAGGCGCTGACATGCGGCGCGCCTGGACGTTCGCCCGGTTCCTGCTCTTCGTCGGCCTGTGCGTGGCGCTGATCGTGGTGGTCGCCGTGCAGATCGCCAGGGTGGACACCGGGGGCGGCTACCGCCTGGTCGCCGTGTTCGACGACGTGTCGGGGCTGGTCGAGGGCGACCAGGTGAAGATCGCCGGAGCGCCCGTCGGCCAGGTGGAGACCATCAAGGTGGTGGACGGCCGGGCCGAGGTGACCATGGACGTGCAGAAGGGCGTCACCGTGCCGGTGGACACCGAGGCCGCCGTCCGCTGGCGCAACGCCGTCGGCCAGCGCGTGGTCTACCTGCTGCCCGGCACCGCGCCCGGCAGGCTCCCGCCGGGGTCGCGGATCACCCGTACGTCCTCCGTCGTGGACATCGGCCAGCTGGTCAGCGACCTCGGGCCGCTCACCCGCAGCCTCGACCCCGACCAGATCAACCAGCTCCTCACCGCCGCCGCCAAGTCGCTCAAGGGCAACGAGCAGAACATCCCGAGGCTGCTCGACAACGTCAACGCCATCACGACCACGGTCAACCAGCGCAAGCAGACGATCGAGCAGCTCCTGAAGGACTACGCCACCGTCACCGACGTGGTCGCCCGGCGCGACAAGCAGATCGAGCAGCTCGTCGACAACCTCGTTGTCCTCTCCGAGGCGTTCGCCGACAACCGGGAGCTGATCGACCAGGCGCTGGTGGAGCTGTCCACGACCGTCCACACCTCCAACGAGGTGCTCGGCAAGAACGCCGACGAGCTCGGCCGCCTGGTCGACAACCTGTCCGGGCTGACCGGGGGCATCAGGCGGCACGTGGGCGAGATCGACAGGACGGTCAGCACGTTCCAGCCGTTGTTCGCGCGGGCGTACAAGAGCGTGGAGCGCGGCCACTACTTCATCACCGCGGTCCCGTGCGTGGCGCTGAGCGCCGCGCCCTGCCCGTACGGGATGCAGTCGCCGCCGCCGCTGCGCAACACCAGGGTCCAGAGCACGAAGGACCTGCAGAAGCTCATGGTGGGCGAGTGATGGCGCTCAAATCCTTCCGTGACCGCAACCGGATCGCCGTCGGCCTGGTGTCGCTGGCCACGCTGGCCACGATCCTGGTCGCCACGTTCCTGGTGGGCAACCTGGGGCTGCTGGAGGGCGGCTACTACATGTCCGGCGTGTTCGTGGACTCCGGCGGGCTGCGTACCGGCAACGACGTCAGGGTCGCCGGGGTGCGCGTCGGCAAGGTCACCGAGGTGCGCGCCGACTACGGCCAGGGATACGTGATCGTCACCTGGAAGGTGGACGACGGCGTGCGGCTCGGTCGCGGCACCCGGGCCGACATCGCCCTGTCCAACCTGCTCGGCGGCCGGTACGTCAAGCTCACCGGCGCCGTCTCCGCCCCGTACATGGACCAGCTGCCGGAGAGCCAGCGACGCATCCCCGTGACGCGGACCGGCGTGCCCACCCTCATCAACGACGCCATCAAGGACGCGACCCGGCTGGTCGAGCGCCTCGACACCGACGCCGTGGACGACCTGCTCACCGAGCTCGACAAGGTCGACCTCGGCAGCCGCGGCCGCATCACCCGCCTGCTGCGCAACATCGGCGACCTGTCGGACACGATCAGCAAGAGCGAGCCGCAGCTGCAGCGCCTCGTCGACAACGGCACCAGGATCATGAACGTCCTGGAGAAGAAGGACAAGCAGCTCGGGCGGCTCATCGACGCCATCGAGGTCATGCTGGCCGAGCTGCGGGCGCGCCGCAACGAGCTGCGCACGCTGCTGGGTGACGGCAGCGACCTGGTACGCAGCACGACCCGGCTGATCAACGAGCACGAGAAGACTCTCATCCAGGTGCTCGACGACAACGCGGCCATCACGACGCGGCTGAGCGGCAGCAACAAGCAGTTCAACTCGCTCCTCGCGTGGGCGGGCCCGACCTTCTCCGGCCTGTCCACGATGGGCGGCCAGGGCCCGTGGGTCGAGGCCATAGCCACGGGCCTCGGCCCGATCAACCCGGAGGTGCTCGGCGCCATCAAGAAGGACAGGAAGAGCGCCAGATGAGACGACCCGTGAGACGACTGGTGGCGGTTCTGCTGCTCGGGGCGTTACTGACGTCGGGGTGCACGGTGCTGGGCGAGGAGCCGTACCGGCTGGTGGCGATCTTCCGCAAGGCGCCCTCCCTGTACGAGCAGGCGCGGGTGAAGGTGATGGGCCTCGACGCCGGATATGTCGAAAAAATCCGCATTGATGGGGATAAAGTGCGCGTTGACCTGCTGGTTGATCGGCAGGTGCCGCTCCCGGCCGGCGTGAAGGCCGTGGTCGCGCCCCAGAACACGCTCGGCGAGCGGAACGTCGTCCTGTATCCCCCGTGGAAGCCCGGCGACCAGAAGGTCACGCCGGGGACCACGATCCCGCTGAAGCGGACGGACCTCCCGGTGGAGATCGACGACGCGCTCGACGCGTTCACCAAGCTCACCGACGCGCTCGACGACAGGAAGCTGGGCTCCGTGGCGAGCACCCTGGCCGACGGGGTCAAGGGGCGGGGCAAGACCATCAACAACGCCATCGCCGACACCGCCGAGCTGACCGGCACGCTGGCCAAGCAGGACCAGCAGCTCGTCGATCTGGCCAAGGGGCTGAACCGGCTGGCCACCAGCCTCAACAATCGGGAGAGCCAGGTGACCGGCGCGATCGACGCCTTCGCCGAGGCCAGCTCGATCCTGGCGGAGGAGCGGCGGCGGCTGCGCACGTTCGTCTCGGACATGGCGGGCTTCGTGCGGCGCGGCGACGTGCTCATCGAGCAGTACTCCGAACGGCTCCCGCAGGCCGCGAGCACGCTGGGCGAGCTGGTGCTGACGGTACGGGCCAACAGCGCGTCCATGGCGCGGACGGTCAAGGGCGCGGCCGACTTCGCCGACGTGCTCATCGACTCCTGGGACAGGAAGCAGCACGTGCTGAAGATCCGCGTCGTCCTCAACGCGATGACCAGGGCGTGGCTGAGGCCGCTGTTCGATGCGCTGAACCTGGGCGACGTGCCGTGCCTGCCGGGCAAGCTGAGCAACTGCCCCTTCCAGCGGCAGGGGAGGCAGCGATGAGGACCCGCCTCCTGGCCGCCGTGCTGGCGCTCGCGACGTCGCTGTCCGGGACGGCTTCGTGCTCCCTTCAGACGCTCGGCGCGACCACCGGGGACATGACCCTGCACGCGGTCTTCGACGACGTGCAGAGCCTGGTGGCCGGGCACAGCGTGCAGATCTCCGACGTACGGGTGGGCACGGTCACCGACATCCGGCTGGAGGGCTACCGGGCCAGGGTGACGATGTCGGTCCAGTCCGCGCACCGGGTGCCGGAAGGCAGCACGGCCACCGTGGCCAAGACGTCGGTGCTGGGCGAGAACTACGTCCTGCTCACGCCGCCCCCGGGCAAGGACCTGGCCACGGGGCCGTACCTGAAGGACGGCGCCACCATCGCCGAGACCTCGGTCGAGCCGGACATCGAGCAGGTCACCGCGAAAGCCGGGCCGCTCATCGAGGCGCTCGGCGCCCAGGACGTGAACGCCATCCTGGACGCCGCCTACAAGGGGTTCGGCGGGCAGGGCGACGACGTCAACAAGCTGATCAAGCAGACCGCCGAGGTGACCGACGCCTACACCGCGGCCCGCCAGGACATCGCCACCAGCATCGACGCCCTGGCCAGGCTGGGCGACGACCTCGCCAAGGGCAGCGGCGAACTGGACCGGCTGCCCGGAACCCTGGCCTCGGCCACCGCACGCATCGCGCACGGGCGCAAGCACGTGAAGAAGACGATCATCGCGCTGACGAAGCTGGCCAAGGAGGCGAACCTCACCGTCTACCCGCGGCACGCCGCCCGGCTCAGGAAGCTGCTCCTGGAGCTGGAGGCCATCTCGTCGGCCATGCAGCGGGGCAAGGAGGACCTGAAGACGCTGGTGGTGAGGCTCCAGAAGTTCATCGACGCGCCACCGATCACGGTCAACGGGCAGGTGCTGATCTATCTCTGGCTGAAGGGCGTTCTGCTGCCCAAGAGATCGTCCGGGAACGACGGGCTGCTGGCGAACCGGGTCGAGGACTTCCGCCTGCTGCTGGAGCCGCCACGATGAGAAACCGGATTTATCTGAATTTAGGGTTCTTTGTCGCCCTGGGTGTTGTGATGACCGTCTGGGCGTTCAGCACGATCATCCGGCTCGACGCCATCGAGCGGCCGTACCGGGTGTCGGCCGAGTTCGTCTCGTCGCCCGGCCTCATCCGGGGGTTCGACGTGGCGTACCTGGGGGTGCGGGTCGGCAAGATCGGCGATGTGCGGCTGGCGCCGGGCAAGATCGTCGTGGGGCTCGACGTCGACAGAGGGGTCCGGCTGCCGAAGGGCGCCACGGCGGAGGTGCGGCGCAAGTCGGCCATCGGGGAGCCGTACGTGGAGCTCTCGCCGCCCGCCTCCGGCGTGACCGGGCCGTCACTCGCGGCCGGTGACACGATCCCGCTGGCCAGGACGTCGGTGCCGCTCGACTACAAGAAGTTGTTCGAGGGCGTGGGCAAGCTGCTGAACGCGGTGCCGCCCGAGGACGCCAAGACGATCACGCACGAGCTGGCCGTGGCCCTGGACGGGCGGGCTCCGGCGATCAGGAACATCATCGACGACGCCCACTCGCTGACCGGCACGCTGGCGGACAACGCCGACGTGCTCGACTCCCTGTCGGTGCAGCTCACCCACCTGACCCACACGCTCGCCGGGAAGCGGGGCGAGCTGGCCTCCGGCATCACGGACCTCCGCACGGTCACGGGGACGCTGCGCGACTCCCGTACCGACCTGAAGACCTTCCTCGACCGGGGACCGGGGGTGTTCGCCCGGCTCGACACGGCGATCAAGAAGTCGCGCCCGGGGTTCTCGTGCCTGCTGACGGCGGCGGGACTGCCGCACCAGCCGGCGTTCTCAGCCCAGACCGAGCGGAACGTGCACCACATACTCAGCAGCATGCCGACCGCGCTCAGCCTGGCGGACGACATCACCGTCCGGACCGGCGACACCGTTTACGGGAAGGTGTCGTTCATCTTCAGCGTGCCGGGCGGGCCGAACCCCGCCGAGGAGTACGCGAGCGCCATCGGGCCGCCCACCGTGCCCGCGCTGCGCTCCTGCCCCGCTCCTTCCCGCGACTCGGGCGGCTCCGAGGACTCCGAAGACTCGGACGACTCCCGTACGGACGACCGCCGGGACGCCGCCGGACGGCCGGACACCGCCTCACCCGCCGCGTCCGCCCACCCGGTGGCGAAGGACACCGAGAAACCGAACAAGAGCCCGGAGACCACCCCGTCGCCCAGCGGCGCGGCGGCCACCGGCCCCGCGTCCCCCGTCCCGCTGAACACCACCCCGCTGATTGTCGGGATATTCCTCGCCGTGGTGGCCACTGGTGGGATCGTGGGCTGGATCGCGACGGGCCGGGCCGCCCGCCGCCGTGAGGAGTCATGATGACCACCAAGCAGGACCTCGCCGAGGAAACCCGCACCGAGGAGGCCCAGCCCGGCACGGCCCCCAGCGAGACCGCCGCCTCCGCCACGACGGACCCGCCGGTCGAGCCCGCGGACGCGAGCCCAGAAAGCGAGCACCCGCCCACGGCGGACGCCAGCCCCGAAGGCGAGCAACCGACGGCGTCCGGGGAGGGGGCGACCGGCGTCAAGGGCCGGGAGCGCGTCACGCGGGCCAGGATCCTCGGGACGCTGGCGGCGATGCTGGTGGCCGCGCTCGCCGCCACCGCCGTCCTGCAGTGGATCTCCGCCACCCAGGCCGACGACGCGCGGGCCAGGCTCGAGACCGAGCGGGCGCTGCGGCTGGAGGTGTCCGGGGCGGCGAGCGCGTTCAGCAAGGCCCTGCTCAGCTACGACTACCAGAACCTCCAGACCACCCGCTCGACCCTCGCCGCCCAGGCCACAGGCGACTTCCTGGCCACCTACGACGCGGCGTTCGGCGGCGCGATGGCGCAGGTCATCGTCAAGCTCAAGGCCACCTCGCAGGCCACGGTACGCGAGGTCTACCTGGCCGACGTGGACGAGGCCACCGCGCACGCCATCGTCGTCGTCGACCAGCAGGTGAACACTTCTGAGGCGATCCGCTCCGTCAAGGACTCGCACCTTAAGATCGGCCTTGTGAAGGAGAAGGGGACCTGGAAGATCCATGACGTGACCGTGCTCGGCGCGGCCTCGGAGGACCAGTACAACCTCACCGGCGACCAGAAGAAGAAGGACTGACCATCGGCCCCTTAGCGATGGGCGGCCGCCCCGACGAGGTGCGCGCCCCGGAGGACTGGCTCACCGAGGTGGAGGTGGAGCGAGCCGCGCGGTTCCGTTTCGAGGGGGATCGCGCCAGTTACGTCGCCGCTCACCTCCTCGTACGGCTCTGCGCCGCCGCCGCGCTCGGCACCGAGCCGTACGAGCTGACGCTGCGGCAACGCTGCGAGCTGCACGGCCCTGGACACGGCAAGCCGTACATCGAGGAGGCGCCCGAGCTGGGCGTCAGCTTCAGCCACACGCGCGGCTATGTGTGCGCGGCGGCGGGGCCCGGCAAGGTGGGCGTGGACGCCGAACACGTGCCGCCCGGGGCGCTGGACCTGGCGCTCGCCGACCGGGTCTGCACCCCGCGCGAGCGCGCGCTGGTCACCGGGAACGACGAGCTGATCAGGCACTGGACGCGCAAGGAGGCGCTGATCAAGCGCGGCGAGCTGACGCTCGACAAGCTCCACGCGGGCGGCGACGACCTGTCGGGCCGCCACCTGCTGGAGTGGAGCGCCGGTCCTGACATCAGAGTGGCCGTCGTCACGGACGCCCCTGCCAGGCGGGTGCCGATCCCCTGACGGTCCCCAGGCTCTCCCCCGGCTCCCGCCGCCCCATGGCGCCGCACTTTTGTGCGCTACATTGGGGATCATGAGCGCGCCTCGCTGGCTTTCACCCGCCGAACAGCGTGCCTGGCGCACGCATCTGGCGCTGCACAAGCTGCTCATGCACCGGCTCGACCGCGAGCTTCAGGCGCATGAGCTCTCGTTGAACGACTACGAGATCCTGGTCAACCTCTCGGAGAGCCAGGGCCGGCGCATGCGGATGAGCGACCTGGCTGACGCGACGATCCAGTCACGCAGCCGGTTGTCGCACCAGATCTCCCGCATGGAGGCCAAGGGCCTGGTGACCAGGGAGGACTGCCGTGACGACCGGCGCGGCACGTTCGCGGTGCTGACCGACGAGGGCTGGGAGACGATCCAGCGGGTGGCGCCGCACCACGTGGCGAGCGTGCGCGAGCACTTCGTCGACCGCCTCAGCGACGACCAGCTCGAAGCGCTCGAGGCGGCCTTCGAGCCGATCGTCGAGCATCTGAAGAAGCTGCGCTGACATCCAACCGATATCCGCGACGGCTCACGGACGTTCCCAAGCGCTCGCTACGATCCGCTCATGCTTCGAAAGCTTCTGATCGTGGCGGTTCTCGCGCTCGTGTCGGCGTGCTCGTCGGGCGGCGGCGACGCGCTGCCCGACGGTCCCGGCCTGATGAAGAAGGCCGCCGAGGCCATGAAGGGCGTCAAGTCGGCCAGCTTCTCGATCGCGACGGAGGGCAAGCCGAAGGTGCCGGTCAAGAAGGCCGACGGCAGGCTCACAGCCGCCGGTGACGCCGACGGGACGATCACGATCGAGGTGCTGGGCCTGCAGGAGATCAGCTTCGTGGTGGTCGGGGACACCGTGCACTTCAAGGGGCCGACGGGCGGCTTCCAGAAGATGACGCGGCAGCAGCTCGCGCAGATCTACGACCCCTCGGTGATCCTCGAGCCGACCAAGGGCATCGCGCAGCTGCTCGCCTCGGCCACGGATCCCAAGGTGGAGGCGCTGGAGGGCGACTCGTACCGGGTGGCCACGACGTTGCCCGGGCAGGTGCTCGGCCAGATCGTCCCGGGCGTCTCCCAGGGCGTGAACGCCCAGGTCTGGCTCGACAAGGCGACCAGCCGGCTCACCAAGGCCAGCCTGCCGTTGCAGGACGGCACGGTGACGGTGTCGTTCAGCGACTACGACGCGCCGGTCACGATCACGCCGCCCGCCGCCGGATGAGGGGCACCCGCCGGGTCGTGCTCGGCGCCGGTGGCGCAGTGGTGCTGCTGGCCGCGCTCGACGCGTACGTGGTGGTGACGGTCCTGATCGACGTCGCCGCCGACGTGGGCATCCCGCTGAACCACCTGGAGCGGGCCACGCCGATCGTCACGGGCTTCCTGCTCGGGTACGTCGCCGCGATGCCCCTGCTCGGCCAGCTCTCCGACCGGTACGGCCGGCGGCCGCTCATCCACGCCTGCCTGGCCGCCTTCGCGCTGGGCTCGGTGCTGACCGCCCTGGCCGCCGGCGAGGTGATGGTGGTGGCCGGGCGCAGCGTCCAGGGGATTGCGGGCGGGGCGCTGCTGCCGATCACGATGGCCCTCATCGGCGACCTGTGGGACGAGCACGAGCGGCCGGTGGCGCTGGGGGCCGTCGGGGCGGCGCAGGAGCTCGGCAGCGCGCTCGGGCCCCTGTACGGCGGGGTGCTGGCGGGGATCCCGGCCACCGTGGTGGCGGGGGTGGAGCTGGGCGGCTGGCACGCCATCTTCTGGATCAACGTCCCGCTCGCCGCCCTGGCCGCCGTCGCGGTGCAGCTCACCGTGCCATCCGGTACGGGGGGCCGTACGGACTCCGCCGGCGACCGTCCCGTCCTGCCTCCAACCGCCGCCCGCCCTTTGACGAGCACCGCCGGCGCGGCGGAACACACCGGCAGCGTCACAGACGGGACGGCGGCGCGGCCGGCGGGCGCCACGCGCGTGCCGCACGGGTCGTCCGGCCCCATGAACGCGGCCGGGCAGGAGGCGGGCAGCCAGGAGGCGGGAGGCCAGGAGGCGGGCATCGAGGGCGGGGATGGGCAGGAGGCGCAGGCCAGGGGCGGGTCCGAGCCGCCGGCGAGGCGGATCGACGTCGTCGGCGGCGCGTTGCTGGCCCTGGCGCTCGGCCTGCTGGTCGTGGGCCTCTACAACCCCGACCCGGCAAAAACCGTGCTCCCGCCGTGGGGCCTCGTCGTCATCGCGGCCGGTGTGGTGGTGGCCGGGATCTTCGTCTGGTGGGAGATCCGCTCCCCGGTACGCCTGCTCGACCTCTCCACCACCCGCAAGGGCCCCCTGCTCGCCACCTTGGCCGTGAGCTTCCTGGCCGGGGCCGCGCTCCTGGTGACCATGGTGTTCGTCCAGCTCACCGCCCAGACCCTGCTCGGGCTGGACGCGCTGGCGGCGTCGCTGGTCCTCGCCAGGTTCCTGGCCGCGCTCACCGTCGGGGCCCTGCTGGGCGGCCTCCTGGGCCGCAGGCTGGGCGACCGCGCCGTGGCCGTGGCGGGCATGGCGCTGGGGGCGGCGGGCTACTGGCTGATGAGCCGGTGGCCGCTCGACCTGCGGAGCGCGGGTCTCGTCGTGGACCTCGACCTGGTGGTGGCCGGTCTGGGTCTGGGCCTGGTCATCGCCCCGGTCTCGTCGGCCGTGCTGCGGGTGAGCCCGGCGGTCCAGCACGGCGTGGCGTCGGCGGCGGTCGTGGTGGCCAGGATGATGGGCATGCTGATCGGCATCGCGGCGGTGTCGGCGTGGGGCTTCTACCGGTTCCAGTCGCTGACCGCGCACCTGGACACGCCGCTCCCCTTCGGCGTGGACGCGGTGACGTACCAGCGGCGACTGGCCGAGTACACCGCGAAGGTGCAGGCGGCGCTGCACACGGAGTACACGGAGATGTTCCTGGTCACGGCGTTCGTCTGCCTGCTGGGCGCGGCCGTGGCGCTGCTGATGCCACGTCACGAGGGTTCTCGCAGAGCCAGGTGAGCCCGGCCACCCCTCAGGCCGGCCTGGTGATCGCCATGATCGCCATGTCGTCGTCGCGCGGGCCGCCGGTCCAGCGCTCGACATCGCGTACCAGGACCTCGACCACCTCGTCCGGCCGGCGGAACGGGCCCCGCCCGCCGAGCCGGCTGGCCGGTTCGTAGAAGGTCCCGGAACGGTCTCGAGCCTCCGTCACTCCGTCGGTGACCAGCAGCAGCGTGCCCCCGGCCGGGAACGGCCAGTTCTCGGGCTCTGCCTGCGGCCCACCCAGGCTGCGCATGCCCAGGGGAAGACCCGGCTCGCCTGGATCCAGCGAGGACACCGTGTCGCCCTCGAGGAGATACGGCGAGGGGTGGCCGCAGTTCAGCAGCCGCACGCGGTCCGCGCCCGGTGTGATCTCGCCGAGCACCGCCGTGACGAACCCCTCCATCCGGATGTCCTCCTCGCGCGCCGAGGCCGCCTTGACCAGTGCGCGCTCCATACGTTCTGCCAGCGACACGAGGTCGGGTGCCTGGTCTGCCGCCTCCCGGAACGCCCCCAGCAGCACGGACACCGTGCCGACCGCGCCGAGGCCCTTGCCCCGCACGTCTGCGATCAGCAGCCTGGTGCCGTACGGCGTGTCCTGCACGGCGTACGCGTCTCCGCCGATCAACGCCTCGATCTGCGCGGTCTTGTAGACGGCGGCGATGGCCAGCGGGCCGACACATGCCGGCGGCGCGGGCAGCACGGCACGCTGGGCGGCCTCGGCGACGGAACGCACCGCTTCGAGCCGGCGCCCGTGGCGGGCGATCACGCGGTTCACCCCGAGGCCGACGAGCGCGGTGAACACCGCGTTGATCAGAGAGTAGGTGCCGGGGGCATGACCGAAGTAGCCGTCCTTGACCAACAGCGCCACCTCGGCCAGGACGAGGGCCGCCGCGACCGCGATCGTGTGCCGTAGCGAGAGCAGTGCTCCGGCCAGCACGACCGCGGCGCCCAGCTGGTAGTCGCCCCAATAGTCACGCGGAGACAGGATGTTCACGAAGGTCCCGCTGACGATCAGGGCGTACGGGATGAACGAGGCGTACCAGGGCCATCTGGTGGAGATTCGGTTCATCCGCGCCCCGATTCCACATCATTCCCTCAGGTCCTGGCTTTGGTCCTTTCTAGTGAATGGCCGAATCGCGTGTCGAGGCGACACTCCCAGGGCCTAGGGCGAGAGCCGGTGCAGGTCGCGGGGGAAGGCGGTGGTCTGGCGGATGTTGGCGGCGCCCGTCAGCCGAGCCGTCCACCGTTCCAGCCCCAGCGCGAACCCGCCGTGCGGCGGCATCCCGTACTGGAAGGCCTGCAAGTATCCTTCGTACGCCTCCGGCCCCTCGCCCCGTGCGGCCAGCGCCGCCAGGTAGTCGGAGTGAAGGTGCAGCCGCTGACCGCCCGTCACCAGCTCCAGCCCCCGAAACAGCAGGTCGAACCCGTTGGAGTACCCGGGCCGCGCCGGGTCGGGGTAGGTGTAGAACGGCCGCTTGGACATCGGGTATCCGGTGACGAACAGGAACTCCGACCCGTGCTCCCGCACCGCCCACTCACACAGCCACCGCTCCTGCGCGGGCGACAGGTCCGGCTCCGAGGAGCCGGTCAGCTCCTGCGCCTCGGTGAAGTGGATGGCCGGGATCTCGGCGGGCACCTCGGGCAGAACAGCCCCGAGGAGCTCGACGGCGGAGGAGGCGCGGCGCCGTACCGACTCCAGCATGCCGGCCACCACCTCCCGCAGCACCGCCATCACGTCCCGGTGGTCCCGGACGAAGCCCAGCTCGGCGTCGAGGCTGGTGTACTGGGCCAGGTGGCGTACGGTGTCGTGCGGCTCGGCGCGGAAGACCGGCCCGACCTCGTACACCCGCTCGAACACCCCCACCATCGCCTGCTTGTAGAACTGCGGCGACTGCGCCAGGTAGGCGGGCCTGCCGAAGTAGTCGATGCCGAAGACGTTCGCGCCCGACTCGGTGGCCGAGGCGACGATCTTCGGGGTGTGGATCTCGGTGAACCCGAGCCCGTCGAGCGCCTCCCGGAACCCGGCCACGCTCGCGGCCGAGATCTCCAGCGGCGCCCTGAGCAGCGGATGCCGCAGCGCGACCGGCGCGTGGTCGAGGACCGTCGGCAGCCCGGCCGGCACGACGGGCCGGTACAGGTCGAACGGCGGTGCCGCGCACGGCTCCGCCAGCACCTCGATCTCCGGCTCCACCAGCTCGACGCCCCCGGGCGCCTGCGGGCTGGCCTTCACGGTGCCGGTGACCTCGACGACGCTCTCCTCGCCGGGGAGCTCGCGCGCGGCCACCACCTGGGAGAGGCCGGCGCGGTCCCTGACGACGAGGAAGGACACGGATTTCAGCTGCCGGCGGCGATGGACCCAACCGGCGATCGTCACTCGTTGCCCGGCGTGCTCAGCGAGCTCCGCCGACATGACACGAGAGATCATTACAGCTCCTCACGAGGAATTGCATGATCCCTTGGGAGTGCGGGGGAGAAGGGAGCTCCCGGTGCCACCGCACTTTCGCCGCCGCTGGACAGGCGGCCTCGACGACCCGATGACGGGGGTCAGACCGGCGGGGCATTTCCTCCCCGCACTCAGGAGTGTCTTCACCAGCGGGGCACGGGACCGCCTTCGCAGCTACCGGCGGCTCTCTGGGCCCCTGCGGGTCCGCTGGCTACTCGTCTCCGTCGACGCGTTGCCGTAGATCCTACGATCAGGCGCAGGTGAACGGCAAAGCCATTACTTGTCCTTCTTGCCGCGCTTTTCCCGGATCTTCATCGTGACCTCGATCGGCGACCCCGCGAACCCGAACTCCTCCCGGATCCGCCGCTCGATGAACCGCCGATAGGTGTCCTCGAGCCACCCGGACGTGAACAGCACGAACTTCGGCGGCTCGACGGAGGCCTGCGTGGCGAAGAGGATCTTGGGCTGCTTCCCGCCCCGCACCGGCGGCGGCGTCTGATGCACCAGCTCCGTCAGGAAGGCGTTGAGCCGCGCCGTGGGAACCCGGGTGGACCACGAGTCCAGCGCCTTCTCCAGTGCGGGCACCAGCCGGTCGACGTGCCGCCCGGTCTTGGCGGAGATGTTCACCCGCAGCGCCCACGGGGTGCGGACGAGCTGCCGGTCGATCTCCTTCTCCAGGTAGTAGCGGCGATCCTCGTCGACGAGGTCCCACTTGTTGAACGCCACGACCATCGCCCGCCCCGACTCGATGACCAGGCCGATGATGCGCAGGTCCTGCTCGGTGAGCGGCTCGCTGGCGTCGATGAGCACGATCGCCACCTCGGTGCGCTCCAGCGCCGCCCGGGTGCGCATGGCCGCGTAGTAGTCGGCTCCCTGCAGCTCTCGGTCGCGCCGCCGGATGCCGGCCGTGTCGACGAACCGCCAGGTGCGCCCGCCCAGCTCGATCAGCTCGTCCACCGGGTCGCGGGTGGTGCCCGCCATGGGGTCGACCAGCACCCGCTCCTCGCCCGCCAGCTTGTTGAGCAGCGAGGACTTGCCGACGTTGGGCTTGCCGAGCAGCGCGACGCGGGCCGGACCGCGCTCGCCCTCGAAACTGACGGCAGGGGTCTCGGGCAGCGCGTCGAGCACCACGTCGAGCAGGTCGCCGCTGGAACGCCCGTGCAGGGCCGATACGGGGTACGGCTCGCCGAGCCCGAGCGACCACAGGGCGGCCGCCTCCAGCTCGAGCTGCTGGTTGTCCACCTTGTTGGCGGCCAGGATGACCGGCTTGCCGGACTGCCGCAGCACCGAGCCGACGATCTCGTCGGCGTCGGTCGCGCCAACGGTGGCGTCCACGACGAACACGATCGCGTCGGCCAGCTCGACGGCGACCTGGGCCTGCTCGGCGATGCGCAGGTTCATCCCGGTGGCGTCGGGGTCCCATCCTCCGGTGTCGACCACGGTGAAGCGGCGGCCGCGCCAGTTGGCGTCGTAGGTGACCCGGTCGCGGGTGACGCCCGGCACGTCCTCCACGACCGCCTCGCGGCGGCCGATGATGCGGTTGACCAGCGTGGACTTGCCGACGTTAGGCCGCCCCACGATGGCGACGACCGGCAGCGGCGTGGTGTCGCCGTGCTCGGTGATCTCAAAGTCGTCGAGGTCGGCCTCGACCCAATCCCCCGTTGGCACGATATGAATTCCTTAATGTGAGTACCGCACCTGAAAGCCTCAGGTGCGCTCGCGGACATGGTCGCGGCCGCTTCGGAACTCGTTGGCTTCGCTCTCTCCTTCCGAGCTCCTCCGCTCCGAGACCAGCCTCAACACCTCGGCGATCACCTCGTCAAGAGAGAGCGCGGTGGTGTCGACCTCGACGGCGCCATCCGCCATCGAGAGTGGGTCCGTCTTACGTGTCGAGTCCAGGTTGTCACGCCTGGCCATGGCCTCTTGCTGCGCCTCCACGGTCGAGCCGGCCAGCTCGGCGTGGCGCCGCCTGGCACGGGCCTCGGCGCTGGCCGTCAGGTAGACCTTGACGGCGGCGTCGGGGCAGACGACCGTGCCGATGTCGCGGCCTTCGACCACGATGTCACCGGCGCCGACGATCTCCCGCTGGAGCGCCACCAGGCGCGCCCGGACCTCGGGAACGGCGGCCACCGCGGAGACCGCCCCGGTGACCTCGGCCTGCCTGATCGGCCCCGCCACGTCGACGTCGTCGACGTGGATCGTGGGGCCGTCGGGATCGGTGCCGGAGTCGAGGCGGGGCTCGCCGCAGCGGGCCGCCACGGCGGCGGGGTCGGCCAGGTCGACGCCCTGCTGGAGCATCCACCAGGTCATCGCGCGGTACATCGCCCCGGTGTCGAGATAGCGCAGGCCCAGCGCCTTGGCGACCCCGCGCGACACGCTCGACTTACCCGACCCCGAAGGGCCGTCCATGGCGACGACCAGACCGGTCACGGCCTCTCCCTCTTCACGAGCTTTCCAGCGAACACCAGGTCCTCGCCGTGTGGGTGGACCGGCCGGATGCGTCGATCCCGTCACCGCATCACCAAGAGAGAGTACCGTGTCCGGCTCAATCGGCGATCCAGCTCCCGTGGAAGCCGAGCGGCACCCTGGCGGGCAGATGCACGGTGGCGACCGGCTCGCCGGTGAAGTCCTGCGCCGAAAGGATCACCAGGTCGGCCGCGCCTCTTGCCTCGTTGTTGACGTAGGAGAGCACGTACCCGTCGTCCTCGGCCTCCCCGGAGGCCACGAACACCGGCTCGCCCACGTAAGCGCCGCGCCCGAACTGCCGCGCCTGCGTCGTCCCCCGCTCCAGGTCGTGCTTGATGAGCGTGTTGTCGAACGCCTCGTCGGGCAGGTCCTCCAGCTCGGTGTCGGTCCTGCTGAGCACGCCGTCGAGGTCGCCGCCGGCCGAGGTGTAGCCGTAGCGGTACGGCCGTCCGGTGCGGCGCTCGTCCATGCGCGGGAACTCCTGCGACCGGTCGTCCAGCCGCGTCTCGCGGACCTTGCCGGCGGCCGGGTCGATCCGCCACCGGTCGAGCGTCGGCAGGCCGCCCTGGTCGAGCCGGGCGTCCACGAACCGCTTGGGGTAGCGGACCACGTCCACGACCACCTCGTCGCCGTCGTCGTAGGCGTTCAGGGTGTGGAAGACCCAGCACGGATCGACGTCCACCCAGCGCACGTCGCCGCTCTCGCGCGACATGAGCCCGAGCCGGGCGCCGTGGGCGTCGTTCCAGGCGTACGGCAGCGGCCGGCCCTGCTCCGCGTGGGCCATGCTGAACGTGACCGGCAGGTCGTAGATCACCACGTACCGCTCGGTGAGCGCGAAGTCGTGCAGCATCGGGGCGTCGGCGATCGGGATGTTCCTGACCTGCGTGACCGTGCCCTCAGGGTTGATCACGATGTGCTGGTGGTGGTCCCAGCCGAAGAAGTAGGCCAGCGCGTGCAGCTCGCCGGTGGCCGGGTCGAGGTGGGTGTGCGCGGCGTACCCGCCGGGCAGGCCGCCGTCGAAGTCGCACGGGCCGACGGTGTCGAGCTCGTAACTCAGCTCGTACGGCCGCGCGCCCGCCTCGACGAGCGCGAACGTGCGCCCGGCCAGCCCGATGACGTGGGTGTTGTTGGCGAAGTCCATGCCCTCGTGCACCGGTCCAGGCCTGGGCGGCTCGCCGAGCCGTCCGGCGACGCCGGCGCTGCGCACCCAGCGGTTGCGGTACCACTCGGCGCGGCCGTCGCGCAGCCGCACGCCGTGCACCATGCCCTCGCCGAGGAACAGGTGGCTCGCGCTCGGGTCGTCGAGGCTGAGCGGGTTGGGGCCGTTACGCAGGTAGCGGCCGTTGAGCTCGGCCGGGATGCGTCCGGTGACCTCCAGGTCGAAGGCGGTGACCTCCTCGGCCACGGGGGCGAACCCGCCGGTGTAGTCCGTCATGATCCGTTCCTCTCGTCGGGCCTCTCGTCGGGCCTCTCGTCGGGGGCCAGGAAGGGGGACAGCACCGAGTCGTAGAGCAGCCGGTAGCGCCGCGCCGCCGTGGGCTCGTCGAAATAGCCCAGGATCTCCAGGCTCACGGCGCCGTGGATCGCCATCCACAGCACGTCGGCGATCTCCTCGGCCTCTCCCCCGCGCAGCGCGCCCGCCTCCAGGCACATCCCCACGCCCTGCACCAGCAGGTCGAACGTGCGCCTGGCGGACCCCACGGCCTCGTCACCCGGCTTGAACCCGGCCATGGCCCCCAAGAACATGACCCGGTAGTACTCGGGCTCGGCCAGCGCATAGGCGCGGTAGGCGTCCAGGCCCCTGCGCAGCGAGGTCAGGGCATCGTCGTCCCCGAGCACCTCGAGCATCCACCGCTCGAACCTCGCGAACCCCTCCAGCCAGAGCGCCTCACTGAGCCCGTCCTTGCCGCCGAAGAGCGTGTAGATCACCTTGGTCGAGCAGCCGACCTCGCCGGCGATCCGCCGCACGGTCAGCGCCGCCGGCCCCTCGGTGACGAGCAGGTGGGTGGCGGCGTCGAGGATCGCGGCCCTGACGACGTGCTGCCCCTCCTGCTGGGCCTGCTGGTACGCGCTGGTCACGGTAACGCCGTTTCTGCTCGGTAACACTGTTACCCACCTTTGTACGCTCACCCGCGAGGGCACGTCAAGGACTAAGAACGGCCGTCAAGGTAAGTGGGCCCCATGTGAGCGAGGCGAGAGTCACCGTGGTGGTGGCCAGCAAGGACAGGCTGCGGGCGCTGACCCGTACGCTGCCCATGCATCCCCGCCCGGTGATCCTGGTCGACAACGGCTCGACCGACGGCACGGCGGGGTTCGTGCGACGCCACTTCCCGGACGTCCACCTGGTCGAGGCGGGCACGAACCTGGGGGCGCCCGCCCGCAACATCGGCGTCCGGCTGGCCGGGACCCCCTACGTGGCCTTCGCCGACGACGACTCCTGGTGGGCCCCTGGAGCGCTGGAGCGGGCCGCCGACGTGCTGGACGCCCATCCGCGGCTGGCCGTCCTGGGCGCGCGTGTGCTGGTGGGCCCCGAGGAGCGGCTGGACGCGGTGTCGGAGCAGATGCGCGACTCGCCGCTCGGCGTGGAGCCGGACCTGCCGGGGCCGAGCGTGCTGGGGTTCCTGGCATGCGGGGCGGTGGTGCGCAGGGAGGCGTTCCTGGCGGCGGGCGGGTTCGACGACGTGATCTTCTTCTTCGGCGAGGAGGAGCGGCTGGCCGTGGACCTGGCCGCGCGGGGGTGGGGGCTGGCGTACGTGGACGACGTCGTGGCCCACCACCATCCCGCTCGGGCCAGGGACCCGCGTGGCAGGCAGGTGCTGGCCGCCCGCAACTCCGTGCTGACCGCGGTACTGCGCCGCCCGTGGCGGGTGGTGGCACGCCGGTCGTTCGACGCCCTGCGGGGCGGCCCCGTGGGCTGGGAGGGGCTGCGCAGCGCCGTGCCGAGGCTGCCGCGGGCGCTGGCCGAGCGGCGGGAACTGCCGCTCGCCGTGGAGCAGGCACGGCGGAGGCTGGAGCGGTCCGGTGGGTGATCCGCGAGTGGAGGCGAAATCTACCCGCATTTTCCGACAAACTCCACAACTGATGTTACGTGGCGTGAACAGCGGGCAGCAGAGAGTTATGAAGACAACAATTAACCCGATCGAGCTGCAGAAGCACCTCGGTGGCATCGACTACCCGGCCAGCAAGCAGGAACTGATCAGAGCGGCTCGCGAGCACAACGCGAGCCAGGAGATCATCAGGGCCCTCGAGGCCCTGCCCGACCGTGAGTACGACGGCCCGAACGCCGTCAGCGCGGCGGTGACCAAGCGCTGATCGCGGGGAGTGCGCCGGGCGGGGCCGTACGGTCCCGCCCGGCGTGCTGTTCAGGCGCGCCCGCCGTGCTGTCCAGGCGCGCCCGGCGCTCAGCGCGAAGGCCCGGACCGGCACCGGACCGCGCTTGGCGCACCTCGACGCCCAGTCGCCGCAGCGCCGCGTCCAGGCAGGCGCGGGCCCGCTCTCCCGCCATCGAGCCGGTCAGCCCACCGCCGGCCACGACCACCGTGCCACTCCCGAACGTGCCACTCCCGAACGCGCCGAGGTGCTCGGCGAACCGTACGGTGCCCGCGACCACCTCGCTCAGCGAGTGGCCGCCCAGCGGCCATCAGGTGAGACGCTCGGCGACTCTCGGCGAGGCGTTCACCAGCCTCACCCGACCGCCGTGCGGCGGTTCCTGACGGCGGCCCCGGATGGCCGCCGCGACGCCGTGCCCTCAGGGAACCTGCCAGCCGCGCTCGCGCAGGGCGTCGGTGAGCGTGGGAATCGCGTCGGGCTGCACCGACAGCTCGGCGATGCCCAGGGGCAGCCCGGGGGCGTGCTCCAGGCGCACGTCCTCGACGTTGACCCCCACCTCGTCGCACACCTGGAACAGGCGGGCGAGCTGGCCGGGGCGGTCGCCGATGACGACCTGGACGACGGAGTAGGGGGCGGCCGGGCCGCCGTGCTTGCCGGGGATGCGGTCGTGGCCCGCGACGCCGCGCTTGAGCAGCTGGGTGATCTCGCCGGTGGCGGTGCCGTCGCCCTCGGCCAGCGCGCGCAGGGCGCCGGCGGCCTCGGCCAGGTCGGCGGCGACGGCCTCGAGCACCTCGGCGACCGGGGCGGCATTGCCCGACAGGATGCCGAGCCAGAGCCCGGGATCGCTGCCCGCGATCCTGGTGACGTCGCGCACGCCCTGGCCGGCCAGCCCGAGCGCGACGTCGGTGGCGTCCGTCAGGCGGGCGGCCACGGCGGAGGCGGCGACGTGGGGCGCGTGGGAGACGACGGCGACCGCGCGGTCGTGGTCGGCGGCGCTCACCTCGACGGCGTTGGCCCCGCACAGCTCGATCAGCCGCAGCACCGCCGCCTTCGCCTCGGTGCCGGAGTCCTCGGTGGGGCACAGCGCCCATGGCCGGCCCAGGAACAGGTCGGCCCTGGCCGCCCCCGGGCCCGACTTCTCACGGCCGGCGAGGGGGTGGGAGGCCACGTAGGAGCCCAGGTCGCAGCCGAGCTGCGCGGCCCGGTGGAGGGGCTCGACCTTCACGCTGGCGACGTCGGTGTAGAACCTGGCCGCGCCGATCCGCTGCAGCTCCAGCAGCTCGCTCGCCACGTGGGCGGGAGGCACGGCGATGACCGCCAGGTCCACCTGCTCGGCAGGCCCCTCGCTCTGATCCTCGCCCGCCTGCCACTCCTCGCCGGCGCCGAGCTCCCGCGCCAGCCGTACGGCGCCCGGGTCACGGTCGGCGAGCAGCACGCGTACGCCGCGCTTGCGCAGCGCCAGGGCCGCGGAAGTGCCGATGAGACCGGTGCCGACGACGAGCACGGTACGAAGTTCCATGTCGGTGTCCTGATTTATCCGGCTATTGGAGGTTTGAGCGTCTCGTGGTGCGCTTTTCAGCTGCTTACTGCGCGATATCCTGCCGCAACGCCACCGCGCCACGCAGGTAAACGTGCTGGATCTCGGACCGCGGGCGGTCGGTCTCGACGTGGGCCATCAGGCGCACCACGCGGGGCAGCGCGCCCGGCACGGCGATCTCGGTGCAGCAGATCAGCGGCACCTCGTGAAAACCCAGTTTACGCGCCGCGAGTGCCGGGAACTCGGCCGTCAGGTCGGGCGTGGCCGTGAACAGCACGCTGATCACGTCTTCCGTGGTCAGCCGGTTACGCTCCATGATCGCATTGACCAGCTCGGTCGTGCCCGCGATGATCGAGTCGCGGTCGTCGGCGTCCACCTGGATCGCCCCACGGATCGCGCGCACCATGTGGTTCGTCCCCTTCTATAGCGGGAGAGCCCGTGCGGAGTGCGCACGGGCTCCTGCGTCCAGCCAGATTACAGCTTTACGGCAGCGTAAAGTTCGCCGACCTCTTTCAAGGTCAGCGCCCTGACCGTGCCGGGCTTGGTCCGGCCCAGCTTCACGGGGCCGAACTCGATCCTGGCCAGGTCGATCACCCGGTGCCCCGCCTCCTCCAGCATGCGTCGTACGACGTGCTTGCGGCCCTCATGCAGGACGACCTCGACCAGCGCCTGCTGGCCGTGCTCCTGCACGATGGAGAACTCGTCGGCCCTGACGATGCCGTCCTCCAGCTCGATGCCCTGCTTGAGCCGGCGCCCCAGGTCCCGCGGGATCGGGCCGGGCACCTTGGCCCAGTACTTCTTCTGCACGCCGTAGCTGGGGTGCGTCAGCCTGTTGGCCAGCTCGCCGTCGTTGGTGAGCAGCAGCAGGCCCTCGGTCTCGGTGTCGAGCCTGCCCACGTGGAACAGCCTCGGCGCCAGTTCCTCGACGTAGTCGGCCAGGCACGGGCGGCCCTGCGGGTCGTTCATGGTGGAGACGACGCCGATGGGCTTGTTCAGGGCGTAGTAGACGAGGTCGGGAGCGGTGGGGATGCGCTTGCCGTCCACGTGGATGACCTGCGTCGCCGGGTCGACCTTGGCGCCGAAGCGCCGCACGACCTGGCCGTTCACGGTGACCCTGCCGTCGCCGATCATCTCCTCGCACGCCCTGCGGCTGGCCACGCCCGCCTGGGCGAGCACCTTCTGCAGCCGCACCCCGTTCGGGACCTCGGTGGTGTCGCGCTCGTCGGCGTAGTCGTCGGGGTAGAAGTCGCGGTCGCGGAGGGGCTGGCGCGCGGCCTTCACGCGGTCGTGCTGAGGGCTGCCGCTTCCGCTGGTCCGGCGGTCGCGCTGGGGGCCGCCGCTCGCGCTCGTCCGGCGGTCGCGCTGAGGGCCGCCGCCTCCGATGGTCTGTACGTCGTCGCGCCGGGTCGTACGCGGGGCCCGGTCGGTCCGGGCGTCGGCGTCGCGCTTGCCGTACCTGGAGCGCGAGGAGGCCGGGGCGGCGCCATCCCTGCGCCCGCTCCGATCGACCCGGAACCCGCCGCGCTCGTCCCCACGCCCGGCACCGTAGCCACCGCGCTCCTCACCACGACGCTCAGCGCCGTTGCCACCGCCACGCTCGTCACGACGCCCGGCACCGTAACCACCGCCACGCTCGTCACGACGCCCGGCACCGTAACCACCGCCACGCTGGTCACCACGCCCGGCACCGTAACCACCGCCACGCTCGTCACGACGCCCAGCGCCGTAACCACCGCCGCGCTGGTCACCACGCCCGGCACCGTAACCACCGCGCTCCTCACGACGGCCGGCACCGTAACCGCTGCCGCGCTCGTCGTCGCGGCGCTCGGGGCGGTATCCGGTCCGGTCGCCGCCGCGGGGCCGCTCGTAGCGGTCGCCCTCATAGCGCCGCTCCTCGCGCCCGTAACGGCCCTCACGGCCGTCGGAACGACCCTCACGGCCGTCGGAACGGCCCTCGCGGTCGCCGTAGCGGCTGCCACGGTCGTCGCGGCGGTAACGGTCGTCGCGCTCGCCACGCGATGGCCTCTGCTCACGCGCACCGGACCCGTACCCGGCACGCGATCCACTCCGGTCGGCGCGAAGGGAGTCACGGGATCCGCCGCGGGAGTCGTCGCGCCGACCCCCACTGCGGGCGTCGTTGGAGCGGAAGCCCGAACCGGAGTCGGAACGGAAGGCGGGACGTCCGCCGCGGCCCTGGGCCGAGCCGCCGGTACGTCCACGACCGCGTCCATCACCGGACGGGGTGCTTCGCCTGTTGATCACTTTGTTGTCTCCTCGAGATTTTCCACGTCGTCGGGGAGGAAGGGCGCGAGCTCGGGGAGCTCGCTGAGGTCCCGCAGTCCCAGACGTTCAAGGAAGTATGAGCTTGTCCGGTAGAGCACTGCCTGGCTCTCCGGGTCGGTGCCGGCCTCCTCGACCAGCCCTCTTGCGACGAGCGTCCGCATGACGCCGTCGCTGTTGACGCCGCGTACCGCGGCTACGCGAGCCCGGCTCACCGGTTGCCGGTAAGCCACGACCGCGAGTGTCTCAAGCGCGGCCTGAGTCAGCCGTGTCTGCTGGCCGTCGCGTACGAACCGCTCGACCAGGGGTGCGCAGTCGGCCCGCGTGTAGAACCGCCAGCCGCCCGCGACTTCTCGCAAGTCAAAACCCCGGCCGGCAGCGGTGTATTCCGCCGCCAGCCCCCGCAGTGCCGCAGCGACCTCGTGAGTGGGCCGCTCCAGCACCTGAGCCAGAGTCACCTCGGCGACGGGCTCGTCAACGACCAGCAGGATAGCCTCCAGCGCCGCCTCCAGCGTCGGCCCCTCCCCGCCGCCTTCCTGCCCCGGGTCTTCCTCGCTGCCTTCCTGCGCTGCCCCCTCACCGGCCTCCGGGGCGTCCAGGTCCTCGGACGCGCGCATCGTGCCCGACTCGGCCACGCCACGACCCGCCGGCCCCGCGCCCGATGGATCCGGCACGGCGGCGGCCTCGGAAGCACCCGCAGGTGGGGCAGCCTCCACTTGAGCCACCTCCGCATCGGCGTCCGAAGCATCGACGTCGGGAGCATGGACGTCCAAAGCATGGGCGTCCGGAGCATGGACCTCCGGAGCATCAGCCACAGTTGCGACGCCCACCTCGCCCGCCGCGCCACCGCCGCCGGCGGGCTCCGCCTCACCGGCCTCCGGAGCGTCCACGTCCTCGGCCGCGCGCGACGCTCCCGGCTCCGCCACCTCACCGTCGACGGACCCGCCGCCGGAAGGGGCGGCGGTCGCGGGAGACAGTGAGCCGTCGTCCGGCAGCACGTCGTCCTCAAGCACCTCATCCTCCACAGCCGGGGCGGAGGGCTGGGCGAGGGAGCCCGGGAGGGTCATCCAGGCGGGCAGTGGCGGATCGGAGTCGGGGGATCGGCGGGGGGTGGGCAGTGGGTTGTCAGTCATTGCGTGGTTTCTCCGCGGATTCCTCGTAATCGTCGCCCACCGTGACGTCGCCGTCGTCAGCGCCCGTCCAGGTTATGTGCAGGTCCCCCAACGGCTCGACTTGCTCGAACGTCACCGCGGACTCCCTGAAGAGCTCCAGCACCGCCAGAAACCGCGCGATGACCTCGAAGGTCCCGTCGCAGTCGGCCACCAGCGCGCGGAAGGTGGCGCGCCGGAGCCGGCGCAGGTGCATGACCAGGATGGCCGCCTGCTCCTTGACGCTCGCCAGGGGCTGGTAGATGTGCCCGACGTTGACGGTGGGCGGGAGCTTGGGGGTGAAGGCCTTGGCGGCGATCCTGGCGAGCTGCTCGGGCCCGATGCCCAGGATGAGCTCGGGCAGCAGGTTGGCGAACTGCGGCTCCATCGGCACCGTACGGGGAAAGCGCAGCGCCTCCTCCGCCATCCGCCCGGAGAAGAGCTTCGCCACCTCCTTGTACGCCTTGTACTGGAGCAACCGCGCGAACAGCAGGTCCCTGGCCTCCAGCAGCGCCAGGTCCTCCTCGTCCTCCACCTCGCCTGAAGGCAGCAGCCGGGCCGCCTTCAGGTCCAGCAGGGTAGCCGCGACCAGCAGGAAGTGGCTGGTCTGGTCGAGATCCCACTCGGGCCCGCGCGAGCGGATGTAGGAGATGAACTCGTCCGTGACCTTGGAGAGCGAGACTTCGGTGATGTCCAGCTTGTGCTTGGCGATGAGGCCAAGGAGCAGGTCGAAGGGGCCCTCGAAGACGTCCAGGTGAACCTGGAACCCTTGAGGAGTCTGCTCTGCCGCGCTCACCTGGCCATTGTGGCAGGCGCCGGCCAGCGCGACAGCACTTCGCGGGCCAGCTCACGGTAGGCGCTGGCGCCCAGCGAGGACGGGTCGAAGGTGGTGATGGGCTCGCCGGCGACCGTCGCGTCGGGGAAGCGGACCGTACGGTTGATCACCGTGTGGAACACCTTGTCGCCGAACGCCTCCACCACGCGGGCCAGCACCTCGCGCCCGTGCAGCGTGCGGGCGTCGTACATGGTGGCCAGCAGCCCCTCGATCTCGAGGTCCTCGTTGAGCCGCTCCTGGACCTTGGAGATCGTGTCCATGAGCAGCGCCACGCCGCGCAGCGCGAAGAACTCGCACTCCAGCGGCACCATCACGCCGTGGGCGCAGGTCAGCGCGTTGATCGTGAGCAGGCCGAGCGACGGCTGGCAGTCGATGAGGCACACGTCGTAGTGCGGCAGGAGCGGCTTGATCACCCGGCCGAGCACCTGCTCGCGGGCCACCTCGGTGACCAGCTGGACTTCGGCGGCCGACAGGTCGATGTTGCTGGGCAGCAGGTCGAGGCCCTCGACGCCGGTCTCAAGGAGCACGTCCTCGGCGGTGACGCCACGCTCCATCAGCAGGTTGTAGACGGTCAGGTCGAGCTGGAGCGGGTTGATCCCCAGGCCGACCGAGAGCGCCCCCTGCGGGTCGAAGTCGACCAGCAGCACCTTGAGGCCGTATTCGACGAGCGCGGCCCCCAGGTTGATGGTCGTCGTGGTCTTGCCGACGCCACCCTTCTGGTTGACCATCGCGACCACGCGCGCCGGGCCGTGCACCGAGGGCGGCACCGGCTCGGGGAACACGGGTCGGGGCCGCTGCGTGGGCCCCAGGTTGACGCCGTTGGAAGGCGCGTTGGTCTTCGTGTCGCCCCAGGGGTTGTCGGGGGTCCCCGGGGTCGAACCCTTGGTCGTCACAGTCACCAGCTCGAACCTCCCTGACGATCCCGAACCGGACCGTCCGGACGGACACTATGGCGTCGCCACTTTATGCGGCAAGGCGGCACGCCGAGGGTGGCGCACGTCGCAAAAGACTATAGATCACTGCCGGGCGCGCGGATGCGCGGCGGCATAGACCTCGCGGAGCTTGTCGACCGTGACCAAGGTGTAGACCTGGGTGGTCGTCACGGAGGCATGGCCGAGCAGCTCCTGGACCACCCTAACGTCGGCGCCGCCGTCCAGGAGATGGGTTGCGAAGGAATGTCGGAGAACGTGGGGACTTATCCCGGCAAGGCCGGCGCGTTCGGCGGCGGCCTGGAGCACCTCCCACGCTCCCTGCCTGGTCAGCCGGCCTCCCCTGGCGTTCAGGAACACGGCGGGGGTGCCGCGCCCGTGCGCGAGCAGCCCTGGACGGGCCCGTACGAGGTACGCGTCGAGCGCGGAGCGGGCGTAGCGGCCCAAGGGCACGACGCGGGTGCGGCCGCCCTTGCCGCGCAGGCGTACCTGGTCGTCCTCGAGGTCGTCCACGGCCAGGCCGACGGCCTCGGAGATGCGGGCGCCGGTGCCGTACAGGACCTCGAGCAGCGCGCGGTTGCGCAGCGTGAGAGGCGCGCCGTCGGGGCCGGAGGCGGCGATGAGCCGCTCCACCTCGTCCACGGCGATGGCCTTGGGGAGCCTGCGCGGCTGGCGCGGCGGGCGCACCTCGTGGGCGGGGTCGTGGGCGGTGACGCCTTCACGCAGAGCGAACCGGTGCAGCCCGCGCACGGCGGAGACGGCGCGCGCCGCCGAGCTGGCGACCAGCGCGGGGTGCTCGCCGTCGCCCTCGCGCAGCGAGGCGAGGAAGGCCAGCACGTCGGCCTCCCCCACCTCGTCGAGCTCCATCCTGCCGCGCGCGTGCAGGTGTTCGACGTATCGCCGCAGGTCACGACGGTAGGACGCGAGTGTGTTGGCAGCCAGGCTCCGCTCCACCGCCAGATGGGCGAGGTAGCTGGAGAGCACCGCCTCCACGAGCTGGTCCTTCCGTCACGCCTCAGGGGCGTCGGCGGGGCGCAACAGGGCGAACCCCTCAACCGAAGCCGCGTACGCGGCGAGGATACCGGCCACGGCCGGGGAATTGTGGATCATTCCCATGAGCGCCTTCTCGACCGCGTCCGCCAGCGGCACCCACTCGACCGGCATGTCGATCTCTTCATGCCGGTGCACGAAGTCGGTCTCGACCTTGGTGAGGTCGCGGGCGAGGAACACCCTGATCCGCTCGTCGCTCATGCCGGGCGAGGTGCGCAGGTCGACGAGCGTGTGCCAGGTGTCGGCGCGGTAGCCGGCCTCCTCCGCTAGCTCGCGGGCCGCGCCGGCGACCAGCGATTCGCCTTCGACGTCGCGGATCCCGGCGGGCAGCTCCCACATCAGCATGCGGGTGGGGTGGCGGTACTGCCTGATCAGCAGGACCCGGTCCTGGTCGTCGAGCGCGAGCACGGCGACCGCGCCCGGATGCACCACGTAGTCGCGGTCGG
Source organism: Nonomuraea sp. NPDC049400 (assembly GCF_044466425.1). Lineage (NCBI taxonomy): Bacteria > Bacillati > Actinomycetota > Actinomycetes > Streptosporangiales > Streptosporangiaceae > Nonomuraea > Nonomuraea sp. NPDC049400. Next base: position 42,223 of record NZ_JBITMP010000006.1, read on the forward strand.
CGACCTCGTCGCGGGGCATCTTCACCGTGTCCGTGACCACGCTGATGATGTGGCCACGGAACCGCTCCTTGGAGTCGACGACGTCCCAGGCCTCGGGCGTGTCCTCCGTTTTCACCGGCTCACCTTCGCGCCGACCCTGGCGTCCGCGTACTCCAGGGCGGCGGAGATGAGGCCCTTGAACATCGGGTTGGCCCGCGTGGGGCGCGAGCGGAACTCGGGGTGCGCCTGCGTGCCGATGAAGAACGGGTGGATGTCGGTGGGCAGCTCGGTGTACTCGACCAGGCGGCCGTCGGGCGACAGACCGGAGAAGACCAGTCCGACCTTCTCGAGCTGCTCGCGGTAGGCGTTGTTGACCTCGTAGCGGTGGCGGTGGCGCTCGTCGGCCTTGGCCTTGCCGGCGTACAGCTGCCTGGCCAGGGTGCCCTCGAGGAGCTTGGCGGTGTAGATGCCCAGCCGCATGGTGCCGCCCATGTCGCGCTCGCCGGCGACGACGTCCTCCTGGTCGGCCATGGTGGAGACGACCGCGTGCTTGGTGTCGGGGTCGAACTCGGTGGAGTTGGCGCCCTCGATGCCGGCCAGGTGGCGCGCGGCCTCGATGACCATGCCCTGCATGCCGAGGCAGATGCCGAGCAGCGGGATCTTGCCCACGCGGGCGTGGCGGATCGCGCCGATCTTGCCCTCGATGCCGCGCACGCCGAACCCGCCGGGGATCAGCACGCCGTCCACGCCGTCGAGCTCGCGCTCGGCGCCCTCGGGGGTCTCGCAGTCGTCGCTCTTGACCCACCGGATGTTGACGCGCGCGTCGTTGGCGAACCCACCGGCCCGCAGCGCCTCGGTGACCGACAGGTACGCGTCCGGCAGGTCGATGTACTTGCCGACCAGGGCGATCGTGACCTCCTTGGCCGGCCGGTGCACCCGGCGCAGGAGCTGCTCCCACTCCTTCCAGTCGACGTCCCTGAACGGCAGGCCGAGCCGGCGCACCACGTACGCGTCGAGCCCTTCGGAGTGCAGCACCTTCGGGATGTCGTAGATCGAGACCGCGTCCACGGCGGAGACGACGGCGTCCTCGTCCACGTCGCACATCAGGCTGATCTTGCGCTTGATCGCCGCCTGCACCGGCCGGTCGGAGCGCAGCACGATCGCGTCCGGCTGGATGCCGATGCTGCGCAGCGCCGCCACGCTGTGCTGCGTCGGCTTGGTCTTGAGCTCGCCCGACGGGCCGATGTAGGGCAGCAGGGACACGTGCAGGAAGAACACGTTGTCGCGCCCGACCTCGTGCCTGATCTGCCGCACGGCCTCCAGGAACGGCAGCGACTCGATGTCGCCGACGGTGCCCCCGACCTCGGTGATGACGACGTCCACGTCAGGACCGGCCATGCCCCTGATCCGGTCCTTGATCTCGTTTGTGATGTGCGGGATGACCTGGACGGTGTCGCCCAGATATTCACCCCGCCGCTCCTTGGCGATGACGTTGGAGTAGATCTGCCCGGTGGTCACGTTGGCCGAGCCGTGCAGGTCGGTGTCGAGGAAACGTTCGTAGTGGCCGACGTCGAGGTCGGTCTCCGCGCCGTCGTCGGTGACGAACACCTCGCCGTGCTGGAACGGGTTCATGGTCCCTGGGTCGACGTTCAGGTACGGGTCGAGCTTCTGCATGGTGACCCTGAGACCGCGGGTCTTGAGTAGGCGACCGAGGCTGGATGCCGTGAGCCCCTTGCCGAGACTGGAGGCGACACCGCCGGTGACGAACAGATGCTTGGTTTGCGATGCGCTGCGCAAAGGGGCTCCCGTGGCTCGAGGTGTGGTCGAAGTGTCCACGGGCTCTCAGGATATCAAACAACGCCCCCGACATGCCCGAACGGATTAACCTAGCGGTAACTTTGGTCCCTATGTCATTCGTACGGCGGGCAGTGGGGGCGCTGATTCACCGTGCCTACGGGGCGATTCGCCACGCCGGCGCCATCACCCCGCTGAGCTCCGCGGGCTATCGGTTCGGCCGGATCGGCGACGGAGTCAGTATCGCCTTCCCCCCGGGCGCGATCTTCGGCGAGCAGTGGATCGAGATCGGCGACCACACGCTCATCGGCGAGCGCGTGTCGATCTCGTGCGGCATGATGCCCGGCGCGGACCTCGGGCCCGACTCCATCCTGCGCATCGGCCGCGGCTGCTCGATCGGCCGCGGCTCGCACATCGTGGCCCACCAGTCGATCGACATCGGCGCGGACGTCTTCACCGGTCCGTACGTGTACATCACCGACCAGAACCACGTCTACGACGACCCGGACGTCCCGATCGGGCGCCAGTGGCCCCGCAACAGCCCGGTCTCGATCGGCTCCGGCTCGTGGCTGGGGGCCGGCGCGATCATCCTGCCCGGCACGACGCTGGGCCGCCAGTGCGTGGTGGCGGGCGGGGCGGTGGTCCGCGGCACGTTCCCGGACCACAGCGTCGTCGCGGGTGTCCCGGCCAAGCTGGTCCGCGGCTACACGCCGGAGCTCGGCTGGCACGCCCCTTCCGGCCCCATCCCTCTGAACCGCCGCGCCACCGCCTCCTGACGGGACCCCTCGACGCCGGGCGAAGGGGACGAACCGGGGGATGGACCGAACAAGCTTCTGCCGGATAGCGTCGAATCATGCGGACCGCCATCTGTGAGCGCCTGGGCATCGAGTTCCCGTTGTTCGCCTTCAGCCACTGCCGCGACGTGGTCGCCGCCGTCACCAACGCGGGCGGGTTCGGGGTCCTGGGCGCGATCGCGTACTCCCCCGAACAGCTGGACACCGAGCTGAGCTGGATCGACGCCCAGGTGGGCGGCCGGCCGTACGGCGTGGACGTGCTCGTGCCCGGCAAGGTCGACGCCTCCGCGCTCGACCGGCAGGCGCACCTCATGGACTTCGTCCCCGACCGTCACCGCGACTTCGTCACGCACCTGCTGTCCAAGTACGGCGTGAGCGCCCCCGTGCAGCCGCTGACGGCGGTGGCGGACGAGCTCGGCAGGCGGGTGACGGCGGCCGGGGCGACAGGGCTGATCGACGTGGCGCTCAAGCACCCGATCGGGCTCATCGCCAGCGCGCTGGGGCCGCCCCCGCCCGAGATGGTCGCCAGGGCCAGGGAGGCAGGGGTGCCGGTGGCCGCGCTGGTCGGCACGGTCGAGCACGCCCGCAGGCAGGTGGCGGCGGGCGCGGACCTCATCGTGGCGCAGGGCACCGAGGCGGGCGGGCACACCGGCGAGGTCTCCACGATGGTGCTGGTGCCGCAGGTCGTGGACGCCGTGGCCCCGATCCCCGTGCTGGCCGCGGGCGGGATCGCGTCGGGCCGGCAGATGGCGGCGGCCATGGCACTCGGCGCGCAGGGCGTGTGGTGCGGCTCGGTCTGGCTGACCACGGAGGAGGCGGAGACCGTACCCGCGGTCAAGCGCAAGCTGCTGGCCGCCTCGTCGCTGGACACGGTCAGGTCCAGGTCCCGTACGGGCAAGCCGGCCAGGCAGCTCAAGTCGGCCTGGACGGAGGAGTGGGACTCCGGCCAGGAGAGCCCCGGGCCGCTGGGGATGCCGCTGCAGCTGCTGGTGGCCGAGGGCGCGATGGCCCGCATCGAGGCGGCGGCCGAGAAGGGCGAGCCGGGGGCGCTGGAGCTGGTCAACTACTTCGTGGGCCAGGTGGTGGGCCAGCTCGACCAGGTCAGACCGGCCCGCGAGGTGGTCTACGACATGATCAGCGAGTTCGGGGAGGCGGTGGAGCGGCTCCAGCGCCTGTCCGGCTCGGACTAGCCGCGAAGACGTACACGTACGGGTCGCGCGGCCGGACTTCGCCGCCGGCGGCGGCCCTGGCCAGGGCGAGCGCGCCGTCGGCCGAGGTCCCGCGCGGCGGTGTGAAGCGGGCCGCCGGCAGCAGGTCCCTTACGGTGCTCTGGAACGGCTCCATCAGCAGGTCCGCCGCGTCGAAGAGGCGGCCGCCCCAGGAGAACACCGGTTCGAGCCCGGTCGCCGCGGCGGCGGCGGTCTGGCCGAGCTGGCGGCCGGCCTCGGTCCAGATGCCGCGCGCGACCGGGTCTCCCGCGCGGGCCGCGTCGGCGACGTGCGGCGCGAACGACGCCAGCTGGTGCGCCGGCGAGCCCGACTCGTAGACGAGCGCCACCAGGTCCAGAGGGTGCCCGAAGCGGGCGGTCAGGTGGTCGAGCAGGGCGGGCGAGCCGCCGGCGCGGCCGTCGTGAGCGCGCAGTGCGGCCTGGAGGCCGTGCATGCCGATCCAGGCGCCGCCGCCGTGGTCGCCGAGCAGGTGGCCCCATCCGTCGGACTGGTTCCACACGCGGTCGAGGTCGGTGCCGAGCGTGATGACGCCGGTCCCGGCGGCGACCACCACCCCCGGCCGGAACCCGAGCGCTCCCACGTGCGTGGTCACCGTGTCCCCCGCGACGACGAGTGTGCCGAGCCCGAGCCGCTCCCCCAGCGCACGCCACAACGTGCCCGGCTCCCTGACCAGCCCTGGCAACCCGGTCACTCCGACCGCCATCCCGGCGAGCTCCGCGGGGATACCACAGGCGTTCTCGACGACCGTCGCGATCCGGGTGGCGAGCCGTTCGAGGTCCACCCGGCCCCCCTCGCGGGGCACCGGGGCTCCGTCCTCCCCGTACGCGTCCTGCCCTCCGCTCTCGATCCGCACCCGGATCCCCCCGCCGCCGACGTCCACGCCGGCGAAGCCGTCGCTCATCCGGCGTGCCCGCCCAGCGCGGCGACGGCCGTGCGCACGCCCGGGTGCGCGACGAGCGCGGCGCGTGCCTGCTCGGCCGGGCAGCCCGTGAGCAGCCGGACGAGCGCCTCGGGGATCCGCCCGCCCGACTCCTCCAGCGCGGCCCGGCAGGCCGCCGCGTCCTCGCCGGACGCCTCCGCGAGCAGGCTCACCGCCCGCTCGCGGAGCTTGGCGTTGGTGGCGACCAGCCCCACCATGAGGTTCGAGTACGTCCGCCCCGCCTTGATCATGAGGGCCGTCGAGAACGCGTTCAGCAGCGCCTTGGTCGCCGTGCCGGCCTTGAGCCGGGTGGACCCGGCGAGCGCCTCGGGACCGGTGTCCGCGACGACGACGATCTCGGCCGACTCCCGCAGCGGCGCCAGGGGGTTGCAGGTGACCAGCACGGTGAGCGCGCCGGCGGCCCGGGCGGCGCGCAACGCCCCGGCCACGTACGGGGTGGACCCGGATGCCGTGACGCCGACCGCCACGCTGGTCTCGTCAAGGCCCTGCGCGTCGGCGGCCCCGAGCTCCTCGGCGTCCTCCCGATCGACGGACGAGTCCGTCAGCGCGGCGGCGCCGCCGGCGAAGTGCGCGGTGAACAGACCTCGCTCCACCCCGAACGTCGGCGTGATCTCGGTGGCGTCCAGCACCGCGAGCCGCCCGGACGCGCCGGCGCCGAAGTAGTGCACGCTCCCGCCCCGGCTCAGCCTCGCATGCGCCTCGTCCACCGCCCGGGCGAGCCGATCGGTCGCCGCGCGGGCGGCCTCGACTGCCCTGGCGTCCTCGTCCAGCAGCAGCCGGAGCACGTCGCTCGACGCCAGGGTGTCGATGGCGGCGGTGCGCGGATTTCTGCGCTCGGTGGGTGGTGCCGGCCGGGTCATCGTGCTCCTCGTGGTTCGTGCGATTCGAATGCGCCCGCGTACGCGTCGTGCAGCCGGCGCGACCCCGCGACCAGGTCGCCCGGCTCGACCGGCGCCGCCCCGTCCCGCAGGAAGCCCTCGGCCCGCTCGCGGAGCCGTTCCCGCAGCTCCGCCTCGGCGCCGGGGTCGCCGGCGAGCGCGCCGCCGAGACCCCGCGCCCACAGCTCCCAGCGGTCGCGGTAGTAGCCGCCGACCAGCCCCGCCCAGTGCCGGCCCGCGTAGTCGTCCAGCAGCGGGCTGTCCGCGGAGCCCCACACGGTGATGATGCGGCGGGCGTTGTCCCGCAGGACCGCGCGGTCGTCCGGGCCGGTGGCCCACGACAGGGCCTTGGCCTCCCAGTGCTGGAAGGTGTACTCGGGGCGGCAGGCCAGCATCCGGTCGAGGTCCTCGAAGACCCTGAGGAACCGGGCGATTCGTTCCGGGCTGCCCGCCGAGTCCAGGACGTCGAGGCAGAAGCGGTCGGCGACCCTGGCCAGGTACGCGATGCCGGTCTCGACGAGGTCGTGCCCGAGCGGCCCCGCGGCCAGGCCGGGGTCGCGCTCGGCCGCCTCGATCAGCCGCTCCCAGGCCGTGGCGAGGGCTTGCGGGCGGTACCACAGGACATCGGCGACCCCGGCACGGAGCTCCGCGAAGCCGCGCTCGTACGAGGGCGCCGCGGTGATGACGCCTTCGAACGCCTGGGGGAGAATCGGCAGGCCCCGGGTGTCGTAGACGGTGTCCAGCAGCCCGTGCCAGGCCGCCCGCAGCTCAGGCTCCCGCACGCCGTAGCGCTGGGTCACGAAGGCGTCGAGCCAGGCGTCGAGGTCAGGGACCCGGTTCCAGATCTGGTCGGCCACCAGCTCGAAGAAGACGGGGTTGTTGCGGGTGGCCTCCATGGACAGGCCGAGCCCTGCGGGCGGGCTCGCCGCCGCCAGGGCCGCGTCGATGCCGGCCGGCACTCCGCGCAGGTCGGCGGCCGGATCGGTGCGTCCGCCGAAGTTGAGCAGCGCGCACCACAGCCATGGTTTGCCGGAGAACTCCTCGAAGCGGCCCCAGAGCGGATCGTGCTCCGCCCACAGGTCCGCCAGGAGCATCCGCTCGTCCGGAATCGCGCCGAGAAAGGCGGTGACGCGGTCCTCGGTCCAGAACTCCGGCTGGTAGGAGAACGGCCAGGCTTGCATGAGCCAGACCGCGTCCGGGTCGGCGGCCCGCAGGCCGGCCAGCGTCGCCGCCGCCACGGCCCCGGGGAAGGCCGGGTCGGCGTCGATGGGGATCATCTCGATGAACGGGTCGGCGGCGTACAGGTGGTCGGTGCCGAAGAGCTCGATCTGGGCGCGGGTGATCTCGGCGCCGATCCGCTCGTACAGCGGGTCGGCCGGGTCGAGGACCCAGGTCTCGAACCCCTGCCATTCGCGGCGGCCGGCGCGCGCCTTCGACGCGATCTCACGTGGGACGTGTCCGGTGAAGGCCGGGAGCACGGGCGTCATGCCGAAGGCGCGCTCGCGGTCGAGGATGCGCGCCCCGAGCTCGCGGTGGCCCTCGATCCACGACGGGGAGAGCGGCCCGGCGAAGCCGTCCAGGCAGCCCATGAACTGGAACGGCAGGTAGCCCGGCCCGCCGAGGAACGCCCGGATCGTCGCGTCGTCGAGGCCGAGGCGGGAGTAGGCGGCGTGCAGCGCGGCCTCGTGACCGGTGACGGCCAGCGGCATCGTGATGCCGTGCAGGGCCATCCAGTCGATCTCGCGCTCCCAGTCGGCCCAGTCCCAGTAGGGCGTCGTGTAGCTGAAGGTGCAGAAGTTGAGGTAGTAGCCCTCGCGCACCCGCGCGCAGCCGCGACGCGGAGGGCTGCCGGGCAGGGACGTCACGGGGAGCGGCAGCACGGTGTCCCAGCCCACGGACAAGCCGCAGCGCTCGCGCAGGTAGTGGTGGAGCCCGACGGACGCGCTCACCCCGTCGGTCGCGGCGACGGTCAGCTCGCCGCCCCGGGCCTCGTAGGCGTACTGCCGCCCAGTGCCCTCCAGCGCGGTGAGACGGATCGACTCGGCCGCGGGCCCGAGCACTCGGCGGGCGAGCCCGCGGACCGCGTCCGCCCAGGTGGGGAGCGCTCGACGAATTAATTCCGTACGGTCCATAATTAATATGCTAGCGTGCCTCCAACCTGCGTAGAGGGAGAGGTTCATGGAGCTGGTCGCCGCGGGCACGCAGTTCATGCGGGAGGTCAACGCGGCCGCGATCCTGCGCCGGCTGCGGGCCGAGCCCAGCATGAGCGTGTCGGCGCTGGCCAAGTCGGTGGGGTTGTCCAGGCAGGCGGTCACCCGCTCGCTCAACGCGCTGGCCGAGGAGGGCCTGGTCGAGTTCGGCTCCCTGGACCGGGACTCCAACCGGGCGGGACGGCCTGCCCAGCTCGTCCGGTTCAGGGCGGAGGCCGGCCACGTGCTCGGTCTGTCGATCAGCCCTCAGGACCTGCGCGTGGCGGTGTCCGACCTGGCCGGGACGGTCACCGCTGCGGACACGGTGCGGCTCCCCGCCGGTTTGGCCGGCGAGGAGGTCATAGACAGGCTGCTCGCCGCGGTCGAAAGAGCGGGCGCCGGCGATCTCTGGTTCGCCTCGGTGGGCACTCCCGGCATCGTCGACCCGGCGACCGGCGTCATCAAGCTCATCCCGAGCATGCCGGGCCTGACGGGAGACCTCCTCGTACGCCGTCTCAAGGACGCGCTCGGCTGCCCGGTCTACCTGGACAACGACGTCAAGCTCGCCACCCAGGGCGAGCGCTGGCGCGATGCGGAGCGACGCGAGGACTCCCTGGTGATGCTCCACTGGGGCGAGCGCGTGGGCGCCGGGATCGTGCTGAACGGCGAGCTCTACCGCGGCGCCTCCAACGACGCCGGCGACGTCGGCTTCCTCGACGTGTTCGAGGACGGGCACGGGCAGGACGGCCTGGGCCCGTTCGAGGCCCGCGTCGGCGGCGCGGAGATCGTCCGCCTGGCCAGGGCGGCGGCCGAGCGCGACGGCGAGGCCGCCTTCGCCGCCCGGATCGAGGCCGCGGGCGAACGCGCGCTCGACGCCGTGCTGGACGCCGTCACAGAGGGTGCGCCGCCGGCCGTGGAGGCGATCGACGTGGTCGCGCGCCGCTTCGCCAGAGGCGTCGCCGCGATCAGGGCGATCCTCGATCCGCGGCTGGTGGTCATCGGAGGGCCGCTGGCCAGGTGCGGCGAGCGGCTGCTCGACGCCGTCCGGCGGCACCTGTCCGGCCTGCCCCTGGAGCAGCCCGCCCTGGAGGTCTCGCGGCTCCAGGACGACGCCGTCGTCCTGGGCGCCCTGCGCCATTCGCTGGACGAGATCGAGCGGACCAGGTTCGGCCTGGTCAGAAGCGGTCGCCAGGAGGGCCGTTGAAGCGACGACGCCCCCCACCCGACACAGGAGAAAGGTCATGCGCATGACGAGACCGGCCCGGCGCGCGGCGGTCGCGGCGCTCAGCGTCACGACGGCACTGGCTCTGACGGCCTGCGCGGGCACCAGTAGCCCGGCAGGAAACACGGCGAAGAAGATCGACGTATCGACCACCATCCCCAGCGACCCGGTGACGCTCACGCTGGCCTACTCCAACGACCCGCCCACCAAGGCACTCATCGACGGCTTCACCAAGAAGCACCCGAACGTCACCATCAAGCCCCAGATGACCCCGTTCAACGACTACATCAAGTCCATCAAGCTAGCGATGTCGTCCGACGCGGCGCCGGACATCGCCCAGTACAACCCGGGTGCGATGAACTCCCTGGTCCCGGCCGGCCTCATCCTGGACCTGAGCCCGTGGGCCAAGGCGTACGGCTGGACCGGCAAGTTCCCGCCGGCGAGCCTCGAGGTCCTCAGCTCCGACAAGGCGGCCAAGCAGTTCGGGACCGGCAGTCTGTACGCCGTGCCGGGCGGCCTGTCCGTGCTGGGCGTCTTCTACAACAAGAAGATCGTGAAAGCGGCGCCGAAGACGCTGGCCGAGTTCGAGGCCGCGATGCAGAAGGCCAAGGACGCCGGGCAGACGCCGCTGAGCAACGGCGCGCTCCAGGTCGGCGGGTTCCACCTGTGGAACGCGCTGCTCAACGTGACCGGCGACGTCAACGACTACCGGTCGTGGGTGTACGGCAAGCCGGGCGCGACGATCGAGAACCCGGCCGCGCTGAAGGCCACCCAGACACTGGCCGACTGGGCGAAGAAGGGCTACATCCCCAGCGGGGCGAGCGCCACGGCCGACGCTGACGCGCTGGCGAGCTTCGCCAAGGGCGACAGCGCGTTCCTGATCACGGGCAACTGGGTGGCCTCCGCCCTGGAGACCGAGATGAAGGACGACGTGGGCTTCTTCCTCATGCCCACGCCGTCGGGCGAGCCCGCGAAGGTCGCCTCGGGGGCGAGCGTGGCGTACGCCATCTCGTCGAAGTCGAAGCACCCGAACGTCGCCGCGGCGTTCCTCGATTACCTGAGCTCGCCGGAAGCAGCGAAGATCGAGTTCGACGGCGGGTTCATGCCGGTCGACACCAAGGCCGAGCTCGGCGCCGAGGGGCTGCGCGGCGAGATCGCGACCGCCTTCGCGCCGGTCGCGCAGAGCAACGGGATCGTGCCGTTCCCCGACTACGCCTCCCCCGGCATGATCGACAAGCTGACCCCGGGCATCCAGGGCCTCATCAGCGACAAGATGACCCCCGACGCCTTCCTGCGCTCCCTGCAGGAGTCGTGGGACGGACACCATGGCTCGTGAGCTGACACCGTCCATCTCCCCGCCGCGAGCCGCCCGGGCCCGCGGCGGGGAGCCGGCGGCCGACAGGCGCGCCCGCCCCCCGCGCCGGCTCGGCCGGCGGGCGCGCGGCTGGCTCTACGTGCTGCCCGCGCTCGCGGTGTACCTGGGATTCGCCATCTGGCCGGCGCTGAACACGCTGCGCCTGTCCCTGCTGAGCTGGGACGGCATCCTGCCGCCGACCTGGGCGGGCTTCAGCAACTACGTCAAGATATTTCGTGATTCGGCGCTGTACGAGGCCATCCTGCACAGCCTCGTGCTGATCGTCTTCTTCTCGGTCATCCCCATCGGCATCGGGCTGCTCATGACGGCCCTCCTGATGGGGAAGGTGCGCCGGGGGATGACGTTCTTCCGGATCGTCTTCTTCCTGCCCAAAGTGCTGCCGCTGGTCGCCGTCGGCATCACGTGGCGATGGCTCTACAGCGAGTCCGGCGTCGTCAACCAGTTCCTGGACCTCACGGGATTGGGGGCGCTCACCCGCGCCTGGCTGGGCGACTACCAGCTGGCGCTGATCGCGCTCGGGCTCATCGGGACCTGGGCGATCAGCGGGCTGTGCATGATGCTCTTCCTGGCCGGCGCGCAGAAGATCGACCCGGCGCTGTACGAGGCGGCCATGCTCGACGGCGCGGGAGCCTTCCGGCAGTTCCGGCACGTCACCGTGCCCGGGCTGCGCAGGGAGATCACGGTCGCCGGCGTCATCACCACGATCGACGCCCTGGCCAGCTTCGACCTCGTCTTCGTCACCACGAACGGCGGCCCGGCCGGGCAGACCAACGTGCCCGGCCTGCTCGTCTACCGGCTCGCCTTCAACGAGGGGGACATCGGCGGCGCCAGCGCGCTGGCCGTCGTGCTCACCGTGATCGTCATCGCCGTGGTCAGCGCGGTCCGCCACTTCACCAGGGATGAGAGTTGAGAATGCGCGGCGGTGTCAGCGTCCGGTACGGCGTGCTCGTCCTGCTGGCGGTCATGGTGCTGGTGCCGTTCCTCGGCATCATCCTGGCCGCCCTGCATCCTCCCGGCGCGCAGCTCGACGGGCTGAGCATCCCGGACCGGTGGTCGTGGGAGAACTTCGCGCTCGCCTGGGAGCGGGGCAACATGACCGCCCTCATGCGCTCGAGCCTGCTGATCGCGGCCTTCGTGGTGCCGCTCTCGGTGGTGCTGGCCACTCTCGCCGGGTACGGGCTGGCGATCCTCAAGGTGTGGGGCCACCGGACGCTGTCGTTCGGGTTCGTGATGGGGCTCACGCTGCCGATCGAGCTCATCGTGGTGGCGCTCTACTTCAACCTGCGCGAAGTCGGCCTCACCAACAGCTACAGCGGCATCATCCTGGCCGAGGCGGCCTTGTTCATGCCGTTCGGGGTCTACTGGATGCAGACCCACTTCTCGAACGTGCCCGAGGAGCTCGTCGAGGCGGCGCGCATCGACGGCGCCAGGGATCTCGTCGTGCTGGCCCGGGTGCTGCTGCCCATCTCCTGGCCGGCGCTCACCACGCTGTCGGTCCTGTACTTCATGTGGTCATGGAACCAGTTCATGCTGGTCCTGGTGATGATGCAGGACCCGGACCGGCGCACCGCGCCGAGCGGCCTGGGGCTTTTCGTCGGCCAGTACACGACGGACATCCCGTTGCTGGCGGCGGCCTGCCTGATCGTCATCGCGCCGATCGTCGCCGTGTACCTCGTCTTCCAGCGCAGCTTCGTCAGTGGCATCACCCAGGGCGCGATCAAGGGCTGACCACCGGCGGGCGCCCATGGACGGGCCGGCGGTTTGGCGTAAGGGACCGCGGCCGTGTCAAGATGCGCCTGTGGTCGGGACACCGCCTGAGCTGGAGCGTGGCATCGGCGTTCCGGCGCATGTGCAGATCGAGCGGTGGCTGCTGGAGTCGATCTCCAGCGGCGAGCTGGCGCCGGGCGACCGGCTGCCCGGCGAGCGGGAGCTGGCCGGGCGGCTCGGCGTGAGCAGGATGACGCTCAGGCAGGCGCTGTCCACGCTGGAGCGCGACGGCGTGCTGATCAGGGTGCCGGGCAGGTCGGGCGGCGCGTTCGTGGCCGAGCCGCGCATCGAGTGCGACCTGACCGGGCTGGCCGGGTTCACGGAGCAGATGCGGCGGGCCCACCTGCGGGCCGAGGCGCGGATCCTGACGGCCGCGACGGTGCCCGCGCCGCGGGCGGTGGCCGTGGCGCTGGAGGTCGAGGCGGGTTCGCCGGTGCACGAGGTGGCCAGGGTGCGATCGGCCGGGCGCTCGCCCGTGGCGCTCGAGCGCTCCTACTTCCCGCCCCTCGCGGGCTTCCTCGACCAGGACCTCACCGGCTCCCTCTACGCCCTGCTGGCCGCGCGCTACGACCTGGAGCCGCGTACGGCGGTCGAGCAGCTCGACCCGGTGATCGCCCGCCCGGCGGAGGCCGCCGAGCTGGGCATCGCGCCGGGCGCGCCGCTCATGCTGATCGAGCGGACGGCGTACGCGGGGGACGGCACGCCGGTGGAGTTCGCCCGCGACCTGTTCCGTCCCGACCGGGTCCGCATCTCGGTACGCAGCGGGGTCACGGCACCAGAGGGGTCCTGACCACGACGCCCGGCACCCAGACGCCCTCGACCTCGATCTCCACCCGGGCTCCTGGCCCGGCCGGCAGGTAGGCGTAGGCGATGGACTCCTTGGCCGAGTAGCCGTACCCGCCGGAGGTGACCCGGGCCACGACGTGCCCGTCCAGCCGTACAGGCTCGTTGCCGAGCGCGACGGCCCTCGGATCGGCCAGCGTCACGCACCGCAGCCGCCGCCCCGGCGCCGGGTCCAGCGCGTCCCGGCCGAGGAAGTCCTTGTCCAGCTTGACGCAGAACCCGAGCCCCGCCTCGTACGGCGTCGTCTCGGGCCCGATGTCGGCGCCCCACACCCGGTACCCCTTCTCCAGCCGGAGGCTGTCGATGGCCCGATAGCCGCCCGCCACCAGCCCGTACGGCTCCCCCGCGGCCCACAGGGCCTGCCACAACGCCAGTCCGTACTCGCTGGAGCAGTACAGCTCCCAGCCCGTCTCGCCCACGAACGTGACCCGCAGCGCCAGCACCGGCACGTCGCCCACCGTGATCTCGCGCGAAGACATGAACGGGAAGTCCATCGGGTCCGGGGTGAGCCCCGCGATGATCTCGGGCGCGCGTGGCCCCCACAGGGCGAAGCACGCGTGCTGGCCGGTGACGTCCGCGATCCTGGCCGCCGAGCCGGTGAGCGCGGCCTGCTTGCGCAACCAGCCCAGGTCGTGCGAGCCGGACGCGGTGCCGGTGACGATCAGGAACTCCTCCGCCCCGCGCCTGGTGACGGTGAAGTCGCACTCGATGCCGCCGCGCCGGTTGAGCGCCTGGGTGTAGGTGACGGCGCCGATCTCGCGGGCGACCCGGTTGTCGCACACCCACTCCAGTAGCTCGGCCGCGTCCGGCCCGGTGACCTCGATCTTGGCGAACGAGCTCTCGTCGAACAGCCCCGCCGTGGTGCGGGTGGCCCGGTGCTCGACCCCGATGGCGGGCGACCAAAGCCGCCCGGCCCACCCTTCCGGGCGCTCGTCCTCGTCGGAGAGGTTCGAGCGGTAGTGGTTGACCCGCTCCCACCCGGCCTTCTCGCCGAAGACGGCGCCGTGGGCGGCGTGCCAGCCGTACACGGGCGAGACCCGCAAGGGGCGGCCCGCCGACCGCTCGTGGCCGGGGTAGCGGATGTCGTAGTACGTCTCGTAGTTCTCGATTGCCCGCTTGATCGTGTACGACGGCGAGCGGTACTGGCGGCCGAAGCGGCGGATGTCCATGTGCCGGACGTCCATGCTCGGCTCGCCCTCGACGATCCACTCGGCCATCACCTTGCCGATGCCGCCCGCGCCCGCGATGCCGTGCGCGCAGAACCCGGCCGCGACGAAGAACCCGCCGACCTCCGTCTCCCCGAGGCAGAACTCGTTGTCGGGGGTGAACGCCTCCGGGCCGTTGATCAGCTTGCGGATGCCGACGTCGGCCATCACCGGCACACGAATCCGCGAATTATCGGAAATTTCCTCGAATCTTGGCCAGTCTTCGGACAGGAGGCGGCCGTTGAAGTCGGCGGGGACGGCGTCGTAGGCGTTCAGCCCGGCCGTCCAGGGGGCGCAGGTGCGCTCGTACCCGCCCATGACCAGGCCCTGCACCTCCTGCCGGTAGTAGACGAGCAGGTCGGGGTCGCGCAGCGTGGGCAGCCCCGTGTGGTCGTGGCAGGCGTCGGTCACCACGTACTGGTGCGACATGGGCACGATCGGGATCCGCACCCCGGCCATGCGGCCGATCTCGGCGGCGAACATGCCGCCGCAGTTCACCACGATCTCGCAGTCGATGTCCCCCTGGTCGGTGCGCACACCGGTGACGCGGCCGTTCGCCGTCCTGATGCCGAGCACCCTGGTGTGGGTGCGGATCACCGCGCCGCCCTCACGGGCCCCCTGGGCGAGCGCGTAACAGAGCTGCGACGGGTCGATCTGCCCGTCGGTGGGCAGGTACGCGGCGCCCACGACCCCTTCGGGATCCATGAGGGGGAACAGCTCGACCGCCTCGGCCACCGAGATCTCCTCCAGCGGCAGCCCGAACGTCCGCGCCCAGCCGATCTGCCGGCGGATCTCCGCCATGCGCTCGGGCGTGGCGGCCAGCTTGATGCCGCCGCACTCCGTCCACCCGGCGTCGAGCGTGCGGTAGAGCTCGACGGAGTACTGGTTCATCCTGATCAGCGTGGGGTCGGCGCGCAGCTGGCCGACCAGGCCCGCCGAGTGGAAGGTGGAGCCGCTGGTGAGCTCGTCCCGCTCCAGCAGGACGACGTCGCGTTCGCCGAGTTGGGTGAGGTGGTAGGCGACGGACGCGCCGCCCACTCCGCCGCCGATGATCACGATGCGGGCCGAGTCGCTCATGGGGCGAGGCTAGCCCTCCGGCCATAAAAGGTCTAGACCGTTTAGCGTCGCACGTCCTAGCATCGAGCATGGCCCTGCCCGAGGTGCTCGACCGCATCCCCTTGCTCTCCGGCGTGCCGCGTTCCGTCGAGGAGCTGCCCGGTGGGCTGACGAACCGCAACTACAAGGTCACGACCCCCCGCGGCGTGTACGTGGCGCGCGTGTGGGCCGGCGACGGCTCGCTGCTGGGGATCGACAGGGACGCCGAGCACGCCTGCTCGCTGGCCGCCGAGGCGGCCGGGGTGGGGGCGCCGGTGCACGCGTACCTGCCTGACCTGGGGGTGCTAGTGGTGGGGTTCCTGCCGGGGCGGACGTTCACGGAGGCCGATCTCCGCGACCCGGCGAACCTGCCCAGGGTGGCGGAGGCGTGCCGTCGCCTGCATGCCGGGCCGCGGTTCGTACGGGACTTCGACATGTTCGACGTCCAGCGGCGTTACCTGGGGATCGTGTTGGGCCGCGGTTACCGACTTCCTGCGAAATATCTCGATTTCATGCCCGCTGTTGACCGGATCCGGAAATGTCTGGAAATACGGGCAGAAGGCACCGTGCCGTGCAACAACGACCTCCTGCCCGGCAACATCCTCGACGACGGCCGCCGCCTCTGGCTGATCGACTACGAGTACGCGGGCAACAACGACCCCTGCTTCGAGCTCGGCAACATCTGGAGCGAGTCCGACCTGCCGCCCGGCCACCTGGAGGAGCTCGTCACCGCGTACTACGGCCGCCGCCTCCGCCACAAGATCGCCCGCGCCCGCCTGCTCGGCCTCATGTCCAAGTACGGCTGGACGCTCTGGGCCTCCATCCAGGACGGCTCGAACGAGACCATCGACTTCGACTTCTGGTCGTGGGGCATGGAGAAGTACGAGCGGGCGGTGGCCGAGTTCACCGGATCCGGCCTTACGGACATCATGGACGAGGCGGCGCGGGCAGACTAGAGGCATGATCGCCGCACTGACGGGCCTGGGGCTGTCCACGGCCGCCGGACTGAACGCCTACATCCCGCTCCTGGTCGTGGGCGTCCTGGCCAATTTCACCGACGCCGTGAAGCTCCCCGACGGCTACTCCTGGCTCTCCAACTGGGGCGTGCTCGCGGTGATCGCCGTCCTGCTGGCGGCCGAGTTCGTCCTGGACAAGGTGCCCGCCGTGGACAGCATCAACGACACCATCCAGACCGTGGTGCGCCCGGCGTCGGGCGGCGTGGTCTTCTCGGCCACGAGCGCGGCGGCCGAACTGGACAACTCCACCTGGATGGCCGAGCACCCGTGGGCCAGCTGGCTGCTGGGCATCGTGATGGCGCTGGCCGTACACGCGATCAAGGCCGTCGCCCGTCCGATGATCAACGTCGGGACGGCGGGCGTGGGCGCCCCGGTGGTGAGCACGATGGAGGACGCGGGCTCGCTGGGCATGAGCGTGGTCGCCGTCTTCGCCCCCGTGCTCGTGATCGTCGCGCTGCTCGTGCTCGCCGTGCTGGCGTGGTGGCTGATCAGGCGGGTACGCCGATTCCGCGCCCGCAGAAGGGCGGCGCGCGGTCAGATCTGAGCGTGCGCCGCCCTTCTGCGGGCGCGGTCAGATCTGAGCGCGCAGCCACTCCTCCACCAGGCCGACGAACTCCTCCGGGCGCTCCTCGTGCAGCCGGTGGCTGGCGCCCTCCCAGCACACGACCTTGGACGCGGGGTCCTTGAGCAGGCCCGACTCCCAGCTCGCCCGTTCCTGGTCCGACCAGATCGACAGCACAGGGCACTGCCTGCGCACCAGGTAGCCGTCGCTGGCCGGGCGCAGGCCGATGGCGTCACGGGCCGTGAACATGGCCTCGAACGCCTGGGCCAGCACGTGCGGCGGCATGCCGTACAGCCTGCGCTTGTGCCAGCGCCTGAGTACCGGGGGCGTGCCGGCGTTCGTGCACCACTCGTCGATCCGCTCGGCGACGGCGTGGGCGTGCTCACCGCGCAGGCCCGCGACCATCCTGGGGAACCTCTGGGCGATCTCGTCCGTCATGCCGTAGCCGGGGTCGACGGCGACGAGCGCGCGCACCAGTTCGGGGTGCTCGACGGCGAGGATGGACACCACCTGGGCGCCCATCGAGTGCCCGACGGCGATCACTTGGGGGATGCCGAGGCCCTCCAGGAGAACCCGCAGGTCCTCGGCCATCATGCGCGGGGTGTTGCCGTCCTCGGGGACGGATGAGTAGCCGTGCCCGCGCAGGTCGACGGCGACCACCCGGTGAGCGGCGGCCAGCGCGTCGATGTGCCAGGACCACTGGTGGGAGTCGGCGCCCCACCCGTGGACGAGCAGCAGTGGCGGCCCGTCCCCGTCGTCGGTGTAGAAGAGCCGGATATCTCCGCCTACGTCCGCGTACGGCATCTACCGCCCCCCACCCTGCGCCCAGGACATCAGCGCGCCCTCGCCGGCCGTCCACCCGCCGTCCACGGCCAGCTCCGCACCCGACACGTACGAGGCCGCGTCCGACAGCAGGAACACGATCGCCTCCGCCACCTCCTCCGGCTCGCCCCACCGCCCGGCGGCGGCGAGCGGGAAGGTGCCCTCTCCCGACACGGCCCCGAGCGGCTGCGTCATCGGGGTGACGATCATCCCGGGATGCACGGAGTTGACCCGGATGCGGTCCTTGCCGAACTCCAGGGCTGCGATCTTGGTGAGCCCGCGCACGCCCCACTTGGACGCGCCATAACCGGCCGTACCGGGGAGGGCCGTGAGGCCCGCGACCGACGACAGGTTCACGACGGCGCCGCCGCCGGACTCGCGCATGGCCTTGACCACCGATTTGAGGCCCAG
Source organism: Nonomuraea sp. NPDC049400 (assembly GCF_044466425.1). NCBI lineage: Bacteria > Bacillati > Actinomycetota > Actinomycetes > Streptosporangiales > Streptosporangiaceae > Nonomuraea > Nonomuraea sp. NPDC049400. Next base: position 60,344 of record NZ_JBITMP010000006.1, read on the forward strand.
GAAGACGCCCACCAGGTTCACCTGGAGCACGCGCTCGAACTCCGCCGGCGACTGGTGCTCGATCGTCTGGGTGAGGGCGATGCCCGCGTTGTTCACCAGCCCGTCCAGCCGCCCGTACGCCGCCACGGTGTCGGCGACCACGCCCGTCCACTGGCCCTGATCCGTCACGTCATGGGCCATGAACCGGGCGCCCAGTTCCTTGGCGGTGGCCGTACCCTCCTCCACCAGCACATCGGTAATGACAACCTGTGCCCCGGCCGCGACGCAGCGCCGCGCGGTGGCCGCCCCCATCCCCCTGGCGCCACCCGTGATGATCACAACTTTGCCACTGAGCACGTCGCCCTCCTGCCAGCACTGAAGCACAGCCCCACCCATCTGATCAAGTGCTTGCTTGGTAGCAGGCTGCGCCGGACCCGCCTCGGCGCACTATCCTTCAATTCATCAACACCGACAGGGGGTGACGGAGATCAGCGAGTTGCTCGTCGTCCTACTGGTGATCCTGGCGTTCGTCCTGCTGCTGGGAGGCGTGGGCATCTACTTCCTGGTCAAGCTGGGCAGGAAGGCGGCGTCCAAGGCCAAGCAGGCCACGACACGGCTCACCACGCACGTCAACGCCATGGGCACGGGCGACGCCGCCGAGGTCGAGCGCCTCCGGCTCGACCTGCGCCGCGAGGTGTCCCTGACCCGCCAGGCCGTCGACCAGGCCCAGAGCCAGGGCTGGGGCCTCGGCGACCTGCCCCGCCTCTTGGCCGACCTGTCGGCGCAGGCGGACGTCCACGACGGGCAGCTCGGCATGTACGCCCAGCAGCGCCGCGTGTCGCCGTACGTCGACCACGCCACACTCGACCGGCTCAGGGAGCACCAGGCCAAGCTGACGGCCATGTGCGCCCGCATCCGCGCCGACCTCCTGGGCGACCAGGTCCGGCACACGGCCACGGGCATCGCCGACCTCAACTCCCGCACCGACCTGGAGATCGAGGCCCGCCGCCACGCGCCCGACCCGCTGGACCAGATCGACGAGCTCTACCGCCGCTCGATGGAGGAACGCAAAGACCTCTCCTGACGGCTACTCACTGTGGCAGCAGTGATCCACTACGTGAGCCGGTCGAGGGGAGGCACGACGATGGTCGCCGTTCGGCTGTTCGAGCGGCATCTCCACCCGCCCAAGGGCTTGATGGCCCTTCGGGGGATGACGGTGACGCTGGGCGCACGCCAGCGTCCGGAGGCCGATGTCCTCGTGGTGAACAGGTCTGCGTTCACGCTGGCCACCACCTCCGTCAGTCCAGCAGACGTCCATCTTGTGGTGGAAGTGGCGTCAGAGGACTCGCTGGAAAGGGATCGCACCACCAAGCCGTCATGACCTATGTCCCCACCGGGATTCATCGCAAGCGCCTGCGGACCGACATCGGATTCGAGGTCGACATCGACCTCCATCTGGAGTGGCCACCACGCTAGGCCTCGCCTCATTCGCGGTAGTGGCTCCGGCGGGCTCCCCGTGACCGCTTTCGGGGCAGCGGCGCATGCCCGCACGTGGCAAGCCGGCCGCGCACCGCGTTTGTGCGTGCGCCATTAATGGGTTGCGAGCCGCTCGCCCGGCCCGGCATACTCGGGCGCGTTGATCGCTGAGCTTTGTGCGAAGGGAGAGTGAGACCGTGATGACGACTGTTCGCGTGCCGTTTTCCGCGTCCTCAAACCTTCCCACCGGGTGTCCGCCACTGATCTGATCGGCGCGCCGGTGGGCCTCACACCTGGAGCAATCCCACCGTGCCGAAGCACTCGCAGCACCGTACCCGTGGCAAGCACGCTCTCGACGCCGATGACATCGAATGGCTGGAGAGCACTCCCGAGACCGACGACGGGCCGCCCGAGGGTGACCGCTGGTCCACCTGGGACCAGAGCACACCGACCGAGAAGGGGCCCAAGCCGTACCCCGACTGGCTGGTCACCGAGCTGGCCGCCGTCGACACCGAGTACGGCGTGCTCAAGACCGGCAAGGAAGCCGACGTCCACCTGATCTCCCGCGGCGTGCCGGGCACGGACCGGGTCTGCCTGCTGGCCGCCAAGCGCTACCGTTCCTCCGACCACCGGCTCTTCCACCGCGACTCCGGCTACCTGGAGGGCCGCAGGACCCGCGAGAGCCGCATGAACCGGGCCATGGCCAACCGCACGGCGTTCGGCAAGCAGGTGATCGCCGCCCAGTGGGCGGTCGCCGAGTTCTCGGCGCTGTGCCGGCTGTGGGAGCTTGGGGTCCCCGTCCCGTACCCGGTGCAGATCGTGGGGACGGAGATCCTGCAGGAGTTCATCGGGACGGAGGACGGGTACGCGGCGCCGCGGCTGGCGCATGTGTCCGACGATCTGGACGATCTGTGGGAGCAGCTCGTGACGGCCATGCTCACGCTGGCCAGGGAGGGGCTGGCCCATGGCGACCTGTCGCCGTACAACCTGCTGGTCCACGACGGCAGGCTGGTGATCATCGACCTGCCGCAGATCGTGGACGTGATCGCGCACCCGACCGGCCCGTCCTTCCTCGACCGGGACGCGCACAACGTCGCCACCTGGTTCGCCGCCAAGGGCGTACCGGACGCCGACCCGGACTCCCTCGCCGCCCTCCTCCGCAAGGAGGCCGGACTGGCCTCCTGATCGCGAGCCTGCCGAAGCCGCCGCGTGCACCCGGCCGGGCAACCGCGGGTCCGACGGCGGCGGCGCGCCTCATGCGTCCGGACGAAGCGGTGCGGCGCGCCGCCTCATGCGTCCGGACGAAGCGGTGCGGCGCCCCTCGCGTCCCGGCGGGCGAGCAGTGTCCCGCACGTGCCGAGCACGCGACGCGACGAGCCGGGTGCCGCTCGGCGGCACGAAGCCGGGGCCCGCCCCCGAAGTCACGAGCCAAGCGAATGAGCGGCGCCTCCGCGCGTCACGCGCCTGGCGTCACTTGACCCCGGCCTCGCGCATGTCGCGCAGCTCGCGCTTGAGCTCCTTGATCTCGTCGCGCAACCGGGCCGCCACCTCGAACTGCAGATCGGCCGCCGACTGGTGCATCTGCTCGGTCAGCGACTCGATCAGGGACTCCATCTGCGCCCGCGGCATCTCGCCCGCGATCGCCTTGGCGTGCTGGCCGGCCTGCCGCGCCCCGAAGCCGGGCACCGGGGCCTTGCCGCGCGACTGCTGCCGGCCGCCGCCGAGCAGGCGGTCGGTGTCGGCGTCCTCACGCTGCAGCGAGTCGAGGATGTCGGCGATCTTCTTGCGCAGCGGCTGCGGGTCGATGCCGTTGGCCTCGTTGAAGGCGATCTGCTTGGCCCGCCGCCGGTTGGTCTCGTCGATCGCCCGCTCCATCGACGGCGTGACCTTGTCGGCGTACATGTGGACCTGGCCGGACACGTTACGGGCGGCGCGGCCGATGGTCTGGATCAGCGACGTCTCCGAGCGCAGGAAGCCCTCCTTGTCGGCGTCGAGGATGGCCACCAGCGACACCTCGGGCAGGTCGAGGCCCTCGCGCAGCAGGTTGATGCCGACGAGCACGTCGAACTCGCCCGTGCGCAGCTCCCGCAGCAGCTCGATGCGGCGCAGCGTGTCGACCTCGCTGTGCAGGTAGCGCACGCGGATGCCGAGCTCCAGCAGGTAGTCGGTGAGGTCTTCGGCCATCTTCTTCGTCAGCGTCGTGACCAGCACGCGCTCGTCGCGCTCGGCCCGGTCGCGGATCTCGTGGACCAGGTCGTCGATCTGCCCCTTGGTCGGCTTGACGACGATCTCGGGGTCGACCAGGCCGGTCGGGCGGATGACCTGCTCGACGACATCGCCCTTGACCCGCCCCAGCTCATAGGACCCCGGCGTGGCCGACAGGTAGACGGTCTGGCCGATGCGCTCCAGGAACTCCTCCCACTTCAGCGGCCGGTTGTCGAGCGCCGACGGCAGCCGGAACCCGTGCTCGACCAGCGTGCGCTTGCGCGAGGCGTCGCCTTCGTACATCGCGCCGATCTGCGGCACGGTCTGGTGGGACTCGTCGAGGACCAGGATGAAGTCCTCGGGGAAGTAGTCGAGCAGCGTGTTGGGCGCGCTGCCGGGCTCGCGCCCGTCCATGTGGCGCGAGTAGTTTTCGATGCCGGAGCAGGTGCCGATCTGCCGCATCATCTCGATGTCGTACGTCGTGCGCATCCGCAGCCGCTGCGCCTCCAGCAGCTTGCCCTGGCGCTCCAGCTCCTCCAGCCGCTCGGCCAGCTCCGCCTCGATGCCCGCCACGGCGGCGGCCATGCGCTGCTCGCCCGCGACGTAGTGGGAGGCGGGGAAGATGTAGAGCTCTTCGTCCTCCGTGATGACCTCGCCGGTCAGCGGGTGCATGGTCGAGAGCTTCTCGATCTCGTCGCCGAACATCTCGATGCGCACGGCCAGCTCTTCGTACTTCGGGATGATCTCGATCGTGTCGCCCCGCACCCGGAACGTGCCCCGCGTGAAGGCCAGGTCGTTACGCGTGTACTGCATGTCGACCAGGCGGCGCAGCAGCTGGTCGCGGTCGACGTCCATGCCGACGCGCAGCCTGGCCATGCGGTCGACGTATTCCTGCGGCGTGCCCAGGCCGTAGATGCACGACACGGAGGCGACCACGATGGTGTCGCGGCGGGTGAGCAGCGAGTTGGTGGCCGAGTGGCGCAGCCGCTCGACCTCGTCGTTGATCGAGGAGTCCTTCTCGATGTATGTGTCGCTCTGCGGAACGTATGCCTCAGGCTGGTAATAATCGTAATAAGAAACGAAATATTCGACCGCGTTGTTGGGCAGCATCTCCCGCAGCTCGTTGGCGAACTGCGCGGCGAGCGTCTTGTTGGGCTGCATGACCAGCGCGGGCCGCTGCAGCCGCTCGATCAGCCAGGCGATGCTGGCCGTCTTGCCGGTGCCGGTGGCGCCCAGCAGCACGCTGTCCTTCTCCCCGGCCTTGACGCGGCGCTCCAGCTCGGCGATGGCCGTCGGCTGGTCGCCAGAGGGAGTCATCTCGGTGACGACCTCGAACGGCGCCACCTTCCGCTGCAAATCTGTGACCGGTCGCATGTTGCCACTGTAGGCCGCTCCACCGACAGAAACGCCACCCCGCCCACCGGCCGGGAAACACTCGCTTCGTCAGGCGGACCGCTCCCCTATCCGGGGGAAGGGGGTCGTGGAGAAGACCACCTCGACGGGCACCTAGGAGTATTCGGCAATCTTCAACGCCACGTAAAGGCTCGGGGACGGTCTGGTAGTGCACCGTTCCTAAGGACTGAGCATGAGTTGCGCATGCTCGGCCGAATGCTCCGAACGGTGTTGAGCGTTCTGGTCGCCCGCGTTCGCGCCGTGTCCGGGCGGCACGGATCGTGTCCGTGGTCCGGGGATGCGGGGGCGGGGTCCCTCACGCCCGTGGGCTTGCGTTGCGGCCTGGATGGTCCGATGCCCCTGCTCATCGCTCTGGTGGGCAGGGGGCGGTGCCGTCCGTCGCCGGATCGGGTGCCCTTGGGCGCGTCTGCCGATCGCCACGGCGGCTGCGTCGTGGCGGGTGGTCGTACGTTTGGTGGTGGTGAGGGGCTTTTGCCAGTGCTGGGCGCCCCACTTGGAGGTGTAGGCCGGGTCGACGGCGATGATCGCGATCCCGCTCTGGTCGGCCATCGAGGTGAGCCGGGCGCGCAGCTTGCTGGTGGGCATGCCGGAGATCAATTGGCGGAAGCGTTTGCGGCGGCCGTGCTTCTCGCGGCTCTTTTCCGCCTGAAAGTCGAGGTCTTCGATGGCGATGGCCTTCACCCCGCAGGTGCGCGCCCAGTGCAGCAGCCGGGTCAGGGCGTGGCGGACCTGCGCGTCACGGTGCTCGGCGGTGCCGGACAGGTCGTAGGCGAAGCGGCGGGGGTTGCCGATCGGGTTGCCGTGGACATCGAGGCGCCAGGCGGCCAGGTGGTCGGCGTTGGCGTCCACCCCGATCACCCCGTGCGCGAGCGCGGCGGACATCGGCACGGCTGGGACTGGAGGAGTCTGCCAGGAGGCGGTGATGTACCAGCGTCCGCGCGCGGTGTCCAGATGGATGCGGTAGGCCACGGCCCGGTTGGCCTCGACCCGATCGGCCCATTCAGCGCCCCGGTGGGCGAAGGCCACCCGGCAGGCCAGCACGTAGCGGCCGTGTGGCGCGTTGGCCAGGTGCGCCAGCGGGACGGGCAGCTTGATCGACACTTGGCCGTCGGGGGTGATGCGGATGGTCTCGTTGCCGTAGCGTTTGCCGGACTCGCCGTCGGCGGCCAGGAACCAGCGTGCGGCCTCCCACCGCTGCCGCCATCCGTCCTGGGTGAGCCCGGTGGCGTCCAGTTGGTGCCGGGCGCGGGCGAGTCGTTTGCCGCCCCGCACCACACGGACCCGCCCGGCTCGATGATCGGCCCGCAGACGCTTCAGCCGGTCGCGCAGCACGCCCAGGCGGCGGGACTTAGCGAACCACTCCAGCCGGGAGCGGTAACCGCCCGGCTCCTTGCCGGTGCCCTTCTTTCCAACGGGCAGCGACAGCCGGCGCGTGATCGTGGCGATGGCAGCCTGGAGGCCGCGGATATGGTCGGCCTGGCCGCGGCGGGCCTGCGCCCACTGATCATGTGACGCCTTGGTGACGGCTCCCGCCCAGCGCGCCGACGACTGCACGGTCAGCTCACGCTTACGCGCCGCCCACGTGGCAGCGCAGTGCCCCAGCCCATCGGCGCACCGGGCTTTCAGGTCGGCGGAGGCCAACGCGCCCAGATGCACGCCCACCAGGCGCAACGCCTCGTCATCCTCAGGTGTGAGGTGCTTGAGCCGATCGCGGACGGCGACACCAGACGGGCCAGGCACCACGAATGCAGGGGCGATCGCGCGCAGCTCAGTCATGCTGGAGGACCTCCGGCGCGATGCCGGCACGGTCCGTGGCCGCCCCACCGGCACGAGCGGTCTGTACAGCTGGATGGGGGGCAAACGGGCACGCTGGCATGACTGGCACGCAACCTTCCTGGGTTTCACGTTGCGTGGTCGCAACGATACCAAGAGTTGACTCTTCTGGTAGAACATATGCGCGATACGCGCCAGCAAGCTCATATACAGCCCGCCCGGCTGAGCCATGATCGGCAAGCTGCCCTGACGTGACAGCGGTATTGCCGGACGAGGGCCGACCCCTTACGCACGTGCATGCCCAGCGAATCCGTAGGCAACCAGAGTCACCTCATACAGCACGAGCGTGGTCTCCACCAGCCGCCACGGAGCCGCCGATCTCCGCAGTAGCGGCCATGTGAGTCAGCAGCCCCGAATGCGTGCCGCGATGTGGCATTGCAAGCGAACAGTAAGTCACACCCGATACGGTCGGATTCGCCTGTAGCGGAAAAGGAAGGTTCGATGTCACGACCCAGAGAGGCAATGATCCAAGCGGGGCAGGGCATAGCCCAAGCGGTTGCCCAAGGGGGTGACGTACGGCAGGCGATGGGGCAGGCAGTGGGCCAGGTCGTGGACCAGGCCGGGCAACTGGCGGGCCAGGCCCGCGGCTTCGCGCTCAACCCGCACGACTTCGCCGCGGCGCGTGACGGCGGCGCGTCCGTCGGCACTCTCATCGAGGCCAAGTCGGCGTCGCTGAACGAGGCCGGCGAGATCGTCAACCGCAGCTTCGCCGAGAACGGCATGCACGTCATCTCGCCGGTGGTGATCCCCAAGGGCAGCACGGCGAAGGTGGTCGTGCCGCTGGGCATCCTGGTGGTGCTGGGACTGATCGGCGCGCTCGGCAACGTCATCCCGAACACCGAGCTGTTCTTCGGTCCCCACTACTGGGTGGTGCTGGTCCTGGCGGCCGGGTTCCTGTGGTGGCGGCGCAGCGTGGTGATGGTGCCCGAGGGCTGCAAGGCGCTGATCACGCAGTTCGGCAAGCTGGTGCACATCGCGGACCCGGGCCGGGTGACGCTGTTCAACCCGTGGAAGCGGGTCAGCTACATCGTCAACACCACGCGCGAGTACCCGTTCAACGCGCCGATCAGCGAGGCGCCTACCCAGCAGGGCGTCAAGGCGAGCGTGGACCTGTTCCTGCAGTTCAGGATCGAGAACCCGGCGGAGTTCATCTTCGTGCTCGGCTCGGTCAGCGGCTTCCAGTCCAAGCTCCAGAACGCCATCAGCGAGGTCACGCGTTCCCTCATCTACGCCCAGCGGGCCGAGGAGATCTACGACCTGGTGGGCGAGAGCACGCTGGGCATGCTGGAGAGCCTCAACCAGCAGTTCCTGCCCGCCGTACGGCTCACCGACGTGAACATCACGCACGCCGAGCCGTCCAGCCAGGAATACCGGATGGACCTGGCCGCCCCCGAGATGGTCCGCGTCGCCAAGGAGGCCTACACCTACGAGTACGAGCTCCAGCTGCGCAAGGAGCAGAACGAGGGCGACCTGGTCAAGGAGCTGGCCGGCCTCCAGGAGACGCTGAGCGCCATCCAGGCGGAGATCGCCGGTTACCAGGCCCGCATGGACACCGCGCTCGAACGCGCCAGCCACCAGGCCACGGCCCAGGCCAGGCAGCGCCTGGTCGAGGCCGAGTCCACGGCCAACGCCAACGCCGCACTCCTGGAGGCGCAGGCGCTGGACATCCGGGCGCTGTCGGCCGCGGAGGCGCCCGAGATCCTCGACTACCGCTTCCAGCAGGACCTGCTGAACAAGCTCGAGTCGGTCGCCACCAGGCTGCCGCAGGTGGTGCAGGTGGGCGAGGAGACCGACATCGACTTCCTGGCCCTGGCCCAGCAGCTCGTGGGCGGCAAGGACGCGGCGCTGTTCTCCGCCGAGGACATGGCCGCGATCCGCTCCAGGCTCGACGAGATCGGCGCGCGTGTGCAGAGCCGTGAGGCCGAGATCGCCGCCCTGCTCAAGAAGGCCGCCGCCGACGTGACCGAGCCCCAGGCCCCGCCGAAGCCCGACGAGGAGCTGGAGCGCACCGTCGAACGCCTGCTGCCCGGCAAGGGGGAGATCTGACATGACCCGCGAGTTCTCCAAGATCAAGGAATCGCTGGCCTCCTGGGGCGACATCCGCCAGCTGCTGCGCGGCGGCGAGCAGGGCCAGCTCGTGCCTGTCGTGATCCCCAAGGACCGGCGCGGCTTCGCGTGGATGGCGCTGGTGTTCCTGGCGCTGTACTTCGCCGGCATGGCCGTCCTGACCGAACTCACCCTGATCCCCGCGCTGGCCGCGCTCTTCTTCCTGGTCGTGGCGCTGGTCACGATGTGGCGCAAGGCCATCATCGAGATCGAGGAGGGCACCACCGGCGTGCGCAGCCGCTGGGGAGCCATCACCGGCACCCTCCCGCCGGGCCGCCACTACCTCTGGCTGCCGTGGGACCGGGTGGACGCGGTCGTCGACACCTCCACCGAGATCCCGTACTCGGCGCCGATCGTGGCCTGCCCGACCGCCGAGAGCGTGCCGCTGAAGTCGATCGAGTTCTTCCTCAAGTTCCGCATCGTGGACCCGGTCGCGTTCGTCCGCACGATCGGCGCGGGCAACTTCGACCTGGTGCTCTCCAGCGCGGTGCAGGACGCCATCAGGCAGCGCAGCCGCCGGGTCAACACCGAGCGCGCGTACGACCTGCGCGGCTCCGACGTCGGCGACATGCAGGACGCCCTCAACCGCCAGCTCGGCAGGTACGGCGTGCGCATCACGGGCGCCAACATCCCCGACGTCCAGCTGCCCGACCAGTACCAGCAGCACCTGGCCACCCGCGAGAAGGTGGCCAAGGAGCTCTCGGCCTACGAGCGCGAGTGGGAGCTGACCCGCAAGCGCCGCATCGACACCCTGCTGATGGAGATCGAGCGCTCCAAGAAGACCCGTGACGCCCGCGTCGTCGAGGTCAAGGCCGCCCACAACAAGGCACGCAAGGACGTGGCGCGCATGCTGGAGGAGCAGGAGACCGAGGCGCAGCGGGTGACGTGGGAGATCGAGGCGCGCGGCCGGGCCGAGCTGACCGCCGCCGAGAACGAGGCCAAGGCGCTGCGCCGCCTCGCCGAGTCGTACCGGGACAACCGGGCCGTGCTGCAGTACGAGCTGGCCCGCAGGCGCCTCGACGTGGGCGCCAAGCTCGCGGAGAACGCCCCCCAGCCGCTGGTCGTACGGACCCAGCAGGGCCAGTCGGACTCCGCACTCTCCACCCTCCTCCTCGCCCAGTTGCTCCCCCGCATCTCGGGCACGGGTACCGGCCAGCTGAACGGCCACACACCTTCCGCTTAGGAGAACCCCATGGTGTTCCGCAAGTTAATGGCCGCGTTCGGCGCGGGCGTCGAAGTCGACACGGTGCTGACCAACACCGGCGTGCGCCCCGGCGAGCTCCTGCGCGGCGTCGTCCACCTCCGTGGCGGCAACTCCGACTACAAGGTCGAGGGCATCCACATCAACCTGACCGCGGTGGTCGAGGTCGAGTCGGGCGACAGCGAGTACAAGACGACCTACAGCTTCCTGCGCCAGCAGGTCGCGGGGACGTTCCAGCTGGCCGCGGGCGGGCAGCACCAGCAGCCGTTCGAGATCGCGATCCCGTGGGAGACGCCGATCAGCGCCATCGCCGGGCATCCGCTGCACGGCATGAAGCTGGGCGTCCAGACGGAGCTGGCACTGGCGGGCGCGCTCGACAAGGGCGACCTCGACCCGCTGTTCGTCAGCCCGCTGCCGGCGCAGGACCACGTGATCGGCGCGCTCGACCGGCTGGGCTTCCAGTTCAAGAAGGCCGACCTGGAGCGCGGCACGCTGTACGGCTCGACGATGCCGTTCTTCCAGGAGATCGAGTACTACGCGGGCGGGCAGTGGCGGCGCCACTTCAACGAGCTCGAGCTGACGTTCATCGCCGGGCCGCGGCAGATGGACGTCATCCTGGAGGCCGACAAGCGGGGCGGCTTCCTGACCTCGAGCCACGACGCCTACAACCGTTTCACCGTGCGCTACGACGACCCGCCCCACTCGGCGGACGCGGCGCTGCAGCGCGGGCTGGAGACCATGGCCCGCCACCGCGGCTGGTTCTGATCCCGGCCGCCGCCCCGCCGATCGACGGCGGGGCGGCCGGCGGGTAGGTGATCGCTCCTTTGCGTGCCCTGGCAGTCGCATGGCGCTGTCGTTACCATGACGTCGGGGACTCAATGATCGTCGGACGGCGGGGCGAGGCGATGGCACGGTTCGTGGCGGCGGTGAAGCGGGTCGCCCCATGGGCGGCGCAGAACGCCGACGGCGCCATCGCCCTCCTGCTCGCGATCGTGATCGGCGTGCTGGGCGTGCTGCCCAACGAGATCGTCCCGACCGAGGTGCAGACGCAGCTGGTCAACGCCGCCACGCTGGTCATCATGGCGCTGGTGGCCACCGCGCTGCTGCGCGACCGCGCCCGCCAGGCCCCGGTCGAGGAGACGATCACCTCGGGCGCGCTGGCCGAGCTGCCCGTGCGCCTGGCGCGCATGGAGGAGATCGAGACGCTGGTCGGCAGCACCCGCAAGGCCCTCGACTCCCTCCAGCTCGTCAGGGTGCTGGGCAGCAAGCACGAGATCGCCCAGTCCCACGCGGAGGCGCGCAAGGACACCCCCAGGTGGAGCTTCAAGGGCGGCACCGGCACCTACCTGCGCGCGGTGACCCTGCCCGAGTGCGTCGCGGCCGCCCGCAGGGACAAGCGCCACCTCACGGTCAGGGTCGAGGTGATCGACCCGTCCAACCTCGAGGTGTGCGAGACGTACGCGCATTACCGCCGCTCGCTGTCCGACGCTCCCGACGGCACCGGCGAGACGTGGACGACCGACCGGGCCAGGAAGGAGTCGTACGCGACGATCCTGGCCGCCTTCTGGCACCGCCAGCGCTACGGCCTGCTCGACATCGCGGTGGGCCTGTCGTCGACGATGACCACGTTCCGCTGGGACCTGTCGGCCACCCGTCTCATCATGACGGTCGAAGACCCCAACAAGGCGATGACCGCGCTGGCCGGCACGTTCTACTACGAAAACTGCGACACCGAGCTGCGGCTCAGCTTCGAGCAGGCGCGGCGGGTGCCGCTGGAGATGTACAAGAAGGTGCCCCTCAGCGATGAGCCCACCATCGAGGAGGTGCAGGAGCTGTTCGAACGCATCGGGGTGCCCCTGCCCAAGTCCTACAACGGCCGCGACGTCGTCGACATCGCCCGCAAGGCGTTACGCGCCATGGACCCGTACGGTGAGCCGCGCCCGGCCGCTCACCCGCGAGAGCCATGAGCCATCACGGCGTCCACCAGCGGGTGCTCGGGGGTGAGGCCAGGTCGTGGGCCCTCGAGACGCTCTCCGCCGGCCACCTGACCGCGGTGCGCCACCCGCTCGGATTCGTCTGCCTGCCGCTGGAGCGCGACGGCGGCGAAGGGGTATGCATCCACCTGTGGTCCGACTCGCTCGCGCACGCCGAGAGCACCACCTCGCAGATCCACTGCCACAGCTGGGACCTGGTGAGCCACGTGCTCTACGGCCAGGTGCGCAACGTGCACGTGGTGGTCGCCGACACCGGGACGGACGCCACGCACCGGGTGTTCGAGGTGGTCAGCGGGGCCGACGGCGACCGCATCTCGCCGACCCGGCGCACCGTGCGGCAGGCCACGGGACTGGTGGAGGTGTTCGGTCCCGGCGAGACGTACACGCTGGCCGCCGGCCGCTTCCACAGCAGCGTCGTGCCCGAGGGCGGCGAGGCGGCCACGATCGCGCTCGGGCGGGGGCGCCCGGGCAGCCGCGACCTGTCGCTCGGCCCGCTGGACGGCGGGCCGCACCACGTGGCCAGGCAGCCGCTGGACGCCCGCGAGACCGAGCTGGCCGTACGCCTGATCACGGCCCACCTGACCTGAGAGGCACCCGATGGACCTGGATCACGCCCGCACGGTCGCCGTCGAAGCCGCCGAGGCCGCGGGAGCGCTGCTCCTGGAGGGCATGCGGGGCGCGGTCGGGGGCGCGGTCGGCGTCCGGGCCAAGGGGGACGCCGGCGACGTGGTGACCGATCTCGACCTGGCCTCGGAGAAGCTGCTGCTCGAGCGCATCCTGACGGCGTACCCGTCGCACGCGGTGATCGCCGAGGAGTCGGGGCTGGTCGGGGCCGCGGGCGGCGAGTGGACGTGGCTGGTCGACCCGCTGGACGGCACCAACAACGTGGCGATCGGCCTGCCCGCCTACGTGGTGGGCGTGGCGCTGTGCCGGGGCGGGCGTCCCGTGCTCGGGGTGGTGCACGACCCGGTCTCCGCGCAGACGTGGTCGGCGATCCGCGGGCATGGCGCCCTGTCCGCCCCGGCGGGGTCGTCCTCAGGGGTACGGCTGGCGCCCCCGTACGCGCCGAGACCGCATGGGCCGCTGCTGGCCTGGACCCAGGGCTACGACGTGACCAGGGACGACACGGCGGTGCGTGCGCTGAAGACGGCCCTGGAGCTCCACGCGCGCAGGCTGCTGCAGCTGTGGGCGCCGCTGCTGTCGTGGGCGATGCTGGCGCGCGGCGACATCGACGGCATCGTGGGCTACCGCGCCGAGGCGGTGGACCTGCCGGCGGGCGCGCTGCTGGCCAGGGAGGCGGGCATCGAGATCAGGGCGCTGGACGGCGGCCCGTTCGAGGAGTGCTTCGACGGCACGCCCGACGACCGCAGCTTCGTCGCCGCGCACCCGCGGGCCATGCCCGGGCTCCTCGCCCTCCTCACGTGAGGAGAAGTCCGCAGAAGACGAGGCGGCGGGGCTCGACGCCGCGGGGGCCGCTCAGCCGAACTGCACCAGCGCCCACACGGTGGCGAGCAAACCCACAACGGCCAGGCCCGTGCCGGTGAGCAGGAAGCGGCGCATCGGCACCTTGACGTCGTGGCGGCGGCACGACTCGAACCACAGCAGCGTGGCCAGCGACGCCCACGGCGTGACGACCGGCCCCACGTTGGCGCCGACCAGCAAGGCGAACAGCTGGTTGGTGTCGCCGGCCGGGATGACGGTCTCGACGGCCTTGTACGCGGGCAGGTTGTTGATCGTGTTGGCGAGCCCGGCCCCGACGGCGGCCGTGCGATAGGGGTCGCCCTCCGTGCCGACCAGCCAGGTCATAAGGTCGGACAGGCCGTGCCTGCTGAGCGTGGGCACCACGAGGAACAGCCCCGTGACGAAGACGACGAGCTGCCACGGGATCAGGCTCCACGTCAGGCGCTTGCGGTCCCGTACCAGGAAGGCCGCCACGACGATCGCGGCCGCCGCCGTGGCGGCGACGGCCACGTGCGCCTCGAACAGCAGCAGGGCGATGAACAGCAGGCAGCCGGCCGAAGCGGCCCCGAACAGCACGCGGTCGGCCACCGGCTCCAGCAGCGGCGGCGTGTAGCGCAGGTCGCGCCGCTCGCCGCGGCGCCAGTAGAACACCCACAGGAACGCCATCGTCACCGCGATCGAGGCCAGCTGCGGCGCCCACATGCGCGCGGCGAACTCCTGGGCGTCGAGGCCGATCTTCTCCATGCCCAGGAGGTTGGTCAGGTTGGAGACGGGCAGCAGCAGGCTCGCGGTGTTGGCCAGCCAGATCGTGGTCATGGCCAGGGGAAGCGCGGCGATGCGGGCCTTGGGGGCCAGGGCGAGCATGACGGGGGTGAGCAGGACCGCCGTCGTGTCCAAGTTCAGAAATATCGTGATAAATGACGCGAAAGCAGTGCAAAGAAAGAAGAGCGCGGCGTAGTTGCCGCGCCCGAGCACCGCCATCCTCGCCGCGATGGCGTCGAAGACCTGAGCCTCCTTGGTGAGCTCGGCCAGCACGATGATCGCCACCAGGAAGATCAGCAGCGGCCCGATCTCGTCGAGGCTCTCAGCCGCCGCCTCCCACGGCAGCAGCCCGGTCGGCACGAACGCCACACCGAGACCGAGCAGCCCGATCCTGATCCTGTCGAGCACGCCAAGACGCCGCCACACCCGTCGATCTTATGGCTTGGCTGGTTCAGTCGCTTAAACCCCCTGTCCCACAGGGGATACTGAGCTCATGGCGCGTGACGGCAGGCCCACAGAGATCTTCGTCAGCTACTCTCCGGCCGACACGGCCTGGGCCACCTGGATCGCATGGGAGCTCGAGGCGGCGGGCTACCGGACCATGATCCAGGCGTGGGACTTCGTGCCGGGCACCAACTTCATCGACTTCATGGACCGTGGCGTCAGCGAGGCGCAGCTGGTCGTGGCGGTGCTCTCGCGCAACTACCTGACCTCCCGCTACGGCCGGATGGAGTGGCAGGCGGCGATGCGGGCCGACCCCGACAACCCCTCCAACAAGCTCGTCACGATCAGGCTGGAGGACGTCCGGCTCGAGGGCCTGCTGTCCACGATCACCTGGGTCGACCTGCTGGGCGTCACCGACCCGGGGCAGGCCAGGGCGCTGCTGCTGGGCAGGGTTCGGGAGGCGATGGCGGGCCGGGCCAAGCCTGAGGCGGCGCCCGCGTTCCCCGACGGGTCGATCGTGGCGGCGCCCGCCCCGACGCTGCCCGAGCCGGGCGAGCGGGCCAGGGCGCGGCGCACGCCGGTGACGGCGCCGAAGTTCCCCCCGGCGGCCAAGTCCGACCGGGGGCGCGAGTCGATCAGCGTGCTGCACATCGGCGGCCCGAGGTTCGGCAGGGCGCTGCCCGATCCCGGCGAGCCGTTCACGCCGGAGGACATGCAGGCGCGGATCTGGGCGGATCTGACCGCCATGTACGACCGGGGCATGCCACGTCCGGACCTCATGGTGGTCAGCGGCGACCTGACCGAGTCCGGCAGCCTGGGGCAGTTCGGGCAGGCGACGCGGTTCGTGACCGACCTGCGGCTGCTGATCGGGCTGGAGCCGCACCGGCTGGTGCTGCTGCCCGGGCCGCGCGACGTGACCAAGGCCGCGGCCAGCGCGTACTTCATGACCTGCGAGGCCGACGACGTGAGCCCGCAACCTCCCTACTGGCCCAAGTGGCGGCATTTCGCGGGGTTGTTCGGCGAGGTCTACCAGGGGCTGGACGACCGGGTGTTCGACGGCGGGCAGCCGTGGACGCTCTTCGAGGTGCCCGACCTGAAGGTGGTCGTGGCGGGGCTCAACTCGACGATGGCGATGAGCCATCTGGAGCGCGACGCGTACGCGATGCTCGGCGAGGCGCAGGCGGCCTGGTTCGCCGAGCGGCTGCGGCCGTACGAGGAGGGCGCGTGGCTGCGGCTGGGCGCGATCGGGCATCCGCCGGGCGAGCTGCGGGACGCGCCGACCTTCGACCGGCTGCTCGCGCACCGGCTCAACCTGCTCTTCCACGGGGGTGCGGCCGACGCGCCGAGTGATGGGGAGGGGGGCAGGATCGCCGCGCCGCGCTCCGGGCGGCACCAGGTGGTCGAGATCACCCCTGACGGCCTGCGCACGTGGCTGCCCGACGCGGGCGAGCCCGAGCCGGCCCCGCACCGGTGGAGGGCCGTGCGGGCCACGTTCACCGGCGAGAGCCCGTCGGCCGAGCCGCCCGCGCCCAAGCCGGACGAGCGCGCGCCCAGCCCGGTCGAGCTGCTGCTCGACCGCATCGCCGAGGTCTGCGAGGCCCGGCACGAGCGGGCCAGGATCCGCAGGTTCGACTCGCATCTGGTGGTCACCCACCCCGAGGACGGTTTCGTCCGCCAGACCATGATCGGCGCCCACGTGGGCGAGCTGACCGGCGGCGCCGCCGACGGGTTCGTCCGGCAGGCGCACGCCACCGGTCTGGCCGCCGAGCTGGTCTATCAGGGGCCGCCCGCCTCCCGGGCGCTCCGCGACGACCTGATGCGCAAGGGGGTGCGGCTGCGCAGCTTCACCGAGTTCCAGGGCCTGCTCGACCTGACCGGCTACGTCACCGAGCAGACGGCCAGGCTGACGACCGACCGCCGCTACCCGCCCGACCTGTACGTGCCCCAGCGTTACCGCGAGCTCGACCGCCAGGGAAACCAGATCAGGCAGGGCCTGACCGACGAGCTCATGCGGCTGCTGGCCACCGACCACGGCCGCTTCCTGCTGCTGCTCGGCGACTTCGGCCACGGCAAGACGTTCGCGCTGCGCGAGCTGGCCCGGCGC
This sequence comes from Nonomuraea sp. NPDC049400, assembly GCF_044466425.1. Lineage (NCBI taxonomy): Bacteria > Bacillati > Actinomycetota > Actinomycetes > Streptosporangiales > Streptosporangiaceae > Nonomuraea > Nonomuraea sp. NPDC049400. The sequence goes on from NZ_JBITMP010000006.1 coordinate 77,322, forward strand.
ATCCCGGCCGAGCTGCCGCACCTGACGCCGATCCTGATCGAGCTGCGCGCCCTGGACAAGGCGCACTCGGTGGACGCGCTGGTGGCGGCCCACCTGGCGAGCCACGGCGAGGAGGTCATCGACCTGAAGGCGTTCCGCTACCTGCTCAGGCAGGGGCGGATCGTGCTGCTGTTCGACGGGTTCGACGAGCTGGTGACCCGCTTGACGTTCGACCGGGCGGCCGATCACCTGGCCACGCTGCTGGCGGCGGCGGAGGACAAGGCGAAGATCGTGGTCGCCAGCCGCACCCAGCACTTCAAGTCGCACAGCCAGGCGCTGACCTCGCTCGGCGAGATGGTCGGGGTGCTGCCGCAGCGGCGGGTGCTCAGCGTCGAGGACTTCACGCACGACCAGATCCGCTCCTACCTGGCCAACCGGTTCGACGACGGCAACGAGGCCAGGGCGCGCATGTCGCTGATGAGCGAGATCGCGGACCTGCTCGCGCTGGCACAGAACCCGCGCATGCTGAGCTTCATCGCCGACCTCGACGCCGACCGCCTGCGTACGGTGGCCGGCGCCCGCCACACGATCAGCCCCGCGCTGCTGTACGAGGAGATCCTCAGCTCCTGGCTGGCCTTCGAGGAGCGGCGGGCCAGAGTCCCCGGCGCGGCCACCGCGCTGACCGTCGAGGAGCTGTGGCGGGTGGTGACCGCGCTGGCGGTGCGGCTGTGGGACACCGGCGAGTCGCTGCTGGGCGTGGACGAGCTGACCGAGATCGGCGAGACGCTGACCGACCTGGCCGACGGGCAGCTGTCGGCGGCGCACGCGGCGTACCGGATGGGCTCGGGCAGCCTGCTGGTGCGGACCGAGGAGGGGATGTTCGGGTTCATCCACGCGTCGGTGATGGAGTGGCTGATCGCCCGCCACATCGCCCTGGACAACCTCGCGCTGCTGTCACGCAGGCCGCTGTCGGCGCTGACCGTGGAGTTCCTGTGCGACCTGGCCGACGTGCGGGCGCTGCGCGCGTGGCTCGCCGACCCGCCGGGCGACGACGTGGCCAGGGCTAACGCGGTCAAGATCTCGGCCAGGCTGCGCACGCCCGCCCGCGCCGACCTGCGCGGCGCCAACCTGAAGGGGGAGGACCTGTCGGCCAGGGACCTGCGCGAGGTCGATCTGACCGGCGCCGACCTGTCGGAGGCCACCCTGGCGGGCACCAACCTGTCCAGGGCCACCCTGCGCGAGGCCAGGCTGGTCGGGGCGCGGCTCGACGGCGCGGCGCTGACCGGGGCCGACCTGACCGGCGCCGACCTGTCGGGGGCGCGGCTGGCGGAGGTGGACCTGAGTGACGCGGCGGTCGAGGGCGCCCGCTGGCACCGGGCCTCGCTGATCAACGTGACCGGCACGCTGCCCCACCTGCACGGCGCGGCGGTGGTGCCGGGGCAGCCGGTGGAGGTGGAGTTCGCACCGGCCGGCATCGGTGTCCCGTACGGCTACCACTTCCAGACCACCCGCCTGCCCGAGCCCATCACCTACAGCCCCGACGGCGCCACGATCGCGATCGGCAACGAGGACGGCGGCGTGCTGCTCTGCGTCGGCGGCGCGCCCGTGCGCACGCTGCAGGGGCACCGGGGCCGCGTCTACGCGGTCACGTTCGCGGGCGACCTGCTGGCCACGGGCGCGAGCGACGGCACCGTGGTGCTGTGGGACGCCCTCACCGGCGAACGCCTGCGGCGGCTGAGCGGCCACGCCGACGGTGTCTGGCCGGTACGCCTCAGCCCTTCGGGCGACCTGGTGGCGGCAGGCGGCGGCGACGGCGTCGTACGCGTGTGGGAGAGCGCCACCGGGCGGCTCGCGCACGAGCTGGGCGGGCACCGGGCGCCGATCTACACGGCGTCGTTCGGCCGCTCGACGCTGGTGACGGGCGACGCGGCCGGCGTGGTGCGGGTCTGGGACCTGGCGTCGGGGCAGGTGAAGGAGACGCTCGACGGCCATCGCGGCAGCGTCTACCGGGCCGTGCACAGCCCGGACGGCCGCCTGCTGGCCACCGGCGACGAGGCGGGCACCGTACGCCTCTGGGACGCCGCCACGTGGACGCCGCTGCACGTGCTGACCGGGCACGCGGGCAGCGTCTACTGCGTGGCGTTCTCCCCCGACGGCTCGCGGCTGGCCACGGGGGACACGGCGGGCGGCGTACGCGTGTGGGAGGCGTCGGGCGAATCCCTGGGCGTGCACACCACCCACGCGGCGGCCGTCTACCAGGTGACCTTCAGCCCCGACGGGCAGACGCTGGCCAGCGGCGACTCGGGCGGCGTGGTCCGGCTCCAGCCGATCGGCGGCGGGCGGCGGGTCGAGCTGACCGGGCACCGCAGCTCGGTCTGGCCGTTCGCGTTCCGGCCCGACGGGCAGCAGCTGGCCACCAGCAGCAACGACGGCACCGTACGCCTGTGGGACCCCGAGTCGGGCAAGTGCCAGCGGGTGCTGCGCGGGCACGGGCGGCGCATCTCGTCCGTCAGGTTCAGCGCCGACGGGTCGATGCTGGCGACCAGCGGCAACGACGGCGTCGTACGCGTGTGGGAGTCGCGCACCGGGCGGCGGCTGCGGGAGTTCACCGGCACGGCCGACCGGCTCATCTCGGCCCTGTTCTCCCCCGCCGGGCCGGTGCTGGCCACCTCCAGCAACGACGGCGGCGTGCACTTCTGGAACGCCACCACCGGCGACTACGAGCGCGAGCTGCACGCCGAGACCGACCACGTCTGGGCAGAGGCGTTCAGCCCCGACGGCGACCTGCTGGCCACGGCCAACGACGACGACAGCGTCAGGATCTGGTACCGCCCGACCGGGCGGCTGGCGGTCAACCTGGCCGACCACCGCGGGCGGGTGCGCTCGATCGCGTTCAGCCCGGACGGCGAGTACGTGGCCACGGGCTGCGACGACAAGCTCGTACGCCTGTGGCACGTGGCCTCCGGCGGCCGGGTGGCCACCCTCGAAGGGCACACCGACCGGGTCTACTCGGTGGCCTTCTCCCCCGACGGCCGCCACCTGGCCAGCGCCGGCAACGACGGCCGGGCGATGTTGTGGGAGCTGCGCCCCGGCCAGGCGTGGCAGCCCCGGCTGGTGCACGAGCTGCGGCACGAGGGGCGGCTGTGGAGCCTCGCCTTCAACGCCTCGGGCGACCGGCTGGCCACCGGCGGCGACGACCTGGTGGTGCGGGTCTGGGAGACCGCGACCGGGCGGACGCTGCAGGAGCTGGCCGGGCACGCCCGCCGGGTGTGGTCGGTCGCCTTCAGCCCCGTCTCCGACCTGCTGGCCAGCGCGGGTGACGACGGCGTGGTGATCCTCTGGGAGGGCGGTGAGCGGCGGGCGACCCTGCTCGGGCTGACCGAGGGGTGGGCGGCGCTGGCGCCCGACGGCCGCTACAAGATCCAGGGGGCGCCGGCGGGGCAGTTCTGGCACGTCATCGGGATGTCGCGGTTCGAGCTGGGCGAGCTCGACGCCTACCTGCCGGGGGTGCGGCAGGTGCCCCTCGACTCACCCTTCTGAGGCCTGCCCCTCTGCGGCCGGCCCTTCCGCGGCCGGCACGCGCGGAGACCGGCTGGAACACCTCGATGCGGTCCATGCTTCGGCACGGGGGTCCAGTCACAGGTGACACGCACGCGCAGCGTGTCGGCGGGACCGCCGTCGATGGAGATCGCGGCTGCCGTCGCCGCGATCGCTCAGCCGCGGGCGGCGCGCCTGGTCAGCTCCGCCCAGACCTCTTCCACCCGGGCGTCCAGCTCATCGAGCGCGCCCTCGTTGGGGATCACGATGTCGGCCACGGCCAGCCGGTCCTCCCGGCTCGCCTGGGCGGCGATGCGGGCCTTGGCGTCGGCCTCGGACATGCCGCGGTGCTCGGCCAGGCGTCTGATGCGGACCTCGTCTGCCGCGTCGACCACGATGACCACGTCGTACATGGGGGCCAGGTTGTTCTCCGCGAGCAGCGGCACGTCGTACACGGTGATCGCGTCGTCGGCCGCCCGGCTCTGCAGCTCCGCCACCCGCTCGCCCACCAGCGGGTGGACGATCGCGTTGAGCGCGGCGAGCCGCTCGGAGTCGGCGAAGACGATGGAGCCGAGCTTCTCCCTGTTGAGCGACCCGTCGGGGCGGAGCACCTCGTCACCGAACGTGGCCGCCACCCTGGCCAGCCCCGGCGTGCCTGGCTCGACGACCTCGCGCGCGATCCTGTCGGCGTCGATCACGACGGCCCCCCTGGCCGCGAGCCGTTTCGACACCTCGCTTTTGCCGGATCCGATCCCGCCCGTGAGCCCTGTCTTCAGCACGGCAAAAGCCTACGGGGTCATCGTCGAAGGTATGAAGTCCGCGATCGCCGCGCCATGGTCACGGCTGCCTGCGCAGGTGGATCAGCGTCAGGTGATCGTCCATCCGCTCCCGGTGCGTCTCCCGGTAGCCGAGACGGCGGTAGAGCTTGAGGTTGGCGTCGGACAGATGCCCCGTGAACAGGTCGAACGCCTCGGCCTCCGGGACCGCCTCGTGCAGGGCCGTCAGCAGGGCCGTGCCGAGGCCCTGGCCCTGGCGATCGGGCGCGACGACCAGGCGGCCGACCAGACAGGTCGTGCCGGCGACCTGTCCGCGCACCGAGCCGACGACACGGCCCGCGTCGAGCGCCTTGAGCACGACGGCGCTCTCGATGACCTTGCGGACCTGCTCGAGCGACTCGACGAGCGGCGGGATGTACGGGTCGCCGTACAGCTGGGCCTCGCTCACGTAGGCCGCCCGCTGCACGGTGAGGATCTCGCCCGCGTCCGCCGCCACCGCCCGTTCGATCAGCACGGGCAGCACCCTACCGCCACTAGTCACGAATAGAGGCTCGCCGTGAGCTCTCTGGGGCAGGAGGTGTCCTTCTCCGGCAGGACGCCGTTGACGAGGTAGTCGTGCACGTGCGTACGCAGGCAGGTCGCGCGGAGCTTGCCGGCCCCCTGGAGCAGGTACGCGCCGGGCCCGTCACCGTGCCACAGCACCCGCGCCCCGGGGATCTGCCCGAGCGGCTGGGCGGAGGTGTCCAGCCGCCCGACGCCGACCAGCACCGGGCGGCCGTTGCGCACGTCCGGCGCGTGCGGGGGCCAGCTCGGCGCGTCCTGCCGCGACATGCCCAGGCAGCGGGCGATCTCGTACCGGCCGGCCATCCACCCGACCCGCGGCGCCACCTCGCGCAGCCGCCTCTCCATGGCGAGGAAGCGCCGGTAGCTCGGCACGGCGGGCATGAAGTCGTGGCAGAACATGGAGCCCGTCACCGTCCCCGGCGGCGCCGGCGCGGTCACGGTGGCCATCGCGGCCAGCGTGCTCGCGTCGCCCTCCTTGGCCGCCGACAGGGCCCGGGCCAGCTCCGGCCAGTGCTGCGGGGCGAGCCCGGCGTTGACGGCGGCCAGCAGCCGCCTGACCTTCACCGTGTGCCCGGGGCCGGCGTTGAGCGGCGTGCTGCGGCGCAGGTCATCGAGGACCGACACGGGGTCATCGTCTTTGAGCGGGCACACCAGGCTGGTCCTGCACCAGTCGCGGAAGGCGATGAGCCGCCGCTCGGCCGCCCGCGCCTCGGCGGTCAGGCGCTGCTCCAGGCTGGGCTCGGTGTGGTCGAACCCGCCCTCGAGGTACATCCGCCCGGCCCGGTGCGGGAACAGCTCCAGGTACGCCTGCCCGTACACGGCGCCGTAGGAGGAGCCGAAGTAGCGCAGCCGCGGCTCGCCGAGCGCTTCGCGCAGGGCCTCGAGGTCGTGAGCGACCTGCCAGGACGTGAGGCCGTCGTAGACGGGCCCGGCGGCGGCCCGGCAGCTGTTGTCGTAGGCGGCGTTGTCGCGCGCGTAGGAGCGCCATCCGGCCCTTCCAGAGGCGAGGAGCAGGCGCAGCGGGTTGGGCTGCGCCACGGCGCAGCGCACCATGGCCGCGCTCCCCCGGTCGCCGAGCCCGCGCGGCTCGACGAGCACCACGTCGAACCACCTGGTCAGCTCGCTCACGGTGTCGGGCTGAGCGCGTACCGCCTCGATGGCCGGGCCATGGCCGGTGTTCACCACCAGGGTGCCGAAGCGCTGCTCCGGGATCTGCGCGGGCATCAGGGCGAGATCGATCTCGGTACGGGGCCCGCGCGGCCTGGCCCAGTCGACGGGGACGGACAGCTTGGCGCACCGCAACCCGTCGCCGCAGTCCTGCCACTGGGGAAGGGCCGTGGCGGCCCCGCCCCTCGCCGCCGGCGAAACGGCGGCGGCCGCCAGAACGGCCGTCACCAGGATGGTCACCCGCTGAGCCTTGCCCACCGCATCGTCCCTGAGCATCGTAGGTGTCAACAGCGCAGGTCAGTTTGGCAGCGCCGGGCCCGGCGAGTGGCGGGCTCGCGGGGACCTCAAGGTAAAATCTGCGGCCCGCTCAGCGGATCATCCGGAAAAAGGCGCGTATGCCCGCCACCAGCGGCTCCGGCGCCGCCATGGCGACCATGTGGCTGGGGCTCTGGGCGTCGCCCCAGTACACGATGTCGTTGTCCCGCTCGGCGATCCGCCGCATCAGCGCGGACCCGCCGTGCGTCACGCCGGTCGGCACCGCGCTCTGGTGGATCGGCAGCCCGGCGGCGCCCTCGTAGTATGTCCACGACGACGACCCGCCGGTGTCGGTCAGCCAGTAGACGGCCGCGTTGGTGAGCACCAGGTCCCGGTCGATCGGCTCGGCGCCCGTCCCCCACCCGTCGAACTCCTTGAACCGCTCCACCAGGTACGCGAGCTGCGCCACGGGCGAGTCGGCGAACCCGTGCGCGAGCGTCTGCGGCCTGCTCGCCAGGTAGGGCCCGTACCCGCTGCCTCCGGTCATCCACGCGGACATCTCCTCGAGCTCGTCCAGCTCGTCCTTGCTCAGCCCTTCGAGCTGTGCGGGGTCCCCCGTGGGGATGCCCAGCCCGGCCGTGATGAGCGAGCCCACGACGTGCTCGCTGTCCAGCGCGGCCAGCTGCGGCGTGACCAGCGCCCCGGCGTCGTTGCCGTGGGCGCCGTAGCGCTCGTATCCGAGCCCGCGCATGAGTTCGGCCCACGTACGGGCCACCCGCTCGATGCTCCAGGGCCGCTCGTCGGCCGGTTCCGGGAACGGCGAGAAGGCGAACCCCGGGAGGGAGGGCGCGACGACGTGGAAGGCGACGCCGGGGTCGAGCCCGTGCCTTCCCGGGTCGGTGAGCGGGCCGATGACGTCGAGGAACTCGGCGATGGAGTTCGGCCAGCTGTGCGTGATGATCAGCGGGAGCGCGTGGGGCTCGGGCGAGCGGACGTGCAGGAAGTGGATCGTCTGGCCGTCGATGTCGGTGGTGAACTGCGGGAACGCGTTCAGCCTGGCCTCCTGCGCCCGCCAGTCGAACCCGTCGGCCCAGTACTCGGCCAGTTCCTTCAGGTACGCCACGGGCACGCCCCTGCTCCATCCGCCGGGCAGCCGGCGCGCCCACCTGGTACGCCGCAGCCGCGCCCGCAGGTCGTCGAGGTCTTCCTGGGGGATGTCGATGCGGAAGGGCTTGATCGCGTTCATGGGGACGACCATAGGAGCCAATGCGGCAAGGATCGTTCCGCGTTCATCCTTTTCCGGAAGGTCCCGGTCGCAGAACGCGGAAGGCCCCGCACCACGTTCGGTGCGGGGCCTTCCGGAAAACGGGTCAGTCAGACCAGATCGTCAGCTCTGGCCGCCGGCGAGCTTCTCGCGCAGAGCCGCGAGGGCCTCGTCGGAGGCGAGGGCGCCACCGGCCGGGCTCGAGGAAGAGCCGCCCGAGGGAGCCTGCGTCTCGCCGCTGTAGGAGGAGGGAGCGGCCTCGCCCGCCTCCGCCTCGGCCTTGCGGGCCTCCTCGATCTGCTTCCTGTGAGCCTCGAAGCGCTGCTGGGCCTCGGCGTACTGCCGCTCCCACTCCTCGCGCTGCTTGTCGAAGCCCTCGAGCCACTCCCCGGTCTCCGGGTCGAAGCCCTCGGGGTAGATGTAGTTGCCCTGGTCGTCGTAGGTGGCCGCCATGCCGTAGAGGGTCGGGTCGAACTCGACCTCGGTCCCGACGCCCTCGTTGGCCTGCTTCAGCGAGAGGCTGATGCGACGACGGTCGAGGTCGATGTCGATGATCTTGACGAAGATCTCGTCGCCGACCTGGACGACCTGCTCCGGGATCTCCACGTGGCGCTCGGCCAGCTCGGAGATGTGGACCAGGCCCTCGATGCCCTCCTCGACCCGGACGAACGCGCCGAACGGCACCAGCTTGGTGACGCGGCCCGGCACGACCTGGCCGATCTGGTGGGTGCGGGCGAACTGCTGCCACGGGTCTTCCTGGGTGGCCTTGAGCGACAGGGAGACGCGCTCGCGCTCCATGTCGACGTCGAGGACCTCGACCGTGACCTCCTGGCCGACCTCGACGACCTCGGACGGGTGGTCGATGTGCTTCCAGGACAGCTCGGACACGTGGACCAGGCCGTCGACGCCGCCGAGGTCCACGAATGCGCCGAAGTTGACGATCGAGGAGACGACGCCCTTGCGGACCTGACCCTTCTGGAGGGTGTTGAGGAACGTCTGGCGAACCTCGGACTGCGTCTGCTCGAGCCAGGCGCGGCGCGACAGGACCACGTTGTTGCGGTTCTTGTCGAGCTCAATGATCTTGGCCTCGAGCTCGCGGCCGACGTACGGCTGCAGGTCGCGGACACGGCGCATCTCGACCAGGGACGCCGGGAGGAAGCCACGCAGGCCGATGTCGAGGATGAGACCACCCTTGACGACCTCGATGACCGTGCCGGTGACGATGCCGTCCTCGTCCTTGATCTTCTCGATCGTGCCCCAGGCGCGCTCGTACTGCGCGCGCTTCTTGGACAGGATCAGGCGGCCTTCTTTGTCCTCCTTCTGGAGAACCAGGGCTTCGACGTGCTCCCCGACCTCCACGACGTCAGCAGGGTCGACATCGTGCTTGATCGAAAGCTCGCGCGAGGGGATGACACCCTCGGTCTTGTAGCCGATATCGAGAAGAACCTCGTCTCGATCGACCTTGACGACGGTGCCCTCGACGATGTCGCCGTCGTTGAAATACTTGATGGTCTCGTCGATCGCCGCGAGGAAGGCTTCCTCGGACCCGATGTCGTTGACCGCTACCTGCGGGGTGCTCGAGGTGGCCTCAGTGCTGGACGTCATGTGTGGAATTGCTCCGAACGCGGACAGGATGTCGATGTGGCGGACTGCGCGGCAGGCCCTCTTCCGCATCAAGCCGAGGAATTACGACATCGACGTGACCGAGCGCGAGCCCGCTCCGTCTGAGGCGCGCGCGAGCCCACAGCGCAGCGATCAGCATATGAGACCTTCGCCACGCGGTCAATCCGGGGCCTGTCAATAGGCGATGATCTGGAGCCCACGCTTGGCGACGATATTACCCCGTAGTTTCTCCGGTATGGAGATCCGGGCCGGGTCACCGTCGGAGACGTAGCGCTCCCGGGGGTGCTTGTTCAGCCATTCCAGCCAGTACTGCGAGCACCACTTGCGGCACTCGCCCTTCTTGCCGTTGCTCTGGATGCGCTGGATCGCTCCCCTGTCGAATTTTTTCGCGTAGGGCGAAAGCGACGGCTCGGCTCCGGCGAGGAACACGCCGGCGAAATCATAGCGAGTGCCGTCCCAGGATCCGGTGCGGGCGACCTTCTTCGACCGGGGCATCGAGCCGAACGGCAGCGCCATGGTCTTGGACGGCGGCGCGCCGACCTTCTTCAGCAGGCGCTCGATCCGGACGATCTGCTCGCGGACCTTCTTCTTCCCCAGCACGCGCAGGTTGGGGTGGCCCCAGGTGTGGTTGGCCACCTCGTAGCCGTGGTCGACCAGCCACTTCACCGCCGTCGCCTGCGCCTGCCCGTCGGTCAGCCCGAACGGCTCCCGGTTGATCCAGAACGTGGCGACCGGCCGGAACGACGGGTATTTCCTGGCCACCTCCTGGATGACGCCCACCGCCGTGCCGGGCTTGGGGTTGCCGCTCTCGTCGAGCGCGAAGTGGCTCGGGTGCCCGTCGTCGAAGGTCAGCACGACGGGGAACTTCCCCGCCGGGACCCTGATGTCGCCGGTGGCGAACTCTCTGGCGGTGATCGGCACGTAGCCCTGCTTGGCCAGCTTCTCCAGCTCTTTCCTGAGCTGGCCGGGCGTGCGGTCGATCGAGGCCAGCCGCTTGGCGACGATGCGGTGGTACATCAGCACCGGCACCAGCCCGCCCTCGTTGGCGTGCACCTGGCGGGCGAAGTCGGGGGTGGCCACCACCCCCGGCGGCTCGCCCACCGGGGAGGGGCTCGGCGGCTCGGTGCTGCCCTGGACCTTGGCCACGGTCTTGGTCCTGGCGGGCGGATGGTCGTCGCCCGGTAACAGGATCAGGCCGATGACGGCCACCGTGACCACCACGACGTTCGCGACACCGATGATCCGTGTGGAGAACGCTGAGATCCGCACAGAACTCCCGCCCGCTCGGTGAAATTACGTTCAGGCTAGTGCAGATCTACCCAAAAAAATCAGTGACCTGCGTCCTCCCAGGTCCGCCCGACGCCCACGGAGACCTCCAGCGGAACCCGCAGGTGGTAGGCGGCGTTCATCTGGTCGCGCACGAGCTGGGTGAGCTGCTCCAGCTCCCCTGCCGCCACCTCGAACACGAGCTCGTCGTGGACCTGCAGCAGCATCCTGGAGGTCAGCCCCTCCTCGCGCATGGCCTGGTGGACGTTGAGCATGGCGACCTTGATGATGTCGGCGGCCGAGCCCTGGATGGGGGCGTTGAGCGCCATCCGCTCGGCCATCTCGCGGCGCTGGCGGTTGTCGCTGGTGAGGTCGGGCAGGTAGCGGCGGCGGCCCATGATCGTCTCGGTGTAGCCGTCGGAGCGCGCCTGCTGGACGATGGCCTGCAGGAAGTCGCGCACGCCGCCGAACTCCTCGAAGTATTCCTCCTTCAGCGCCCGCGCCTCCGACACCGGGATGTTGAGCTGGCCGCCGAGACCGAAGTCGGACAAGCCGTAGGCCAGGCCGTAGTTCATGGCCTTGATGCGGGCCCGCAGCTCGCCGTCGATCTGCTCGGGCGGCAGGTCGAACACCCTGGCCGCGGTGGCCTGGTGGAAGTCGTGGCCCGACTCGAAGGCCGCGATCAGCGACTCGTCGCCCGACAGGTGGGCCATGATGCGCAGCTCGATCTGGCTGTAGTCGGCCGTCAGCAGCGTCTCGTAGCCCTCGCCGACCACGAACCCCTGCCGGATGCGGCGGCCCTCGGCGGTGCGGATCGGGATGTTCTGCAGGTTGGGCTTCTCCGACGACAGCCGGCCCGTGGCGGCGATGATCTGGTTGAACGTGGTGTGGATGCGCCCGTCGTCGGCGATCTCCTTGATCAGGCCCTCGACGGTGGTGCGCAGCTTCTGCTGGTCGCGGTGGCGCAGCATGATCGTCGGCAGCTCGTGATCGGTCTGCGTGGCCAGCCAGGCGAGCTGGTCGGCGTCGGTGCTCCAGCCGGTCTTGATCTTCTTCGTCTTCGGGAGGTTGAGCTTGACGAAGAGGATCTCCTGCAGCTGCTTGGGCGAGCCCAGGTTGAACTGCTCGCCGACGGAGCGGTGCGCCTCCTCCACGGCGTGCTTGACGGCAGCCCCGAACTCGGCCTCCAGGCCCGCGAAGTATTCGCCGTCGACCGCTATGCCCGCGCGCTCCATCTCGGCCAGCACGGCCAGCAGCGGCAGCTCGACGTCGGCCAGCAGCTGGGTGCCGCCGCGGCCGGCCAGGAAGGTCTCGAGCGCGTCGGCCAGCTCGCGCACGGCGTGGGCGCGCAGCGCGAGGTCCTTGGCCGGGGCGTCCTCGTCGTCGCCGAACAGCGCGGCCTGCCCGGTGGACTCCTCCTCGGCCCGCAGGTCGCGGTTGAGGTAGCGCCTGGCCAGGTCTTCCAGCGCGAACGTGCGCTGACCCGGCATCGCGAGGTAGGCGGCGAGCGCGGTGTCGCAGCCCAGGCCGCGCAGCTCCATGCCCTGCGCCCAGAGCGCCAGGATGGGCCCCTTGGCGTCGTGGACGGCCTTGGGCTTGGTGTCGTCGGCCAGCCAGGCCCGCAGGGCCACCTCGTCGGCCTCGGTGAGCTTGATGGGGTCGATGTGGGCGGCGGTGCCGCCGGGCGAGGCGATGGCGATCCCCTCGATGCGGCCGGTGCCGCTGCCGTAGACCCCCTTGAAGGCCAGCCCGGCCCGCCCCTCGGGCAGCGCGGACAGCCAGCCCGCCACGCGGTCGGGGCCGAGCAGCACGGTCTCGACCTCGAAGCCCTGGTCGGGCTCCTGCTCGCCGGAGCCGAACACCTTGAACACCCGCTCGCGCAGCTCGCCGCGGAACTGCAGGCTGTCGAACAGCTTGTTGATCTCCTCACGCTCCCAGCCGCCCTGCGTGAGGTCGCCGAGGTCGACGTCGAGCGGGACGTCGCGGAGCAGCTCGGTCAGCCGCCGGTTCATCAGCACCTGGGCGACGTGCTCGCGCAGCTTGTCGCCGACCTTGCCCTTGACCTCGTCGACCCGGTCGACCAGCGCGGTCAGCGAGCCGAACTCGCGCACCCACTTGGCGGCGGTCTTCTCCCCCACGCTGGGAATGCTCAGGAGGTTGTCGCTGGGGTCGCCGCGCAGGGCGGCGAAGTCGGGGTATTGCGCCGGGGTCAGGCCGTATTTCTCCATGACCGCCTCGGGCGTGAACCTCGTCATGTCGCTGATGCCGCGCCGCGTCATCAGGACGGTGACGCGCTCGTTGACCAGCTGCAGCGCGTCGCGGTCGCCGGTGACGATGAGGACGTCCATCCCCTGCTCGTCGGCCCGGGTGGCGAGCGTGGCGATGAGGTCGTCGGCCTCGAACCCGGCCTTGGACAGGCGCGGGATGCGGAAGGTGTCGAGCAGCTCGAAGATGAGCTGCATCTGACCGCGGAAGTCCTCGGGCGTCTCGCTCCTGTTGGCCTTGTATTCGGAGTAGGCCTCGTGGCGGAAGGTCGGCTCCGACCTGTCGAAGGCCACCGCCACGTGGGTCGGCTGCTCGTCGCGCAGGACGTTGGTCAGCATCGAGGTGAACCCGTAGACCGCCTCGGTGTGCTGACCGTCGGTGGTCATCAGGTTGGCGTCCTTCAGCGCGAAGAACGCGCGGTAGGCCAGGGAATGCCCGTCAAGCAGCAGGAGGCGCGGGCGGCTGGGGGTCACTTCACTCTTCGGCACACACGCAGCCTAGTCTGCGTCTGCGACAGAAAACCTGAGCTCGGAAGAGTGGAGACGTCCCTTTGACGCAGACCAACCCCATGGACTTCTCGCTGTACGGCGCCACGCACGAGGGCACGTTGGCCGATCGCATGGGCATCGAGTTCCTCGAGGCCGGCCCAGAGCGGGTGGTGGGCCGGATGCCGGTCGAGGGCAACACCCAGCCCTACGGCCTGCTGCACGGCGGGGCGTCGGCGGTGCTGGCCGAGACGCTCGGCTCGGTGGCGGCGGCCATCCACGCGGGACCCGAGCGCATCGCGGTGGGCATCGAGATCAACGCCACCCACCACCGCCCGGCGACCTCGGGGTACGTCACCGGGGTCGCGACCAGGCTGCACGGCGGCCGGACATTGGCGACATACGCCATTGAGATCACCGATGAGGGCGGAAAACTCATCTGCACCTCTCGCCTCACTTGCATGCTGCGCGACAGCTGAAACTTCCATCCCTTTGCGCGCGGCGCCCGCGGGTCGCTACGGTGGTCCGAACGCGAGCCCGCGGGGAGGCTTAGTAGATAACGTGTACGGCCGGGGAAGCCTTACACGGCCCCAAAGGCCGCCTCGCGGGCTCGTCCAGCTTTTTCGTTGATCGTTACGCATTCGTTCCATAAAGCGCCAGGCGTCTACCTCGATTTAGCCCCTGACCAGGCTTGTTGGTTCCTCACATGAGTGACACGCACTTGTCACTAATTGGTGACGAACGATACTGAAACGGGCGGCACCAGAATAAGCTCCCGCCACAGCATCCCAGTTGTGCCTGCGATGCGCGCGTGTCGAGACGGAGGGGCACAACCCCTTCTTGACCTACTTGAGGGAGCACCATTGCGCAGAGCCGTGATCGCGTTCACGGCCTTCCTGGGTGGACTCGTCTTCCTGCTGGCAGCACCCGCGTATGCGGGTCCCGCCGATTGCCAGGGACTGAAGGGGACACTCAAACTCCAAGGCCAGCCAGTGAACGGCGCCAAAATCGCCGTGACCACCGAGAGCGGACAACCCGTCAAGGAGGTCACCAGTAACGCACAAGGCGCGTGGGACGTTCAGGTCGACAAGCCGGGCAAGTACAAGGTCACCCTGGATGTCAGCACCCTCCCGAAGAATGCTGAAGTGCGGGGCGGCAACAATGTCCGCACGCCGACCGTCTACGAGGGCAACTGCTCGACGGTCCTGTTCGCGCTCACGCCCAAGGGCGCCCCGGGCCAGCCGCAGCAGCAGGGCACCGGCGGGGAGTCCTCGTTCCTGGACGAGGCCGCCCAGCTCACCTTCGAGGGGCTCAACCTGGGCCTCATCATCGCCCTGGCCGCGCTCGGTCTGTCGCTCATCTACGGCACGACCGGCCTGACCAACTTCGCGCACGGGGAGCTGGTCACGCTCGGCGCAGTCCTCGCGTACGCGTTCAACGTGGGCATGGGCCTGCATCTCATCCCCTCCGCGGTGATCGCCGTCGCGGTCGCCGGCATACTCGGCTACCTGCAGGACCGCCTGTTCTGGGGCCAGCTCCGCAGGCGCGGCACCGGCACCATCGCCATGATGATCATCTCGATCGGCGTGGCACTCGTGCTCCGGTACGTCTTCCTGATCTTCTTCGGCCCCCAGAACGAGGCCTACGCGCAGTACACCGCGCAGCCGGGCATCGACATCGGCCCGATCACGGCGGCCCCGAAGAACTTCGTCGCCATGGGCCTCGAGCTCGCGGTCCTGATCATCGTCGGCATCGCGCTGCTGCGCACCCGCACCGGCAAGGCGGCCCGGGCCGTGGCCGACAACCCCGCGCTCGCGGCCTCGTCCGGCATCAACGTCGACCGGGTCATCCGGATCATCTGGACCGTGGGCGGCGCCATCGCCGCGATGGCGGGCATCATGCTCGGCCTGTCGCAGAACCTGAGATACACGATGGGCCAGGACGTCCTGCTGCTCATCTTCGCCGGCGTGACGCTCGGCGGGCTCGGCACCGCCTTCGGCGCGCTGGTCGGCTCGCTGGTGGTGGGCCTGTTCATCCAGGTCTCCACGCTGTGGGTGCCGCCGGAGCTCAAGAGCGTCGGCGCGCTGGCCGTACTCATCATCGTGCTCCTCGTCCGGCCACAGGGCATCCTGGGCCGCCGCGAGCGGATCGGCTGATCGGGGGAGGATCAGAATGGACTGGATCACGATCATCAGCACCACGCTCAAGGCCGCGATCGGCGTCGAGACCGTGCTGTACGGCGTTGCCGCCATCGGCATCAACATCCAATTCGGCTACACCGGCCTGCTCAACTTCGGCCAGGCCGCCTTCATGGGCGTCGCCGGCTACGGCCTGGCGGTCACCGTCAGCACCTTCGGCCTGCCGTTCTGGCTGGGCCTCGCCATCGGCGTGGTCGCGGCCGTGATTTTGGCGATCCTGCTCGGCATACCGACCCTGAAGCTGCGTGCCGACTATCTGGCCATCGTCACCATCGCGGCCGCCGAGATCGTCAGGCTCGTCTTCCGCTCGGTGAAGTTCAAGGAGGTCTTCGGCGGGTCCGACGGCCGGCGCGGCTTCTCCGACGGCTTCTACGCCCTCAACCCCTTCCCCGAAGGGCAGTACGGCATCAACCTCGGCCCGGTGCCCATCTTCTGGAGCGAACGGCAACTGTGGGTCATCCTCGTCGGCTGGGTGCTGATCGCGCTGTGCTGCGCCCTGGTCTACCTGCTCATGAAGAGCCCGTGGGGCCGCGTGCTGAAGGCCATCCGCGAGGACGAGGACGCCGTGCGCAGCCTGGGCAAGAACGTCTTCTCGTACAAGATGCAGTCGCTCGTCCTGGGCGGCGTCGTCGGCGCTCTCGGCGGCTTCCTCTACGGCCTTGCCTACGCCTCCGTGCAGCCCGACGTGTTCGGCACCGAGACCACGTTCTACCTGTACACGATGGTCATCCTCGGCGGCGCGGCCCGCGTGCTCGGCCCCGTCGTCGGCTCGATGCTCTTCTGGGGGCTGCTGGTCCTCATCTACAACGTGTTCGCCGAGGCGGTCGGCGCCGGGTACATCACGTTCATGAACAGCAACCAAGTCGGCGCCATCCGCTGGATCCTGGTCGGCCTCGGCTTGATCCTGTTGCTCATCTTCCGGCCACAGGGCATCTTCGGTGACAAGAGGGAGATAGCAATCGATGCACGCTGAAACCACTGCCACCGGGCGCAAGGCCGCGGCCCTGGCGGCGTTCAAGGACCTGGCGCACGAGCCCGGCGTGCCCAAGCCCGACCCCATCCTCGTAATAGACAACGTGGTGCGCCGCTTCGGCGGCCTGACCGCCGTCGAGGTCGACCACGTCGAGATCCAGCGTGGCTCCATCACCGCGCTGATCGGCCCCAACGGCGCCGGCAAGACCACGTTCTTCAACCAGCTCACCGGGTTCGACACGGCCGACTCCGGCTCGTGGACGTTCAACGGGCGGCCCATGAACGGCGTGCCCGCGCACAAGGTGGCGCGCGCCGGCATGGTGCGCACCTTCCAGCTCACCAAGGCTCTGTCCCGCCTGACGGTGCTGGAGAACATGCGCCTGGGCGCCCAGCAGCAGCTCGGCGAGACCTTCTGGCGGGCCCTCATACCGTCGTTCTGGCGCGCCCAGGAGGAGGAGATCACCGACCGGGCCAAGGAACTGCTGACGCGGTTCAAGCTCCACGCCAAGCAGGACGACTTCGCCGGGTCGCTGTCCGGCGGCCAGCGCAAGCTGCTGGAGATGGCCCGCGCGCTGATGGTCAACCCCGAGCTGGTCATGCTCGACGAGCCCATGGCCGGGGTCAACCCGGCGCTGACCCAGTCGCTGCTCGGCCACGTCAAGGACCTGCGCGAGCAGGGCATGACGGTGCTGTTCGTGGAGCACGACATGGACATGGTCCGCGACATCAGCGACTGGGTGATCGTCATGGCGCAGGGCGCGGTCATCGCGGAGGGTCCACCCGGGACGATCATGTCCGACGAGCGCGTGATCGACGCCTACCTCGGCGCGCACCACGACGCACCGCTGTCGGAGACCGAGCTGACGGCCCAGCTCCACGAGGCGGAGGCGGCGCTGGAGGCCGAGATCGAAGAGGAGACGCAGAAGTGACCGTCCCCGAGTCCAAGGCGGCCGTCACCGACCGCAGCGCCCACCTGGAGGGCGCCGAGGACGCCGTGCTGCGGTGCGACGAGCTGATCGCCGGCTACCTGCCGGGCGTCAACATCCTCAACGGCTCCGACCTCTACGTCAAAGAGGGCGAGCTGATCGGCATCATCGGCCCCAACGGCGCCGGCAAGTCGACGCTGCTCAAGGCCATGTTCGGGCTGGTCACCATCCGCAGCGGCACGGTGCTGCTCAAGGGTGAGGACATCACGAACATGAAGGCCCACGCGCTGGTCTCCCGCGGCGTCGGCTACGTGCCGCAGACCAACAACGTCTTCCCCAGTCTCACCATCGAGGAGAACCTCGAGATGGGCGCCTTCCAGGTGCCGGGGAAGTTCAAGGAGCGCTTCGAGTTCGTCGCCGAGCTGTTCCCCGCGCTCAAGGAGCGGCGCAAGCAGCGCGCCGGATCCCTGTCCGGCGGTGAGCGGCAGATGGTGGCGATGGCCAGAGCCCTCATGACCGAGCCCTCCGTGCTGCTGCTGGACGAGCCGTCGGCCGGCCTGTCGCCCAAGCTGCAGGACCTGGTGTTCATCCAGGCCCAGCAGATCAACAAGGCGGGCGTCACGGTGATCATGGTGGAGCAGAACGCGCGCCGCTGCCTGCAGATCTGCCACCGCGGCTACGTCCTCGACCAGGGCCGCAACGCCTACACCGGCACCGGGCAGCAGCTGGCCAACGACCCCAAGGTCATCCAGCTCTACCTCGGCACGCTCGCCAAGGCGTAAAACGCGATCGAGAACGGCGGAGGGGCTCCCATGAGCCCCTCCGCCGTTCTTTAATGAGCGTTGTGAAACGTTTAGCGGCAGTAGCGCTCATGATCCCCGCCCTACTCGTGGGCTGCCAGGGAAACGCCTCCTCGACGGCGAAGTACAGCACCGGCGGCGACCCCACCGACGACCCCTGCGCCCGCGTGGTCTCCGCCATCGGCTACGCCGGCCTCCTGCTGGAGCCGAAGGGCCAGGAGGACCGGCAGAACTTCGAGGACGCCCTGATCGGCCGCCTGGCGGAGGCGCGCGGAATCACGCTGGAGTACGGCGACCGGCTGCCCCAATCACTGCACGGGGCCGCGGAGCGGGTCAAGACGGCGACCGGAGGCCTGTCCAAGGGCGACCTGCCGCGAGAGCGGCAGGTCGCGCTGCTGAAGCAGTACCGGGTGGCCGCCGACGAGATCGTGGCGGGGTGCAAGTAACGCGAAAGGGCCCGGTCGCGAAGACCGGGCCCTTTCTTACGCCTGCCTAGCCGGCGATGTTGCCGTTCTTGTACTCGACCGCCTTGGCGGGGTAGGTGTTGTCCTTGCCGTACTGGTAGATGCCGATGGACGCGACGGACGGGTCACCGGCCTCGTTGAACTCGACCGGACCGCTGACGCCGTCGTAGTCGATGTCCTTGCCCGCCTTCAGCAGGTCCGCGCACTCCTTGAAGTTCTTGCACTTCTCGCCGGTCTTGCTGACCTCGATCAGCTTGGCGGCGATGTCGGTGCCCGCGTCGCTCTTGGCGGCCTCCGCCGCCAGCGCGATCAGGTTCGTCGCGTCATAGGACTCGCTGGCGTAGGGGTAGTCCTTGAGGTCCTTGTTGATGCCCAGAAGCTTCTTCCGGAACTCGTCAGGAGCCGCGGCGCCGGGGTACGTGCCCTTGACACCGTCGAGCGTGCCCTTCGGGAACTTGAGGAAGTTCTCGTTCGACAGGTTGCCGTCGACCATGTACCACTTGTGCTTGTCCGCCGTCAGGCCCTGCTTGACCAGCTCCTGCACGACCTTGGTGGTCTCCTCGAAGCCGATCAGGACGATGCCCTTGGGGTTCTTCGCCTTGATCTTGGCGACGTCGGCGGAGAAGTCAGCGGCCTTCGGGTCGTAGTCGACGCGCTCGACCACTTCGCCACCGCCGTCGGTGACCGTCTGCTGCACCTGGTCCGCCAGGCCCGTGCCGTACGAGTCCTGCATCGCCAGGATGCCGACCGTGTCGTTGCCTTCGGACACCACGAGGTCACCCAGCACGCGGCCCTGCAGCTTGTCCGGCGGCGCCGTACGGAAGAACAGACCCCTGTCGTTGACCGTGGTGAGCTCGTTGGAGGTGTTGGCCGGCGAGAACTGCACGACACCCGCGCCCGTGATCTTGTCGATCACCGACAGCGACACCGAGGACGACGCCGCACCGATGATGGCGTCGGCCTTCTGCGCCAGCAGCTTGTCCACCGACTGCGAGGCGATGTTGGTGGACGTGTCACCCGAGTCGGTGTCGTACTTGGTCACCGGCTTGCCGAGAACGCCCCCGGCCTCGTTGATCTCCTTGACCGCGAGGTCGACCCCCGCGAACTCGGGCGGGCCGAGCTGGGCGAGCGAACCGGTCTGGGGCAGCAGCGTGCCGAGGGTGAGCGTGCCGTCGCCCTTCGCCGCGGGTGCCGACGAGGCGGGCGCCGCAGAACTAGGGGAAGTCTGCGTGGCGGTGTCGCCGCCGCCACCGCCGCAGGCTGTCAGGGCGAGGCTGGTGGCAGCCACGACAGCCAGCGCCCGCCCCACGGGAGCAATGCGGATCATGAAGTGTCTCCTTCAATGCCAGGCCGGGATCGTCAGCACCGCCGAGCGTTCCCGATCGAATGCTGGAAAGGTATAAAACCGCAGCGTGTTCCAACCAGATCCGGCGAGGAACTGTCGGCACTTGGATGCGGAGTCGTAATCAGTCCTCAACTTACGGACCTGGGCAAGGAGGCTTAATGTTCATCGAGTGAAGCGTTTTACGCCACTTCTTACCTTAGGCATGCTCGTCGCCAGTTGCGCCAGCTCCGAGCCGCCGGCAGCCCCACCTGCCACACCGCCCGCAGGCGTATCCGTCTCCCTGGTGCAATGGCGCTCCGACGAGCCGCTGCACGCGCTTCATGTAGCCGTCCGTAATACCACCGACACGCCAGTACATTTCGCGGACCTCCAGCTGGTCACGCCGTCCTTCAAAACGCTCCCCGCGGAAAAGACCGACGCCGTGCTCAAGAGGACCGAGCGCACCGACCTGCGCATCCCGTACGGCGTCGGCAACTGCCCGCCCCAGGGCCTGCCCGAAGTGAGCCCCGCCACCGTCGTGGCCCACCTCAGCACCGGCTCAGGACAGCCGTACAAGGTGGTCTTCAAGGTGCCCCACCCCGACCCGCTGCTGGCCAGGCTGCTCCGCGACGAATGCTCCGCGTACCTGATCAGACAAGTGGCGGACATCGAGTTCGGCCCGGAGTGGAAGCCGTCCGGCAAGACCATGCGAGGCGAGCTGGTGATCAAACGCCGCAACCCCGGCGAAGTGACCTTGAAGGACATGGGCGGCACCACCCACTACCAGGTCGAGCCCGAGCACCGGCCGCTCGCCACGCTCGAGCCGGACCGGCAACGACTGGAAGTGCCGATCACGCTCACTCCGGCCCGCTGCGACTCCCACGCGTTCGCCGAGGCCAAGAAGGCGTTCCTGTTCCCCGTGCGGGCAAGCGTCGACGGAGGCCAGGAACGCGTGGTCATCGTGACACCGCCCAAGCCACAGCAGGACTACCTCATCAAATGGGCAGCCAAGGTCTGCGGCCTGACCCACTGACCGCTGTAGACGGCCGAGCTCAGCCCCGCTCGGCCGCGTCGTCTATAACGATCTGGGCAACCTCACGCATGCTCAACCGCCGATCCATCGACGCCTTCTGAATCCACCGGAACGCCTGAGGCTCGCTCCAGCCGTGCTGCGTCATCAGCAGCCCCTTGGCGCGCTCCACCAGCTTCCGCGTCTCCAGCCGCTCCGACAGGCTCGAAACCTCGGCCGCCAGCGCCACCATCTCCTCGTGCCTGCTGACCGCCATCTCGATCGCCGGCACCAGATCCGCCTTCGTGAACGGCTTCACCAGATAGGCCATCGCCCCCGCGTCCCTGGCCCGCTCGACCAGGTCACGCTGGGAGAACGCGGTCAGGATCAGGCACGGGGCGATCCGCTCCGCCACGATCCGCTCTGCCGCCGAGATGCCGTCGAGCACGGGCATCTTCACGTCCAGGATGACGAGGTCGGGCTTCAGCTCGGCGGCCAGCCGGATCGCCTGCTCACCGTCCCCGGCCTCACCCACGACGACGTAGCCGTCCTCCTGGAGCATCTCCTTGAGGTCGAGGCGGATCAGGGCCTCGTCTTCCGCGATCACTACTCGCCGCTGCGTACTCACGAGCAGAAGAGTACCGATGTCCGGTACATTAGATCCACGCCGGACTGGTGTGGCCCCAGCTTGAGCTAAGCTTCAGCCGTGCGGCCCCAATGAGTCTGGCATTTCCGGATTCAAGCCCCGGTAGACCAACGGCAGAGTCAATGGATTCAAAACCCATACAGTGTGGGTTCAAATCCCACCCGGGGCACCGACCAGCCGCCCGGCCCTTTCGGCCGGGCGGTTTGTCGTACCCAACTGCAACACTCTCCGCATGTACGATCTCGCTGTGCGCAACCGCACGCTCCGTCTGCTGGAGTCCGGTCTCAGCATTCGCGAGGCAAGCCGTCAGACCGCATCAGCATGAACACCATCCGGCGGTGGCAAGACCTGCCTGACACGCACTCTCCCATAACCCGCAGTTGCCCCCGTTGTTCGCCGATCCCGCTCTCTCCGACACCCGCCGACAGCTATGCCCATCTGCTCGGCCTCTACCTTGGCGACGGCCACATCGTGCACTGCCCCAAGGGGGTCTACCTGCTCACCATCTACTGCGACGACAACTGGCCCGGCCTCATCGAGGAAGTCGCCGCCACGATGGCACAGGTGATGCCCGCCTCAGCAGTAAGCCGACGCAGACGCAACGGCTGCACCGAGATGAAAAGCCTCTCCAAGCACTGGCCGCACCTGTTCCCCCAGCATGGGCCTGGTAAGAAGCACGAGCGGCCGATTGTGCTCGAGCCCTGGCAGCGGGAGATCGTCACGTCCCATCCTGGGCGGTTCGTGAGGGGCCTTATCCACTCCGACGGCTATCGCGGGATGAATCGGGTGCGTCGTCCGCTCCCCGGCGGCGTGCGCTGGTACGAATACCCCCGCTACCTGTTCAAGAACGAGTCCTCCGACATCCTTGCCCTCTGCGGTGAGGCGCTCGACTTGCTCGGCATCGCCTGGCGGTTCAACAACCGCAACGAGTTGTCCGTCGCCAGACGGGAAGCCGTGGAATTGCTGGACCTTCACGTAGGGCCGAAATACTGAGGCGGCGTCACGGTGTCCGCCGCCTTCACAAGGGGGCAAAAGCCGTGGTGATGAGCTTTCGGGATCGCTCCCACCGGGAATAGCCGTCTCAAGATCGATGAAACGGGGTGGGGTGGGATGCCGTTGAGCGTGGCGGCGCGGGAGGCGTTCCTGGCGGAGCCGCACATCGCGAGCCTGGCCGTGGAGGCGGATGACGGGCGGGCGCCGCTGACCGTGCCCGTCTGGTACGACTACGTCCCCGGCGGGGACGTCCGGTTCCTGACGGACGGTGACTCGCGCAAGGCGCAGCTGATCGCGAAGGCCGGCAGGTTCTCGATGCTGGTGCAGCGGGTCAGCCCGACATATCGGTACGTGTCCGTTGAAGGCCCCGTCATATCCTCCGAGCCCACCACGCTGGAGGACCTGACCCGCATCGCCTCCCGCTATCTGCCGCCCGACGCGGTGGAGGGATACGTGCAGGGCTCGGACCTCCACGTGCTCATGACGTTCACGATGCGGCCAGAGCACTGGCTGTCCGCCGACCTGGGCGCTCTCGGCTGACTCCCGGCCGACGGGCTCTCAGCCGGCCTGGACACACCACGGCGGACCTGCGCGCTCTCCGCTGACCCGGGAAACGGTATTTTTGGGCCCGTGACTGCTATCGATCCCACCTCGACCGGCGCTTTCGGCGTCGGACTCGCGACCATCGCCACCGACGGCACCGTACTCGACACCTGGTTCCCCGCCCCCGAGCTGGGCGACGCGCCCTCGACGGGCACCGAGCGGCTCTCCGCCGGCGAGGCCGGCGAACTGGCCGGGCTGACGGGTCCAGACGCGGCGCGGGGCGTGGAGGTGGTGGCGGTGCGCACCGGCATCGCCAAGCTCTCCGAGCCGCCCGTGGATGCCCACGACGTCTACCTGCGGCTGCACCTGATCTCCTCGCGCCTGGTCAGGCCGCACGGGGTGAACCTGGACGGCGTCTTCGGCCTGCTCGCCAACGTCGTGTGGACCAATTTCGGCCCCTGCCCGGTGCCGGGCTTCGAGCAGACGCGCCTGCGGCTGCGGGCCAGGGGCGCGGTGACGGTGTACGGGGTGGACAAGTTCCCGCGGATGGTGGACTACGTGCTGCCTTCCGGCGTGCGGATCGCCGACGCCGACCGGGTGCGTCTCGGCGCCCACCTGGCCAGCGGCACCACGGTCATGCACGAGGGCTTCGTCAACTTCAACGCCGGCACCCTGGGCGCCTCCATGGTGGAGGGCCGCATCTCGGCCGGTGTGGTGGTCGGCGACGGCTCCGACGTGGGCGGCGGCGCCTCGATCATGGGCACGCTCTCGGGCGGCGGCAAGCAGGTCATCTCGATCGGCGAGCGCTGCCTGCTGGGCGCCAACGCGGGGATCGGCATCTCGTTGGGCGACGACTGCGTGGTCGAGGCGGGGCTGTACGTGACGGCGGGCACGAAGGTCGCCCTCCCGGACGGCACGGTGGTGAAGGCGGCCGAGCTGTCCGGCTCGAACGGAATCCTGCTGCGCCGCAACTCGCAGTCGGGCGCGGTTGAGGCGGTGCCCCGCACCGGCGACGGCATCGAGCTCAACGCCGCTCTGCACGCCAACTGACACCCTGCTCTTCGCGGGCGGCGCTGCGGGCCTGGGGCCCACGCCGCCCGCACACCACTGTGTGTGGCGGGCCTGCGCCCCAAGGCCACCCTGCCGCCTGCTCGGCGCCGCGTGTGCGGGCACGACGGCGTAAGCGCGAGCCGCATGGCCATCGCCATCCGCGCCACCCAGGGCACAGAGGTCATCCCACGACCGGCTCGCCGGCGTGCCGGTCGAACGGGGGCCACGGCGCGCCGGTGAGGCGGGTAAAGCGGCTCCGTAGAGCAGCACTCACCGTACGCAGCCGCAGCGGACCTGAAGCTCAGTGGGCGTGGGACACCGCGGAGCCGATGGTGTGGACGCGGAGGGCGTTGGTGGAGCCAGGGGTGCCGGGAGGGGAACCGGCCACGATGACGACCTTGTCGCCCTTCTCCAGCCGCCCGGACGACAGCAGCGACGCCTCCACCTGCCGCACCATGTCATCCGTGTGGTGCACGAACGGCACGTGGAACGTCTCCACCCCCCACGTCACCGACAGCTGCCCCCGCACGTGGGGCGACGAGGTGAAGGCCAGGAGCGGGATCGGGGAGCGGTAGCGGGCCAGGCGGCGCGCCGTCTCCCCCGACATCGTGAACGCCACCAGCGCCTTGGCCCCGACGACGGCCCCCACCTCGGCGGCGGCGCGCGCGATGGCGCCGCCGGTGGTCTCCGGCATGCGCTCGAGCTTGTGGGTGGCGCGCAGGGACGTCTCCTCGGCGGCGCAGGCGATGCGGTCCATCGTGGAGACGGACTCGATCGGGTAGTTGCCGACCGACGTCTCGCCCGACAGCATGACCGCGTCGGCGCCGTCCATGACCGCGTAGGCCACGTCGGAGGCCTCGGCACGGGTGGGCCGCGGGGAGCTCATCATCGAGTCGAGCATCTGGGTGGCGACGATGACCGGGTGGGCCTTCTCGCGGCAGAGCTCGATGATGCGCCGCTGGACGATCGGCACCTGCTCCAGCGGCAGCTCGACGCCGAGGTCGCCGCGGGCCACCATGATGCCGTCGAAGGCGTCGACGATCTCGGGGAGGCGGTCGACGGCCTGCGGCTTCTCGATCTTGGCGATCAGCGGCAGGCGTACGGCCTCCTGCTCCATGATGTTGCGCACCACGTCGGCGTCGGAGGGGCGGCGCACGAAGGACAGGGCGATCATGTCGAAGCCGGTGCGCAGCGCCCAGCGCAGGTCGGCCTCGTCCTTGTCGGTCAGCGCGGGGGCGCTGACGTTGACGCCTGGGAGGTTGAGGCCCTTGTTGTCGGAGATCATGCCGCCGATGACGACGCGGGTGATGACGCGGTCGCCGTCGACGCGGGTGGCCTCGAGCACGAGGCGGCCGTCGTCGACCAGGATCGTGTCACCGGGGTGTACGTCGTTGGGCAGCCCCTTGTAGGTGGTGGAGACCTGCTCACGGTCGCCCGGCACGTCTTCGGTGGTGATGGTGAAGACGTCGCCGAAGCCCAGCCTGACGGGGCCCTCCTCGAAGGTGCCCACGCGGATCTTGGGTCCCTGCAGGTCGGCGAGCACGCCTACGCCGCGGCCGAGGTCGGCCGCCACCTCCCTGACCCGGTCGTAGACCTCTCTGTGCATGTCATGGTTGCCATGGCTGAGGTTGAACCGTGCCACGTCCATGCCTGCGGCGATCAGCTCACGCAGGCGCTCTTTGGAGGATGTGGCGGGGCCTAGGGTGCAAACGATTTTCGCGCGACGAGTCACGAGTCCTACCTTAATTGGTACAGACCACTGGCAGTCACTGACGACGGAGAACGTAGCCCACATAAGAGAACAGAACGAGAACGGCAACCCCCAGGCGTGCCAAGTTCGTGTACTCCTCGGGGTAGATGACGCCCTCGATGTAGTTGTCGATGAACCCGCTGGGCGGCAGCCCCCGTAACCCTGCCTGGTGGCGTGCCCAGTCCTCGAGCACCGTCAGTGGGCACTCGACGCCGGTCACGATCGAGATCACGCCCCAGGCTGCGACCGCTGCATGCACCCATATCGTACGCCGCCACCGCCACGCGACGAACCCGCCCACCACCAGGTAGGCCAGGAAGGCGAAGTGCACCACCATCGCGGCGTCCGCGATGATGCGATACGTCATGGCTCGACGATGGCCGCGTTCCAGGCGTTCACGACGCCGCGGCCGTAGAAGCCGTTGTCGGCCTGGTCGCCCTCACAGTCCTGCGTCACGGTCTCGCCATAGGTCTTGTACACGTACTTGCGGGGCGTCGGGCAGGCCTTCTGGGTCGCCGTCTTGTACAGCAGGTCCTCGACCGTGGCGGGAGGCAGGTCGAGCCCGCCCTTGCCGGGTTTGCCGAAGCGGCTGATGAGGATCGCGGCGACGCCCGTGGCGTGGGGGGCGGCCATGGAGGTGCCGTCGAGGTACTGGTAGTACGAGCAGGGGCCGGCCGTGCAGTCCTTGACGACGTCCGCGCCCTTGGGCTCGCCCTTCGCGTCGATCCGCCCGGCGGCGCGCAGCACGCGCTCGGGCGCGGCGGCCAGGATCGACCTGGTGGCCTTGGCGCCCTTGCCGTCCAGGGCGTCGCCGCCGGGCGCGGCCAGGTCGGTCTGCTCGACGCCGTAGTCGCTGTAGATCGCCTTGCGCCCGGAGGGGCCGAGCGCGGAGACGGAGATGACGCCGCCCGACTCGGCGGGCACGTCGATGCAGGAGTTGTCGATCTGGCGGACCTTCTTCTCGCCCGCCGGGTAGCCGGGGCTCGCCTTGTCGACCTTGGGGTTGCCGAGGTCGATGGACTCGTTGCCGAGGGCTGAGATGAGCGTGACGCCGTGCTGGCGGGCGTAGTCGAGTGCCCGCTGCATGCCGGTGATGATGGCCTGCTGTTCGAGCTGCTGCTTCTTCGTGTCGCCCTTGTTGGCCTTGCAGTTGAACAGCCAGGGGTCGACGTAGTAGCTCATGTTCACGACGTCCACGCCGATGTCGGCGGCGTAGGTGAGCGCGTCGAGGCTGGGCTTTAGGAAGAAGAACCCGGAGTCCTGCCCCGCCCGGATGTTCACGATCTGCACGTTGGGGGCCACGCCCGCGATGCCGATGCCGTTGATGGGGGAGGCGATCGTGCTGGCCACGTGGGTGCCGTGGCCGTCGTCGTCCTGGTCCACGGGGTCCTTGCAGCCGCCGGCCTCGCATGGCCCGTCGAGCGTCTCGCCGTTCTCGTCCTTGGGCTTGTCGGTGACGAAGTTGCGGCTGAGCTCGCGGTTGAAGTTCGGGGCGATGTCGGGGTGCTTGCCGTCCACGCCGGTGTCGATGACGCCGACCAGCACCTGCTTGGTGCCCGGCGCCTTGGCGTTGGCGCGGTCCGCGCCGATCATCCGCATGTCCCACTGGCGGCCGGCCAGCGGCTCTCCGGCGCGGTTCTTGGTGAACGACCCCGCGTCGGGGAAGGACGCCGTACTCGACTTGGATCCGGTACGGCCGGCGGGAGCGAGGACGCGGTTGGTGGCGAAGCCGATGCTCCGGTCCGGGGACACCCCGATGACGGCCCGGTTCGCGCCCACCGCCTCCACGAACCCGCCGCTGCCCGAGGCCATCAGGTAGCCGAGTCTGGCGTCCCCGCCCATCGTGGTGCCGCCGGCCCGCTCGACGGCCTCCCGCGCCTGGCGCTGCTGCCCTTCGGCGTAGAAGACGAGGTATTCGGCGCCCCGGGGGGCGGCGGGCTTTCGCGGGGTCGTGGTCGGGGTCGAGGTGGAGCAGGCGGTGAACGTGGCCACGGCGGCCAGCGCCACCAAGCCAGAGGCGACTCGCCGCATACTTCCCCCATCCACCCAGTGCCGCAGATTCTGCATCTTCCCGACAGCCATCGGCTGATGCAACTTCGCAGTGAAATTTCGGATGGGAAGGAGGGAAGCGGACCCCAGCCATGGGGTCCGCTTTGCCGTGCGTCCGGGCCGGGTCGGTCAGCGGGTGAGGTCGAGCTTGACGCCGCCCAGCATGACCTGGCGTGGCATGGGACGGTTCAGGAACTCGTGCGGGAACCCCAGATCCACCCGGCTGGCCTCCTCCAGCGTGGCCAGCTGGCTCTCGCTGAACCGCACCTCCAAGGCCCCCAGGTTGTCCTCCAGCTGCGCCGGCGTGCGCGCTCCCACGATGGGCGCCGTGACGCCCGGGTTGAGCGTCGTCCAGGCCAGGGCGACCTGCGACGGCGTCACGCCCAGCTCGGAGGCCACCTGCTTGACCACGTCGGCGATGTCCAGGGCGCGCTCGGTCAGCGACCCGTTGGCCGCCGCGACATTCTTGCGCGTGCCGGACGGATCGGCGGAGACCTGCTGGTCGAGGTCGGCGCGGCTGTACTTGCCGGTCAGCACTCCGCTGGCCAGCGGCGACCACGGGACGACCCCGAGCCCCATCTCCCGCGCCATCGGGATGAGGTCACGTTCGACGGTCCGCTCGACCAGGCTGTACTCGATCTGCAGGGCGATCAGCGGCGCCCACCCGCGCAGGTCGGCGATGGCCTGCATGCGGGCGACCTGCCAGGCGGGCGTGTCGGAGATGCCGGCGTAGAGCACCTTGCCCGCCCTGACGAGGTCGTCCAGGCCGCGCAGGATCTCCTCCACCGGGGTGGTGAAGTCCCAGGCGTGCAGGTAGAGCAGGTCGATGTAGTCGGTGTTCAGCCGGCGCAGGCTCGACTCCACCGACTGCACCATGCTCTTGCGGTGGTTGCCGCCGGAGTTCGGGTCGCCGGGCCGTCGGGCCAGGGTGTACTTGGTGGCCAGCACCAGCTGCTCGCGCCGCCCCGACGCGAACTCGCCCACCAGGGTCTCCGAGGTGCCCTCCGTGTACTGGTTGGCGGTGTCGATGAAGTTGCCGCCGCGGTCCACGTACGTGTCGAAGATCCGGCGCGACTCGTCCTTGTCCGAGCCCCAGCCCCAATCCGTGCCGAACGTCATGGTCCCCAGCGCCAGCGGCGAAACGCGCAGTCCGGACCGCCCGAGCAGGCGGTAGGTGTCAAGAGTCGTCATGCCATCAAGGCTGCTCCGCCGGCGGGCGGGGCGGAAGGGAAGGCTCTTCCTGGGAAGAGCCTTCCTAGGCAGGCGCGTCGTAGGATCGAAGGGATGAGCACCGTGGATCAGACCCGCGAGCTCGCGGCCTTTCTCCGCACCCGCCGCGAGCGACTGACTCCCGGCGACGTCTCCCTGCCCGCCCGCCGCGCCCAGCGCCGCACTCCGGGCCTGCGCAGAGAGGAGGTCGCCGAGCTTGCGGGCGTCAGCGTCGACTACGTGATCCGCCTGGAGCAGGGCCGCGGTCTGCGCCCCTCGCCCGAGGTGCTGGAGGCGCTGGCCGGCGCGCTGCGGCTGAACGAGGACGAGCGGGCCTACCTGTTCGACCTGGCCCGCCAGCGGCCCACCCGGCAGGCTCCCCCGGCGGACGAGGCCGGTCCGCTGGCGCAGCTCGTCCTGGACCTGTCGCCGCTGCCCGCCATGCTGGTCAACCACCGCTTCGACATCCTGGCGTGGAACCCGGAGATGGCGGCGCTGCTGTCGCTGGACCTGGCCGCGCTGCCCCCGCCGCAGCGCAACACGCTGTGGCTGTGCATGCTGCATCCGGGCCTGCGCGACTACTTCGGCGACAGGGAGCGCGCGCTGCGCGAGGGCATCGCCGACCTGCGGGCCTCGTGGGCGGCCCACCCCGACGACAAGGCGCTCACGGAGCTGATCGACGAGCTCACGACCGGCAGCGAGGAGGTCGCGCGGCTGTGGGCGCAGCGCGACGTGCGGGTGAACGGCCGGGGCCAGAAGCGGCTACGGCACAGGACGCAGGGCCCGCTGACCGTCGACTACGAGGTGCTGGCCCCGCTCCAGACTCCTGAGCAGCGGCTGATCATCTACCGCGCCGCCGACCCCGACTCGCAGAGCGTGCTCGACGCCATCGCCCGCGAGTGCACGTGAAAAAGCCCGGGGCTGCGCTGATGGCAGCCCCGGGCTGAATGTCACACGAGCGGCCGTGCGGTCGGCAGGATCGGGTACGGCAGCGCCGTGTCCCCGGTCAGATACCGGTCCACGCCCGAGGCGGCGGCGCGCCCCTCGGCGATGGCCCACACGATGAGCGACTGCCCGCGCCCCATGTCGCCGGCCACGAAGACGCCGTCCACCTTGGACATGTACGTCTTGTCACGCGAGACGTTGCCCCGCGCGTCGTAGAAGCCGTCACCGGCGACCTCGGCGAGGTCCTGCAGCAGCGAGCCCTTCTCCGGCCCGACGAAGCCCATGGACAGCGTCACCAGCTCGGCCGGGATCTCCCGCTCGGTGCCCGGGATCGGCTTGAACCCGGACTGCGGGCCCCCGACCTCGACCAGCCGCAGCGCCCGCACGTTGCCGTCGGCGTCGCCGACGAACTCGGTGGTGGAGACCGCGTAGACCCGCTCTCCCCCGCCGTCGGCCAGCTCCTCGTGGGCGCTCTCCATCTTGAACAGGATCGGGAACGTCGGCCACGGCTGGCTGCCTGGCCTGCTCGCCGGCGGCTGAGGCATGATCTCCAGCTGGGTGACGGACTTGGCGCCCTGCCGGATCGCCGTGCCGATGCAGTCGGCGCCGGTGTCGCCGCCGCCGATCACCACGACGTGCTTGCCCTCGGCCGAGACGGGCGACTTGTCGAAGTCGCCCTCCTGGACCTTGTTGGACAGCGGCAGGTACTCCATCGCCTGGTAGACGCCCTTGAGCTCGCGCCCGGCCACCGGCAGGTCGCGCCACTGGGTGGCCCCGCCTGACAGCACCACGGCGTCGAACTGCTCGCGCAGCTCGGCGGCGGTGATGTCGACGCCGACGTTGACGCCGGTGCGGAACTCGGTGCCCTCGGCCCGCATCTGCTCCAGGCGGCGCTCGATGTGCCGCTTCTCCATCTTGAACTCGGGGATGCCGTACCGCAGCAGCCCGCCGATCCGGTCGGCCCGCTCGAACACGACCACGTCATGCCCGGCCCTGGTGAGCTGCTGCGCCGCGGCGAGGCCCGCAGGACCCGAGCCGACGACCGCGACCTTCTTGCCGGTCTTGACGGCCGGGGGCTGCGGGGTCACCCAGCCCTCGGCGAACGCCCGGTCGATGATCTCGACCTCGACCCGCTTGATCGCCACGGGGTCGGAGTTGATGCCGAGCACGCACGCCGCCTCGCACGGGGCCGGGCAGAGCCGGCCCGTGAACTCGGGGAAGTTGTTCGTGGCGTGCAGCCGCTCGATCGCCTCGCGCCAGTCGGTGCGGTAGACGAGGTCGTTCCACTCGGGGATGAGGTTCCCGAGCGGGCAGCCGTTGTGGCAGAACGGGATGCCGCAGTCCATGCAGCGGGCCGCCTGCTTGGTCAGCTTCTCCTGCGAGAAGTCCTGGTAGACCTCGCGCCAGTCGCTGATGCGGACGTCCACGGGGCGGCGCGCCGGCAGCTCCCGGTCGTGCGTGAGAAAACCCTTCGGGTCAGCCATTCGGTACGCCTCCCTTAACCCTGAACCGCGGCCGCCATGACGGCCTCGTCGATGTCCCTGCCTTCGATGCGGGCGGCCTCGGCGGCCGCCAGCACCCGCTTGTAGTCGGTCGGCATGATCTTGCCGAACCGGGCGAGCGCCGAGTCCCAGTCGGCCAGCAGCTCCTTGGCGACCGGCGAGCCGGTCTCCGCGAAGTGCTTCTCGACCGCCTCCTTGAGGAACTCGCCGTCCTCCTCGGTGAGCGTCTCGATGGCGACCATCTCGCGGTTGACCCGCTCGGGCTTGAGGTCGAGCAGGTACGCGATGCCGCCCGACATGCCGGCCGCGAAGTTGCGCCCGGTCGGGCCGAGCACCACGGCACGACCGCCGGTCATGTACTCGCAGCCGTGGTCGCCCACGCCCTCGACGACCGCCGTGGCGCCGGAGTTGCGGACGCAGAACCGCTCGCCGACGACGCCGCGGACGAACACCTCGCCGGACGTGGCCCCGTACAGGGCGACGTTGCCGGCGATGATGTGGCCGTCGAGCGGGGCCTCCTCGTGCGGCCGGACGGTGATCCGCCCGCCGGACAGGCCCTTGCCGAGGTAGTCGTTGGCGTCGCCGGTCAGCCTCAGCGTGACCCCGCGCGGCACGAACGCGCCGAACGAGTTGCCCGCCGAGCCGGTGAACGAGATGTCGATCGTGTTGTCGGGCAGGCCCTTGCCGCCGTACCGCTTGGTCACCTGGTAGCCGAGCATGGTGCCGACCGTGCGGTTGACGTTGCGGATGGGCAGCTCCAGCGTGACCGGGGTGCCCTCGTTGAGCGCGCCCTCGGCGAGCTGGATCAGCGTGTTGTCCAGCGCGTGCTCCAGCCCGTGGTCCTGCTCGATGACGCGGCGCAGCGGCGTGCCGGCGGGCAGCTCGGGCTTGTGCAGGATCGGCGCCAGGTCGAGCCCGCTGGCCTTCCAGTGGTCCTCGGCCGCCGACATGTCGAGCATCTCGACGTGGCCGATCGCCTCGTCGAGCGAGCGGAAGCCCAGCTCGGCCAGGTATTCGCGGATCTCCTCCGCGATGAACTCGAAGAAGTTGACCACGAACTCCGGCTTGCCGGTGAAGCGCTTGCGCAGCTCCGGGTTCTGCGTGGCGACGCCCACGGGGCAGGTGTCGAGGTGGCAGACCCGCATCATGACGCAGCCGCTGACGACGAGGGGCGCGGTGGCGAAGCCGTACTCCTCGGCGCCGAGCAGCGCGGCGATGACGACGTCGCGGCCGGTCTTGAGCTGGCCGTCGACCTGGACGACGATGCGGTCGCGCAGGTCGTTCAGCAGGAGCGTCTGCTGGGTCTCGGCCAGGCCGAGCTCCCACGGCGCGCCCGCGTGCTTGAGCGACGTGAGCGGTGAGGCGCCGGTGCCGCCGTCGTGCCCGGAGATGAGCACCACGTCGGCGTGCGCCTTCGACACGCCCGCGGCCACCGTGCCGACGCCGACCTCGGCGACCAGCTTCACGTGGACCCTGGCCTCCGGGTTGGAGTTCTTCAGGTCGTGGATGAGCTGGGCCAGGTCCTCGATCGAGTAGATGTCGTGGTGCGGCGGCGGCGAGATGAGGCCGACGCCCGGCGTGGAGTGCCTGGTCTTGGCGATCCACGGGTAGACCTTGTGGCCGGGCAGCTGGCCGCCCTCGCCGGGCTTGGCGCCCTGGGCCATCTTGATCTGCAGGTCGGCCGCGTTCACCAGGTATTCGCTGGTGACGCCGAACCGGCCGGAGGCGACCTGCTTGATCGCGGACCTGCGGGTGTCGTCGTAGAGCCGCTCGGGGTCCTCGCCGCCCTCGCCGGTGTTGGACTTGCCGCCGAGCCGGTTCATCGCGATGGCGAGCGTCTCGTGCGCCTCCATCGAGATGGAGCCGTACGACATCGCGCCGGTGGAGAACCTCTTGACGATCTCCGAGGCCGGCTCGACCTCCTCGATCGGGATCGGGTTGCCCTTGCGCAGCTTGAACAGGCCGCGCAGGGTCATCAGCCGCTCCGCCTGGGAGTCCACGAGGTTCGTGTACTCCTTGAAGATCTCGTAGCGGCGGGTCCGCGTGGCGTGCTGCAGCTTGAAGACGGTCTCGGGGTTGAACAGGTGGGGCTCGCCCTCGCGCCGCCACTGGTACTCGCCGCCGACCTGGAGCCTGCGGTGGGCGTTCTCCGCGCGCGGGTAGGCGTGGCGGTGGCGCTGCGCGACCTCCTCGGCCAGCACGTCGAAGCCGACGCCGCCGAGGCGGGAGGTGGTGCCGGCGAAGCAGGAGTCGATGACCTCCTGGCTCAGGCCGAGCGCCTCGAAGATCTGCGCGCCGGTATAGGAGGCCACCGTGGACACGCCCATCTTGGACATGACCTTGATGACGCCCTTGCCGTACGCCTTGATCAGGTTGCGCACCGCCTTGCGCTTGTCGAGTTGGAGCACGCCGGTGTCGACCAGGTCCTCGATGGTCTCGATCGCGAGGTACGGGTTGATCGCGCCGGCGCCGTACCCGATGAGCAGCGCCATGTGGTGGCACTCGCGGGCCTCGCCGGTCTCGACCACCAGGCCGATCTTGGTGCGGGTCTTCTCCTGGATCAGGTGGTGGTGCACCGCGCCGGTCAGCAGCAGCGACGGGATCGGCGCGAGCGTGTCGGACGAGCCGCGGTCGCTCAGCACGATGATCCGCGCGCCGTTCGCGATCGCCTCGGACGCCTCGGCCCTGATCTCCTCCAGGCGGCGCAGCAGCGCCTCGCCGCCGCCGGCGACCTCGTACAGGCCACTGATGACGTACGGGTGGAAGCCCGGCAGGTCGTGCTCGTCGTTGATGTGGATGATCTTGGCGAGCTCGTCGTTGTCGATCACCGGGTACGGCAGCACGAGCTGGCGGCACGACGACGGACCCGGGTCGAGCAGGTTGCCCTCGGGGCCGATGGTGCTGGCCAGCGAGGTGACCAGCTCTTCACGGATGGCGTCCAGCGGCGGGTTCGTGACTTGCGCGAACAGCTGCGTGAAGTAGTCGAACAGCAGGCGCGGCTTCTCGCTCAGCACGGCGACGGGCGTGTCGGTGCCCATCGAGCCGATCGGCTCCTGGCCGGCCTTGGCCATCGGCGACAGGATGATGCGCAGCTCTTCCTCGGTGTAGCCGAAGGTCTGCTGCCGCTTGACGAGCGCCTCGTGCGTGGGGATCTCCCGCTGCCGCGCCGGCAGCTCCTCGAAGCGGACGAGCCCCGCGTGCAGCCAGTCGGCGTACGGCAGCTCGGCGGCCAGCTCGGCCTTGATCTCGTCGTCCTCGATGATCTTGCCGCGGGCGGTGTCGATGAGGAACATGCGGCCCGGCTGGAGGCGGCCCTTCCTGACCACGTCCTCCGGCTTGAAGTCCAGCACGCCGGCCTCGGAGGCCAGCACGACCAGGCCGTCGGCGGTCACCCAGAAGCGGCCCGGGCGCAGGCCGTTGCGGTCGAGCACGGCGCCGGCCAGGGTGCCGTCGGTGAACGTGATCGACGCGGGGCCGTCCCACGCCTCCATCATCGAGGAGTGGAACTCGTAGAAGGCCCGGCGCGCGGCGTCCATCTCGGTGTGGTTCTCCCACGCCTCCGGGATCATCATCAGCACGGCGTGGGGCAGGCTCCGGCCGCCGATGTGCAGCAGCTCGAGGACCTCGTCGAAGCTCGCGGTGTCGCTGCCATCCGGGTCACAGATGGGGAAAAGTCGCGAAATTTCGCCCGGGATGTGGGCAGACTGCAGCATCGCCTCGCGGGCCCGCATCCAGTTGCGGTTGCCCTTGACCGTGTTGATCTCGCCGTTGTGGGCGACGTAGCGGTACGGGTGGGCCAGCGGCCAGCTCGGGAACGTGTTGGTGGAGAAGCGCGAGTGCACCAGCGCGATCGCCGTCTCGTAACGCTCGTCGCTCAGGTCGGGGAAGAACGGCTCGACCTGGTCGGGCGTGAGCATGCCCTTGTAGACGATCGTCCTGGCGGACAGCGAGGGGAAGTACACGTCGGCCTCGTGCTCGGCCCGCTTGCGCACGCAGTACGCGAGCCGGTCGAGCTCCAGCCCCTCCCGGCCCTCCGGGTCCGAGACGAACAGCTGGGCGAAGTGCGGCATGACGGCCCTGGCGCTCGGCCCGGGCAGCGCGCGGTCGACCGGCAGCTCGCGCCAGCCGAGCACGGTGAGACCTTCCTCTGCGGCGATCTCCTCGATCAGGCCCTTGGCGACGCTCCTGGCCTGCTCGTCGATCGGCAGGAAGGCGATGCCGGCCGCGTACGCGCCGGCAGGGGGAAGCGCGAACGGCGCGCTCGCGCGGAAGAACCCATCGGGGATCTGCGTCAGGATCCCGGCTCCGTCGCCGGTGTCCGGCTCGCTACCCTTGGCCCCCCGATGATCAAGATTGCACAGAGCCGTCAGCGCCTTGACCACGATCCCGTGTCCC
Source organism: Nonomuraea sp. NPDC049400 (assembly GCF_044466425.1). Lineage (NCBI taxonomy): Bacteria > Bacillati > Actinomycetota > Actinomycetes > Streptosporangiales > Streptosporangiaceae > Nonomuraea > Nonomuraea sp. NPDC049400. Next base: position 113,278 of record NZ_JBITMP010000006.1, read on the forward strand.
CGGCGTCCGGCGACGTCGGCAACCATGGCGACACCGCAGGCATCATGCTCGTTGGCGGGGTGGTACAGGCCCTGGGGCTCGGGGAACCCGAGGTGGGCAGCAGGCATTTAATCCCTCCCGTCGTCATCGTCTGTCTAGAACTGCTTTACAGGCGGGGACGACGTTGGCCCTGCTGCATATCGTGGGTAGAGATTACCGCACGCTGCCGGAATGGTGCCCGGCACGTCCGCATTGCGAACATTCGATCTCATCCCAGCATCCGAACTCTCTATCTCAAACCCGGGATCTGGGCTCCACATTCCCGCTGGGCAGGCACGTTTTCCGCCACGGGGAGCGACTCCCACCCTCGCCGCTCCGCCCCGCCCGCCAACCGCCACTCCCACCTCACCTCACACCGGCTGCCCTTTGGCCTCTTCACCGCCTCCTGCACCGGCCAAAACGCAAGCATCAGGAACACCTCATCAGCCCCGCAGGCGCCCTCCGGCGCAGCGGCGCCGGCGCACCGTGGCCGGCGGCCAGACGGCCGGAAGACCCTCGATAGGGTTGCCTCATGGAGCGTGACGGGGTGGAGCGTCTGCTCGCCGAGGCCGGGGCCGACAGCAGGCGGCTGAGGCACGCCCTGACCCTCCTGTGCGACGCCCGGTGGTGGACGCTGGCCGACCTGGTCAGGGAGACCGCCACGTCCAGGCGCACCATCGAGGCCCTGCTGCGCGAGCTCCCCATGGAGCGCAGGGGCGACACCTTCCGGATCCCGCCGGCCCACGGCCCCGACTACCAGGACCTCATCGCCCTGGCCCCGCCACCCGAGGACCCGGTGGCCCACCTGCTCCCCCACTACACGCACGAGCTGGACCGGCTCAACGACCTCATCGCCAGAGCCCCGCGCGGCCGTCACGTGCTCGACCACGTCTCGGCCACGCCGGAGACGGTGCTGCGGCGGGCGCTGCTGCTGGGCTCCCGGTTCTGGCTGCCCGGCACGCGCCTGCTCTGCGTGGGCGACCACGACCTCACCTCCCTGGCCGTCAAGCTGGTCCACCCGGAGACCGACGTCACGGTGGTCGACATCGACGAGCGCATCCTGGCCTACATCGACGACCAGCGGCTGGGCGTCCGCACCCGCTGGGCCGACCTGCGCCTCGGCCTGCCCGCCTCCGCCCGGGACCACGACCTGGCGATCACCGACCCGCCGTACACGCCGGAGGGCACTGGGCTGTTCGCGGCACGCGCCGCCGAGGGCGTGAAGGACAACGGCCGCATCCTGCTCGCGTACGGCGCCGGCGAACACACCCCGATGCTGGCGCTGAAGGTCCAACAGGCCCTCGGGGAGCTCAACCTCGCCTACGAAGCCATTTATCCCGACTTCAACCGATATTTCGGGGCAGAGGCCATCGGTTCCGCCGCCGACCTGTACATCCTCCGCCCCACCACCAAGACCCGCCCGGCCGTGACGTCCCGTCTAAGCCGTCAAACCACCGCTATCTACACACAAGGCCCACAATCGGTCGAAAGCGCCCAGAGCGCCCTCTCAGCGCCGCTGGAGGCCGTTCAGGGCTTCGACCCCGACCTGCTGGTGGGCGACTGGCCCAAGGAGCTCACCCAGCCCCGGACCCGGCTCTCGACCTGGCTCTCCAAGCCGTACGCCGCCGCCTCGGACCGCGTGGCCGTGGCCCTGCCGCCCGGCCTCGAGGCCGCCCTGCCGCGCCTGCTCCTGGCGACCCGCGCGTCCCACGTACGCGTCGTAGGGTCCGGCCTCCCGCCCCTGCCGGACGTGCTGTCCACCGTCTACAAACTGAGCACCGCCGGCGGCATCCTGGATGCCGTACGCCTGCCGCAGCCGGACGGCGAGGCCGCCTCGGTGCTGCGCAGGATCCTGGACAACGGGCACGCCAAGCTGGCCAACACCTGGCGCGAGGCCCTCATCGCGGTGGCCCGCGCTCAGGGCACGACCCTGACCAAGAACGAGGCCCGCGCGCTCATCGGCGAGGCGGCGCCGTGGGCGGAGGGCCTGACCCCGCTGGAGGCCCCGCTCCACCGCCTGGCCGGCCTCCCTGAGGCCGTCACCGCGACCGTCACAGCCCTGACGACGACCACCTGACCACCCCCCGGCCCCGGCGGCGTCCACTCGTGAGGGTCGAGCCGGCTCTTGGGTCAGGTCGCGGCGACGATGCGGCTCTGGACCACTCGTCCGAGCCCGTCGAGCGCCACGAGGGCGCTGATCAGATCCTGGTCGGGCGCCGTCCCTCCGACCCAGCTCACGGTCACGTAGTGGCCCATCGCCCGCGCCTGGGCCCGGCTGCGGGCGGGCTCGAACACGCCGTCCTGCCGTACGAACCCGTCCTTGCCCAGCGCCGACACCAGCGCGTCGGCCGCTCGCCCGTCGCTCACGTTGAAGATGAGGAACTGGCCCGACACCGTGCTCCCCCTGTACGTCGCCTGAAGCGCCTGCGTGCAGCCGGTGGCGGAGACGCCCCGGAGCACCTCGTCGCAGTCGGTGACCTGCCGCGTGGAGTCCAGCCGCATGGTGCCGAGGGTCCGGGTGGCCGGGGTGAAGACCTCGTTCAGGGTCAGCGGGGCGGCGTCGTTCTGGCGGGTGTCGATGGCGGCGTAGAAGGCGGAGGTGGGCTCGGCGCGGAGGCTGGCGGGCCTGGGGGCGTCGCGACGCAGCGACAACCAGCCGCCCACGGCGATGGCGGCCACGCTGACGAGCACAACGGGGATGACGACACGACGCGACATCAGCCGACCACCCCCAAGAACGCGACCCCAGCACAGGACCTCGGATGACCACCCCTGGTGGCCGTCACAACGTCACAAGGCATCGGCGGACCGCCATGGGATCGAGGCCGCGGCGCACGGGTCACCACCCGGCACGACGCACCGGATCGAGGCCACGGCGCAAGGGACATCATCCGGCACGAGACCCCGGATCGGGACCACGGTGGACGTGTCACCACCCGGCACGAGGCAACGGAGCTCCGGCCAGAGCAACTGGGGCCCCGATCGCCGATGACCGGAGCCGGGTGGCGTGACCTGGCGGACAAGGCTGGATGGCTTGACGTCAAGAGGATGGCCCTGCGATCGATACGACGCGGCGGTATACGGCCTTCTCCGCTCCGCGCAACGCCAGCGTGAGCGAGACGAAGTCGTCCTTGGCGCCTGGCTCCGCGCCGTCGGCCCTCCCGAGCCACACCAGGCCGACATAGTGGCCGAGCGCGTAGCCGCCCGCCTCGGAGTAGCCACCTGCGGGGAAAGCGGCCTTGGTGGACTCCAGGGGTCGCGTCCACCCGCCCCGGTAAAGAGTCTTCAACGACTCGACCAGGTCAGCGGCGGACTGGCCGTCTTTGAGGTTGAGCAACGTGTACTGGCCGATGTAGCGGCCGTCGGAGCTGGCGTAGAGGCCGCGCGCGGCTTGCGTGCATCCGGCGTCCGACACCTGCTCGAGGAGGCTCGCACCCCACAGTGCCGCGGAGCAGTCGGTGTCGAGCTTCTTGCTGACGAGCTTGAGCTTGAGCTTCTTGGAGACGGCGAGCTCGCGCTGGCCGAACACCTCCTTCTCGGTGAGCGCCCGCTGGTCCTTGGCCCGGTCCGTGACGGGTTCGAACAGCTTGGGCGAGCCCCAGCCCCTGAAGACGTGCGGCAGCGCCGTGTCGGGCCCCACCACGGCGGCGCCGGTCTGACGTTCCGGGGCGGAATAGGTGCCGAGGGAGTTGACGACGGCCACCAGCCCGCCCAGGCCCGCCAGCACGCCGACGACCGAGACGATGATGACGAGCAGCCGCTGCTGCTTCGGCCGCAGCCCCCAGTCGGTGAGCAGCGGAAGCTGCCAGTCAGAGGGCGGGGTACGCCGCCGCTTGCTCGAGAACCGACCGGACCGCCCACCATCGACTTCACCGGCGGACTTCCCACCATCGGCACCGACCGCCGAAGGAACGGCCTCATCCGCCGAACCCCGATCGTGGAACCCATCTGCGGGATAGCCACCACTTACCCGTCCGGTCGACCGCCGGCCACGCGACCCGCCAGCCGAACGACCGCCCGTCGCCCCATCGGCCGAACGACCGCCCGTCGCACTGTCGGCTGAACGACGACCCTCCCCGACAGCCGAATCGCCACCATCGGCCGCTAATCCACCACGATCCCCACCGACCGGAGCTCCACCATGAGCCGGTCCACCACCGTGGATTGGCCCACCACCATGGGCCGGTCCACCACCATGGGCCGGACCACCACCATGAGCCAGCCCGCCGCCATGGGCACCAGCAGGTGAAGCGCCATCATCGGCCGCCCAGTTGCCGGCATCGGCATCGCCCGCCGAGCGGCCGCGCCGCATGCGCGCCGCCCTCCGCCCGCCACGCGACCCCGCCGAGCGCCCGCCGTCGTCGGCTCCAGCCACCGACCGGCCGCCGGCACTCGACTTCCAGCCACCGTCCGCGCCGGCCGCCGGCCAGCCGCCAGAGGCGTGACCACTGACACCACTGCCCGTGTCCGCCGCCGACCAGCCACCGCCGCCACTCGCCGACCGGCCACCATCTGCCGCGGCCCAGCCACCGCTCTCCGCGCCCGGCGACCCACCGCCGTTCGCTGCGGGCCAGCCGCCACTCGCCGACCGGCCACCATCCGCCGCGGCCCAGCCACCAGCCCGATCGGCACCAGCCGCGTCCTCGCCGAACGAACCGGAGCCGTCAGCGCCCTGTGCGGACCGGCTGCCACCATCCGAACCACGCCTGGCCCGGCGGCCACCTGAACCACGCCTGGGCCGACCGCCGCTGTCGGCACCTTGCGCGGACCAACCGCCACCGTCCGCACCTTGTGCGGACCAGCCGCCGCCATCCGCACCCTGCGCGGACCAATCACCACCATCGGCACCCTGCGCGGACCAACCACCACCATCGGCACCAAGGCTCGGTCCGGTGCCGTCCGTCCCGGTGGGGCCGTCGGTGACCGGTGCATGGCGGGTGCCGCGGGGGCGCCCCGTGTCGTCCGTACCCGGCGAAGGTCTGCCGTGCGACCCGGAGCCGGCTCGTCTGCGCGCCATCACACCCCCGCCGCGCCGATGAGGTTGCCGACGCCGAACGTGACCGCCGCGGCGACCCCGCCCACCGCCAGCTGCCGCAGCCCCGAGAACCACCAGCTGCGCGCCGTCACGGCCGAGACCAGCGCGCCCGCCGCGAACAGCGCCAGGCAGGACAGCACAGCGGAGAACACCAGCTCCCGGGCTCCCAGCAAGTACGGCAGCAGGGGCAGCACCGCCCCCACGCTGAAGGACAGGAACGACGACACCGCGGCCACCATCGGCGAGGGCAGCTCGCCGGGGGCGACGCCCAGCTCGTTGCGGGCGTGGATCTCCAGCGCGCGGTCGGGGTTGCGGGAGATCTGCCTGGACACCTCGGCGGCCAGGTCAGGTGCCACGCCCTTGTCGATGAAGGTCTGCGCCAGCTCCGCCTGCTCGTCGTCAGGGTGGCGGGCCAGCTCACGCTGCTCCACGGCGATCTCGGCCTGGGCCAGCTCGCGCTGGCTGGCCACCGAGACGTACTCGCCGCCCGCCATGGACAGCGCACCGGCGGCGAGACCGGCGACGCCCCCGAGGGCGATGACCCTCGTGTTGGCCGTGCCGCCCGCGACCCCCGCGATGAGCGCGAAGTTCGACACCAGGCCGTCCATCGCGCCGAACACCGACGGCCGCAACCAGCCGCCGGTGACGTCGCGATGCTGGTGGTGCATCTCCGCGCGCCCGCTCATCTAGGGTTCTTCTCCTTCGTCACGACCTCGCCGTCAGGGTCAGAGGACTCCGGTGCGGCCTCAGCCTCGGAGGCTTTGGCGTCAGAGGCGTCCGGCCCCGGCTCCTCGGCGGCTTCCTGCTCGGGAGCCGCCGGGTGCTCGGTCTCGGAGGCTGCCGCAGTGGCGTCCCCTGGCGTGTCAGGATCCGCTGCCCGGTCGTCCCCTGACCGATCCTCCTCCGGCCGGTCGGCGTCCGGCGCATCGGCCCCCGGATCGCCGTCCTGCGGCGCCTCGGCACCCGTCGAGCCGGCCTGGTCGGGCGGCAGCACGACCTCCGCGCTGTCCCGCTTCCTGGCCAGCCAGAAGTACGCCAGCGCCGCCACGAACAGCACGATCGACGTCCACTGGTTGAGCCGCAGCCCGAGGAACGTCACCGCGTGGTCCACCCCGCCGACGGGGTCGATGCGCAGCCCCTCGATCCAGAAGCGGCCCAGCGTGTAGCCCGCGACGTAGAGGGCGAACAGCCGCCCGTGGTGCAGCGCGAAGCGCCGACCCGCGAAGAGGAGCACGAAGCCCAGCCCCACGTCCCACAGCGACTCGTACAGGAAGGTCGGGTGGTAGGTGGCCACGTCCTCGTAGCCGTCCAGCCGGTGGGCGGCGTCGATCTCGAGGCCCCACGGCAGCGTGGTGGGCGAGCCGTACAGCTCCTGGTTGAACCAGTTTCCCCACCGGCCGATGGCCTGGGCGAAGGCGATGCCGGGCGCGACCGTGTCGGCGACCGCGCCCATGGAGATGCCGCGCCGGCGCACGGACAACCAGACGCCGAGCGCGCCGAGCGAGATCGCGCCCCAGATGCCGAGGCCGCCCTCCCAGATGTAAAGCGCCTGGATCGGCTCCTTGATCGCGCGGCTGCCGAAGTAGGTCTGCCAGTCGGTGATGACATGGTAGAGGCGGCCGCCGATCAGGCCGAAGATGACCGCGGGGACCGCGATGTCGACGATCGTCCCCTTCTGGCCACCGCGGGCCTGCCAGCGCCGCTCGCTAAGCCAGACGGCGACGATGACGCCGAGCACGATGCATAGCGCATAAGCCCGGATCGGGATGATTCCGAGATACCAGACCCCCTGGGAAGGGCTGGGAATCGAGGCAAGGGGCATGTCAGGTGAGGGTAGCGGAACTGAGCCTACTTAGCCGCCCCCGTAATCGCTTGGCGCAGCTCCTGCGGGCTGAAGAGTGCGGAATTGTCGATTTCCGTACCGTTCAGTTTCACCGTCGGCGTATGGTTGATCTTCTGCGCGTCGATGACCTTCTTGCTGTACGAGAGCTGCGCGTCTGAGTTCTTCCCCGTCGTGACGCACTGGTCGAAGTCCGGCGCGCTCACCCCGGCCTGCTTGCCCCAGCTCTTCAGCTGATCGGGCGTGAAGCCGGCCTCGGTCTCGGAGGGCTGGTTCTGGAAGAGCAGCTCGTGGAAGGCCATCCACTGCTTCCCGTCCGCGACGCACCGGGCGGCGGCGCCCGCGCGCACGGAGTTGGACTTGGTCGGCTCCTGCGAGAAGATCGTGATCGGGTGGTAGACGACCTTGGCCTTGCCTTCGGCGGCGAGGTTCTTGAACGTCTGGCCGCTGACCCGTTCGAGCTCCTTGCAGGCCGGGCACTGGAAGTCCTCGTAGATGTCGACCACGGGCGCGGTGACGCCCTGCTTGGCCATCACGACCGCCCCGTCGGCCTGCACAGTGATCGGCGCGAGGTCGCCGGCGGCCTCCTCCGAACGCGAGCTGCTGGCCGCGTACCACCAGCCGAGGCCCACCGCCGCCACCGCGACCGCGCCCGCGGTCACGTAGGTGGTGATCCGCTTGCGCTTGTCACGGGCGCGTGCGGCGGCCTGCTGTTCCTTGATCTTCTCGCGCGCCGTCTTGGCACTGGTGCGCTCAGCCTTGCTCATCGTCGTACTCCCCCTCATTACGATTGTCGCCCCCCAGGCCCAGGGCTCCGTCAAGCGCGTAGCGGCCCGGCGGGAAACGCACGGTCCAGGCGCCGAGCAGCACGAGCCCGAAGTCGCGCAAGATGTCGAGCAGGTATGCCGGCTCCTGTCCCGCCCCGAGCTCGCCGCCGCCGCCGAAGCAGCCGCAGTCGATCCGCAGGCCGTTCGCCCAGGCCCAGGCGATGCCGAACACGAACGCGAACATGAGCAGCCCGGCGATCACCGCGGCCACCCTGGTCAGCAGACCGACGACCAGCAGCAGGCCGACGACGATCTCCAGGATCGGCAGGGCGTAGCCCACCGTGACGGCGACCGACTCGGGCAGCAGCTGGTATGCCTTGACCGCCACGACCGAGTCGGCCGGGTTGCCGATCTTGAGCGCGCCCGCCGCGATCAGCACTCCGCCCAGGACCAGCCGGGCAACGGTCGTCACCCAGGGTATCGCTGAAAAGGCGCTGCGTGACGGTAGTGACGCGTCCACAGGTCATCTCCTCTTTCTCTGTGCCGGGATGGGCACAGTACCGGGATCCCATATGACCACGTGGCAGATAAGCACTGATTAAGCAGCGGTCCTTGTCGGAGTTACTCAGCCAAGTTAATATTTACTCGTGTCAGTAACTGTCACGGGCTCCGCGAGGCGGGCGCAGATCGTGACCGCGACCATCGCGACGATCGCCGAGCTCGGCTACCAGCACGCGTCATTCGCCCGGATCGCCGAGCGCGCCGGGCTCAGCAGCACGCGCCTGATCTCGTACCACTTCGACGGCAAGGACGAGCTGATCGGCCAGGCCATCGTCACGATCTACGGGAAGCTGTCGGCGTTCATGAGCGAGCGGGTCAGCGCCCAGCGCACGCCCGGAGCGGCGCTGGAGACGTACATCCGCTCGCTGGTGGAGTACATCAGCGAGCACCGCGCGGAGATGCGCGCGGCCACGGAGATCTTCCTCAACTTCCACCCGCAGGGCGGCTCGCCGGCGCGGGAGGCGGCCACCGACCTGTCGGCGCTGTCCCACGTCGAACGGCTGCTGGCCTGGGGTCAGGAGACGGGAGAGTTCGGCGAGTTCAACGTGCGGGTGACGGCCATGGCGATCCAGCGGGCCCTCGACGGGCTGCCGTTCCTGCTGGAGGCCGACCCGGACGCCGACCTGGCCGAGTACGCCGACGAGCTGGCCGGGCTGTTCGCCCGGGCGGTCAAGGCATGAACACCCGGCTCAGGGGCCTGCTCACCCTGGCGGTGGACATCGGGCTCCCCATCGGCCTCTATTACGTGCTGCGCGCCTTAGGCACCGGCTACCACACCGCGCTGCTGATCAGCTCGCTCGTCCCGGGCATGAGCGTCGTCTCCGACCTCGTACGCCGCCGCAGGCCCGAGCGCCTGGGCCTGTACATGACGGTCATGATGCTGAGCAGCGCCCTGGTCTCCCTGCTCGTCCACGACACGCGGTTCCTGCTGGCCAAGGACGGCTGGTTCACGGCGGTGGCGGGTTTGTGGTTCCTGGCCAGTGCGCGCGGCGAGCGGCCGCTGGCGTTCGTGTTCACCCGCTTCCTGCTGGAGGGCCGGGTCGGGCCGAACCGCGAGTCGTGGGACGTGCTGTGGGAGCGGCTGCCCGCCTTCCGCCGGATCTGGCGGGTGGTCACCGGCCTCTACAACCGCTACTCCAGCCTCAGCCGCACCTGAACCTGGCCTCACCCCAGTCCGCGTGGTCGTTGCCGTTGCCGTCGCCGCCGTCCCCGGCCACGAGGTCCACGTACCGGGCTCCTGACACGTCGGCACTCAGCTCGTACGCCGCGTCGGCGGCTCGCAGCACCGGGCTGCGCGCCTTCTCCACGCCGTCGGCGACCACGCTGAACTGCACGGAACCCCGCGTGGCCTGCACGTCGTCAACACCGACGAACGCTGTGAACCCCGTACACGCTCCCCTCAAGTAGAAACGCACTTTGGCGGGCGCGTGGGTGCCGAGCCCCTTGGCGAACGTGCGCCCGCCGATGACGATCGGCCCGCCGTCGGCCTCGCCGGTGTCGCCGTTGGACCGGTCGCGCTCGACCGGGCCCCAGCCGTTGGCGGCGCTGACCCACTCCAGGTCGCTCGCGTAGGCGTCCCCGGTGGGCGGCGGGGGCAGCGTGCGCACGGTGGCGGAGGCGGTGAGCCGCTTCGCCGCCCCTCCTGCGGTGTAGGTCGCGGCGGCCGTGAGCTGGTAGGCGCCGTAGGCGGCGTCCGCGGGCGGGGTGACCTGCCAGGTGGTGGTCAGCTTCCCGCCGGGCTCCACCGTACCGGTCCCGTCGCCGCTGACCGCCCACCCGTCCGGTACGCCCAGCACCACGCGGACGTCCCTGACCGTCACGTCCTCGAGGTTCGTGAACGTGGTGACGACCTCGCCCGCCGCCCCCTGCTCGAAGACGGCGGCGGGCGCCACGTCCAGCGACCCGCACGCCGGCGCGTCCGGCGCCGGGCCGAGGCCGGTCACGGAGAAGTCGTCGAGGATGAAGTCGGCCCCCGCCTGCTCGGGCTTGAGCGAGCGCAGCCCCACCCACACGTCACCGCAGCCGCCCACCACGCGCTCGGTGAACGTGGCCGTGGCGCGCCGCTCGGGGATCGGCGTGCGCCGCGTCTCGACGCTGGAGCCGCCCTTGTCGTAGCCGGTCACCCACTGGTACGTGTCCGCCTGCGCGCTCTGGTAGCGGAACGACACCTCGTACGCCTGCCCCGGCTCGAACCGCGCCGTCCACGGCAGCGTGCGGTAGATCAGCCCCTGCCGCTCCTCGTGCGCCTTCAGCGACCAGTTCCCGTTCAGCACGTCGTCGACCGTCTTGCCGTTCCACCCGGCCTGCGTGTACGGCTCGTGCCGCTCCGCCAGGTGCGTGCGCGCGTCGAACGACCCGCCCGCGTCGCCCTTCACGAACGGCCCCCAGCCGGGCTCCGCCGACTCGAACGTCTCCACCTGCCCCTCCGGCTCCCGCTGGAACAGCCGCACGTCGTCCACCCGCACATCCCCCTCGGCGGCGGCGGCCGTGATCCGCAGCGTGGCCGACTCGCCCGGCGCGGTGAACGTCACCTTCGCCCGCTGGAAGAAGGTGTCGTGCTTCTCGTCGGAGGCGATGTAGTTCCTGGCCGTGGACCGGCTGACGGTCACCGACCGCCCGGCGACCTCCAGGGTGGTCTCGCGGGTCTTGCCCGGCTCGACCTCGACGAACGCGGAGGCGGTGTACGTACGTCCCGGCTGCAGCCCGCTCAGGCGCTGCTCGAGCCGCGCCCGCGCGCCGCCGCCGAGCAGCGCCACCCGGTGACCCAGCTCGTTCTTCCCCACGCTCACCGGACCGGTGACGGTCCACCCGCGGAGCCGGTCGCCGTTGAAGCCTGGGTCGCGCACGCCGCTGCCCTGCCCCCAGTCAGGCTCGGCCTGCTCGGGCGCCCTGCCGGGGTAGAGCACGTACGGCACGCCCGCCTCCGCCCGTAACGTGATCTTCCCGTCGACCGGGGTGACCGTGCCCGCCTTGACGCGGCCCTGGTCGGTGAGCCGGTAGACGGTCATCGGCCGGTCGGCGTCCCAGCTGGTGGCCCCTCCTGCGGGGTTGAAGTGGTAGTACTTGCCCTGCCACGGCAGCAGGTACGTGGACCCGTCGAGCACCTTGTGCCCGCCGGCGAACAGCTCGCGCTTCCCGTTCCGGTACGTGCCGCGCACGCCGCCGGTGAAGACGATCTCGTCCGCGTTCCAGTCGATGATCTTGTAGTGCTGCAGGAACTTGACCGGCAGGTTGTGCTCCCAGATGTTGCGGTAGAACGCGGTGAAGTCGTTCTTCGCCTGCCAGCCCTCGAACTCGACGATGCGGGCGTTGCCGAGAATCGGGTGGGCGTTCCAGACGTCCTTCTCGTCGTTGCGGATGAACCGGATGATCTGCGAGTTCAGCCCCTTGTTGGTGACCCCGCCGTAATCGAGGTCGTTGGCCCAGTGCGACCACAGCGACGAGCGTTCCAGCTTGTCCGACCACTCGGTGGTCACCTGCCATCCCTGCCTGCGCAGCTCGGCCAGCGTGCGGTCGGCGATCCAGCCGAACGGCCGGAACACGTCCACGTACAGGACGGCGAGGTTCCTGTCGGTCTCCGCGCGCAGCCGCCCGAACCGCCGCGCGAGCGTGCCCCTGGTCAGGTCGCCGCGCTGGTCGATCAGGTAGGCCTGGTCGAGCCAGTTCCAGCCCTTGGTGTCCTTGTTGACGAGTTGCTCGCTGAAGCTCCTGGCCTCGGGGTAGGACTCGGTGGCGTTGACGTGCACGCCGAACGTGGCGTTCCACCCCTTCCCGGCCTTGAGCAGCGTGTTCAGGTCCTTCAGGCCCCCGGCGCGCCGGTTGTAGTTGCCGCCGTAGTCGGGGTGGGCCGAGTCGTGGCCCTCCGACTGGTAGCCCTTGAGCAGCGCGAGCTGGCCGAGGCCGTCGGTGGCCAGCGAGATGCGTTTGACGTCGTCGAGCGTGCGCAGGAACGGGTGCGTGGCCTGGCTGGAGAAGTTGAACGGGATGTGGGTGACCACGCGGTCCCTGGTCTGCTCGGCGCCGGGCGGCTTGACGGCGATGTCCCTGAAGGCCACCGCGCCGTCCTGCCAGTCGAGCCTCCCGTCACCGTTCGCGTCCGGGGTGACCACGACCTTGGCCCAGGGCGGCTCCTCGGTGAACGGCGAGCCGTCCGCGCGGTGCGTCCACTGCCCGCTCCACACGCCCACCGCGACCGTGCCGCCGGCGTCCTTCCTGGCCTGGTGCCAGAGCCTGGCCGCGTCCTTGTCGGTGACGCCGGAGGGGCGGTCGTAGGTGGAGTTCGACTCGACCGCCGCGGCCAGCCGATCGGTGTTCACGATCGCGTACGTCGCCCCGACCGGACCGGCGTCGGGCGCGGTGTCCGCCGTGACCTGGGCGAAGACGTCGGCGGTGCGGGTCGAGTTCGGGTCCAGCCGGGTGAACGCGGTCGCCGCGCCCGGCTGCGCGCTCGACACCGACACCAGGTCGTGGCCCGGCAGGTCGATCGTGTTGACGCGGAACGCCTCGGTGTCGGCGACCGAGTCGATCCTGAACGTCGTCACCCGGCCCTTGACCCCGATGCTGGCTCCCAGGAAGACGCCTTCGAGATCGGGGAAGGCCAGCCGGTAGCGCGCGGTCGCACCGTCGTTCCCGGTCAGCGTCACGGCGGCGGTCCGCGCCTGGCCGTTGAGCACGACGGCGGGCACGCCCGCGCCGCCGCCGAGCCAGGCGCCGCCGGCGCGGTCGAGGTAGCGCAGGACGCGCGGGAAGCCGGGGTCCAGCTCCACGGTGAGCGCGGGCGACGAGATCGTGATCGGGTTCGCCACGTCCGCGGGCCTCGGCGGCACGTTCTGCGCCGTGGGGCTGGACGAGGGCGCTCCGGTCGCGGACGGCTCCGGGGACGACAACTCGTACGTGGGCGCGGGTGTGGGGTCGGCGGACGCCGGGGCGGCCCCAATCATCGCCATGGTCCCGGCGATGAGTGAGGACGTCAGGGTGAGGGCTGCCGCGAAGATGACGGGACTGGGACGCATAGGTGTCCTTTCGGGTCATGCGTCACACCGCTCGGGGAACCGATCATCACCCGTGCCGGACCGCACGCCAAGGACCTAAGCGCCAGAACCTTGCACTAATCGCGAAATTTCGTCATATGGCCGGTAAAGCTCTGCCCTACCGGCGTACGCCCTTGGCCATGTCGCCGGCCAGCTGGGCGATGGAGGCCCGGCCCGCCGCCTCGTCGGGCGCGTCGAGGATGCGCCGGATGAACGCCGACCCCACGATCACGCCGTCGGCATAGGCCGCCACCTCGGCCGCCTGCGCTCCCGTGCCGACCCCCAGGCCCACGCACACCGGCAGGTCCGTGTGCGCACGGGTGCGCTGGACCAGGCCCTCGGCGGCGGAGTTGACCGTCTCCCTGGCGCCCGTGACGCCCATCAGCGAGGCCGCGTACACGAAGCCCGTGCAGCAGTCGACGACGGCCTTGATGCGCTGCTCCGTCGAGCTGGGCGCCACCAGGAAGACCGTGTCGATGCCCGCGCCCGCCGAGGCCGCCCGCCACGGCTCCGACTCCTCCGGCGTCAGGTCGGGCGTGATCGTGCCCACGCCGCCGGCGTTGGCCAGGTCGCGGGCGAACCGCTCGGCGCCGTACCTGTCGATCGGGTTCCAGTAGGTCATGACGAGCGTGGCGGCGCCGGTGGCGGCGACGCCCTCGACCGTGCGCAGCACGTCGGCGATGCGCGTGCCGTTGATCAGCGACCTGTGCACCGCGTCCTGGATCGTCGGCCCGTCCATGAGCGGGTCGGAGTAGGGCAGGCCGATCTCGATGACGTCGCAGCCGGCCTCCACCAGGGCCGCGGCGGCGGCGACGTCGCCGCCCTTGGAGGGGAAGCCCGCGGGCAGGTAGCCGACGAGCGCGGCCCGGTTGTCCGCCTTCGCCTTGGCGAAAACCGTCTGAAGAGTCGTCATGTCTGTCCGTTTCGAAGGTCGAGTCTCACCATGATGCCCTGCCGTACTCCTACTCCTGAATGAGCGCGGTGGGCGGCCCGGCGCAGGCCGTCGCGGATTAGAGGTTGAAGTACTTCATGGCCGTGCCCATGTCCTTGTCGCCGCGCCCCGAGAGGTTGACCAGGATGGTCGCCTCGGGGCCGAGCTCGCGGCCGAGCTGCAGCGCGCCCGCCAGGGCGTGGGAGGACTCGATGGCCGGGATGATGCCCTCGGTCCTGGCCAGCAGGGAGAACGCGGCCATCGCCTCGTCGTCGGTGACGCCGTGGTAGGTGGCGCGACCCGAGTCCTTCAGCCAGGCGTGCTCGGGGCCGACGCCCGGGTAGTCGAGCCCGGCCGAGATCGAGTGGGACTCGATGGTCTGGCCCTCGTCGTCCTGCAGCACGTAGGTGCGCGAGCCGTGCAGCACGCCGACCGAGCCCGCGGTGAGGGTGAGCGCGTGCTCGCCGCTCTCCAGGCCGTGCCCGGCGGCCTCGTAGCCGTGCAGCTGGACGCCCTGGTCGCCGATGAAGGCGTGGAAGATGCCGATCGCGTTGCTGCCGCCGCCGACCGCCGCGCACACCGCGTCGGGCAGGCTGCCGGTCAGCTCCAGCATCTGGCGGCGGGCCTCGACGCCGATGATGCGGGCGAAGTCGCGCACGATCTCGGGGAACGGGTGGGGGCCCGCGACCGTGCCGAAGAGGTAGTGGGTGGTGTCGACGTTGGTCACCCAGTCGCGGAAGGCCTCGTTGATGGCGTCCTTCAGCGTCTGGGAGCCGTTGGTCACCGGGATCACCGTGGCGCCGAGCAGCTTCATCCTGGCGACGTTGAGCGCCTGGCGCTCGCAGTCGACCGCGCCCATGTAGATCACGCACTCCAGGCCGAGCAGGGCGGCCGCGGTGGCGGTGGCCACGCCGTGCTGGCCCGCGCCGGTCTCGGCGATCACGCGCTTCTTGCCCAGCCGCTTGGTCAGCAGCGCCTGGCCCAGCACGTTGTTGATCTTGTGGGCGCCGGTGTGGGTGAGGTCCTCGCGCTTGAGGATGATCCTCGCGCCGCCTGCCTGCTCGCTGAAGCGCGGCACGTCGGTCAGCGTGGTCGGCCGCCCCGCGTAGGTGCGCAGCAAGTGATCGAACTCGCGGATGAACTGCGCGTCGTTCTTGGCCTTCTCGTAGACCGCGGCCACCTCGTCGAGCGCCGGGATGAGCGCCTCGGGGACGAACCGGCCGCCGAAGATGCCGAACTTGCCGTGCACGTCGGGGTCGTCGCCCTGTGCGCCGTTGCCTGCCAGGTCGGCGGTGGTCAGGATGGAGCCTTCGTGTGCCACTGCTATCCCTCTGCTGAGTGGTCGGGGCGCGTCGACGGATGGGCGCCGGCGGTCACGAGCGCCTCCACTGCCTTGCGCGGGTCCTTGCCGGTGACCAGGCTCTCTCCCACCAGAACGGCGTCGGCGCCGGCCCTGGCGTAGGCGAGCAGGTCGTGCGGGCCGCGCACGCCCGACTCGGCGATCTTGATCACATTGTCCGGGATCTTCGGCGCCAGCTTCGTGAAGACCTCGCGGTCGACCTCGAGTGTCTTCAGATTGCGCGCATTGATCCCGATGACCCGGGCGCCGGCGGCGACCGCCCGCTCGAGCTCCTCCTCGGTGTGCACCTCGACCAGCGGGGTGAGCCCGATCGACTCGGCCCGCTCGATCAGCGACACCAGCGCCTCCTGCTCCAGGCAGACGACCATCAGCAGCGCCAGGTCGGCGCCGTGGGCCCTGGCCTCCCAGAGCTGGTAAGAGGTCAGAATGAAGTCTTTGCGCAGAATCGGGATGTCGACCCGGGCCCGGACGGCCGCCAGGTCGTCGAGGCTGCCACCGAACTTGCGCCGCTCGGTCAGCACACTGATGACGTGAGCGCCGCCCTCTTCGTAGTCGGCCGCGAGCGCGGCCGGGTCGGCGATCGCGGCGAGCGCGCCCTTGGACGGGCTCGACCGCTTCACCTCTGCGATCACTGAGATCCGGTCACCCCCGAGCGCGGCCATCGCGTCTCGCGGGGCCTGGGCCCGCTCGGCCCGCCGCTTGAGATCGTCAATGGACACGGCCTGCTGACGGGCGGCGAGGTCGGCGCGCACCCCGTCGAGGATGTCGTCGAGGACACTCGGCCCTTCCGTCCGCTCACTCACGCGCTTGGGGTCCCTCCGGTCGACAGTGGGGGCGGCGGAGAGTTCGCGTCGCGTCCGCTCTCTGCCTTGTCCTGCGATGGTATCGGCCCGAGTGGGGTCACCTCACCACAGGCCCCCTGACTAGGGAGCGAGGAACGCCCCGAAAGGCAGGTTTCGGACGACCCAGTAGACCATGATGAGGGCGATGAAGGCCCACAGCCACGCCGGATGGGCGAGCGTGGTGCGTCTCGGCCGGCCCTGCCAGGCGCGCACGACCCATCTCCCCCACCAGAACAGCAGGAGCGGGATCATGGCCACCGCGAGCGGGTTGAGCCCGAGGGCGGTGACGGGGTCGAGGTGGGCCAGCGCGTGGATGGTGCGCAGCGTGCCGCAGCCCGGGCAGTAGAGGCCGGTGAGCCAGAGGAACGGGCAGGTCGGGTAGTGGCCGGGCTGGTTGGGGTCCACCACGCCGACGAACGCGAACACGGCGCCCGTCGCGCCCGCAACACCGAGCGGCGCGAGCAGCGCCTTGAGGCGACCCGTGCCGCGCCGCTCGGTGGTTGCGATGCTCATGTTCCTAGTATCCGCCTTCCAGCTCAGTAGGAGGACGTGCTCGGGACGCTGGCAGCCAGGATGACGAACAGCAAGATGTAGCCGACGATGACCAGCACCCACCAGATGATGCCGGCGATCAGGCTCCGCTTCCACCAGGTCTTGGCCTCTTCGGACGCCTGCACGGCTCCCTGGTAGTCGCCCATCTGCCACTTCGAGTTGACCTGCGTCGACTTGACGATCGACACGATGCCCAGCGGAAGGCAGCAGAACAGGGTGGTGATGATGGCCCAGACCAGGTGGTTGTCCGGCGGGGTCCCCCCGGCGGGAGGCTGCCCGTAGCCGCCACCGTAACCGCCGCCGCTCGGCGGCTGCTGGCCGTAGCCGCCACCGCTCGGGGGCTGCTGCCCGTAACCACCGCCGTAACCACCGCCACTCGGCGGCTGCTGGCCGTAGCCACCACCGCTCGGGGGCTGCTGGCCATAACCGCCGCCGCCACTCGGGGGCTGCTGCCCATAACCGCCGCCGCCGCTCGGAGGCTGCTGTCCGTAGCCGCCGCCCGGCGGCTGGGCCCCGTAGCCGCCGTCGCCCTGGTTGCCGTAACTCATGCTAATGACCCCTCATGTCGTCATCTTTGTGGTGAGTCGCGCGGCAGCCTAGCGAGGATGCGTGCCCTACGTGGAAAAACGTCCATTTTGCGGACAATTCGTAATCGGACCGCAAGCGGCTCGTCACGGTCCGGCTACGTGGATCAGCAGCTGATCGAACGGTCAGTAGTCGTACGAGGACGACGTGGCGGCGGCGCTGAGGCCGATGAGGGAGAGCAGCATGCCGCCGAAGATGATCCAGCACAGCACCCAGAGCACGACGGTGATGTACGACGTCACCAGACCGCCGACGGCCATGCCCGAGCCTTCCTCGCCGGTCTTCTTGATCCGGTTGAGCGCGATGTGGCCGAGGATCACACCCGGGATGCTGGTGAGGCCGCAGAAGATCAGGCCGACGATGCCCAGGACGAGCGAGGCCACCGCCATGCCGTTGGTCGGCTTGCCGGGCTGGGGCGGCGCTCCGTACTGGCCGTAGCCCTGCTGGCCGTAGCCGCCGTAGCTCGGGGGCTGCTGGCCGTACCCGCCACCGCTGGGCGGCTGCTGGCCGTAGCCGAGCGGCTGCTCCTGCGGATAGCTCGGCGGCTGCTGGCCGTACCCGCCGCCGTAGCTGGGCGGCTGCTGGCCATAGCCACCGCCCCCGCTCGGCGGCTGCTGGCCGTATCCACCACCCCCGCTCGGCGGCTGCTGACCGTATCCGCCATCCCCGCCGGGCGGCTGCTGGCCGTATCCGCCGCCGGGCGGCTGTGCGCCGTAGCCGCCGCTACCGCCCTGATCCCCGTAGCTCATGCCCTTGGCTCCTCAAAAAGTTCGTGGCGAGTTGCAACGGCAGCTTATTGAGGAAACGTTTGCCAAGCAGACACAGGATCAAAACAGTAAAGAAAACGTCATAGCCGGTGCGGGCTCGCCGCAGGCCCGGCGGGGCTCAGCGCAGATCTGTGGGGTCGTCGCCGCGGTCAAGCGCGTCCCAGAGCGCCCGGTCGTCCTTGGCCTGGGCCCGGGGCTTGCCGTCGGTCCTGTCGTAGCGTGCCGACATCCCCGCCCACCTGCCACCGCGTACGACGGCGACGATCCCGCCGGCGATCACCAGGACCGCGCCGGCGGCGGCGACGGCGGGCCAGAGCGGCGTGACCTCCCAGGGGAGGTCGGCGGTGCCGCGCAGCACGTTGCGCTCGCGCAGCCAGCCGGTCACGGTGTCGCCGTTCAGCGCCGCCCACGTACCGGCCGCCGCGCCCGCCCCGCACAGGGCGATCAGCGCGCCGACGACGCGCCGCCCCGCGCCTCTGGTGGCCAGCACGGCCACGATCCCGGCCAGCCCGGCCAGGGCCACGGGCGTCAGCACGGGGCTGAGCTCCCCGCCGGTGGGCGCGCCCGCGCCTCCCGGCTCCAGGAGGCGCACCCAGGCGCGGCTCGCGGCGAACAGCACGAGCACGCACCCCAGGGCGGTCGCCCCCAGCCAGCCCCACAGCTCTCTGTGCCCCATCTGGCCCCGCTAACCCAGCGCGATCTCGAGCTGGTCGGCGTCGAAGCACGTGCGGTCTCCGGTGTGGCACGCGGCGCCGACCTGGTCGACCTTGACGAGGAGGGCGTCGCCGTCGCAGTCGAGCGCGACGGACTTGACGTGCTGGACGTGGCCGGAGGTGTCGCCCTTCACCCAGAACTCGGCGCGGCTGCGGGACCAGTAGGTGGCCCTGCCGGTGGTGAGCGTGCGATGCAGCGCCTCGTCGTTCATCCAGGCCAGCATGAGCACCTCGCCGGTGTCGTACTGCTGGACGATCGCGGCGACGAGGCCGTCGGGGTTGCGCTTCAACCGCGCGGCCACCTTGGGGTCGAGGGACATGCACCCATTCAACCAGCCCACCCGCACGCCCCCGCCACCACCGCACCCCCTCCCGTTGGGTGGGTCAGGCCAGGGCCTGGGAGAGGGTGTCGTAGATGGGGAACAGCGGCGCCAGGTTCGTACGGCGCAGCCGCCGGAGCACCTGGCCGTCCGGGGCCACCAGGGCCAGCGTGCCGTTGCGCTCGCGCAGCGTGGCCAGCAGGCGCACCAGCACCCCGAGGCCCGTCGTGTCGATGAAGGTCAGCCCCGTCAGGTCGACCACCAGCCGCGGCCTGGGCGCCGAGGCCGCCTCGTCGAGGCACTGCCGGACCTGCGACACGTTGTCCACGTCGACCTCGCCCGCCAGGCTGACCACCACGAGATCGCCGTGCTGGCGTCGCGTCATCCGCAGGATATCCACGCCCGTGCTCCTCATGCCTTCTCCCGCCCCGCCGAAAAGGTACACCTGTCTGCGGCGCGTCACGGTAGGTTTTCCTGACAATGCGCTGCGTGACGACTCCGGACGGAGTAGCTTCGGGGCGCGACGTGTGCAGGGAGGACACCATCGTGGTGCAGGGCTCCGTCCTCGATCCCGACCTGGGGGATCATGTGTGCCTGCCGTTCGAGGACGAGCGCGAGCGGATGGCGGCCACGACGGTGTTCACGGTGAACGGCCTGCGCCGCCGCACCAAGGTGGTGATCATCACCCATGCCGACAGCCCGGAGCGCACGCGCGGCTGGCTGGCGCCGCTCGTGCCGGGGTTCGCCGACGCCGAGTCGGCCGGGCAGGTCGAGATCCTGGCCTGCGCCGACACCCACTTCACCGACGGCCGCCTGGACCCGGACCGGGTGCTCAGGAAGCTGGCCGACGCCGAGGACCGGGCGCGCAAGCACGGGCAGCACGGCGTGTACGCCCTGGTCGACGCGTCCTGGGGGGTGTGCGACGCGCCGGGGCAGGCGGCGTTCGAGGCGGCGGCCAACGAGTTGTTCGGCGACCGGTGGCTGGCGGCCGTCTGCCAGTACGACCGCAACCTGTTCCCACGCGAGGCCATCGAACGGGCCATGTCCGTGCACCCGATCGCACCCGAGCAGGCGCTGCTGCGCTTCGCCAACGAGCCCTGCGGGCTGCGGGTCTGGGGCGACGTCGACCTGACCAACAGGCAGGCGTTCGCGTCGCTGCTAGGGCGGCTGGAGAAGGAGCCGGCCGAGGTCGTGATCGACGCTTCCGATCTCGCCTTCATCGACGCCGGCTCGGCGCAGCTGCTGACCGTCACGGCCATGGCCAGGCCCCGGGGGTCCACCGTGGTCGTCTGCGGCGAGTCCATGGCCAGGGTGCTCCGGCTGATCAGGGCGGATGAGTTCATCACCGTTCGCCGGGTGGGCGATGCGTAGACAGATAATGTGCGCGAGCTTCGCGCGCGGGCGCATCACGCTCCTTCGCAAGGCGGTCGCCGAGCACGCCGCCTACGAGGGGCTGAGCGGAAGGCGCCTGGAGGACTTCGTGCTCGCGGTCAACGAGATCACCACCAACGCCGTGGTCCACGGCGGAGGGTACGGGCGGCTGCGGCTGTGGTCGCACGGCGGCCGGTTGTGGTGCGAGGTGACCGACGAGGGGCCCGGGCTGCCCACGGGGTGGATGGGCGACACGCGGCCGCCCGCGGGGTTCGAGTTCCGCGGGCGGGGGTTGTGGTTGACGCGGATGTTGTGCGAGCACATCACGATCGTGTCCGGGCCAGGGGGCACGACGGTGACCTTCGCCGCCGTGGCCCCCTGATCACGAATGGGCGGCCGAGACCCAGGAGGCGTGCAGGTCGGCGTACACGCCCGGCTCCTTGACCAGCTCGGCGTGCGGCCCGCGCTGCACCAGGCGGCCCGCGTCGAAGACCAGGACCTCGTCGGCGTTCTCCGCGGTCGACAGGCGGTGCGCGATCGAGATGGCCGTACGGCCCCGCGTGACGCCCTCCAGCGCCCGCGCGAGCCGTACCTCCGTCGCCGGGTCCACCGCCGAGGTGGCCTCGTCCAGCAGGAGCAGGTCGGGGTCGGCCAGGTAGGCGCGCGCCAGCGCGACGAGCTGCCGCTCGCCGGCCGACAGGGACTCGCCGCGCTGGCCCACGGGGGTGTCCAGGCCCGCGGGCAGGCCCTCCAGCCAGTCGGCCAGGCCCAGCTCGGTCATCGCGAGCTCGATCTCCTCCGTGGTGGCCGACGGCTTGCCGTAGCGGATGTTCTCCTCCAGCGTCCCGTCGAACAGGAAGCCGTCCTGCGGCACCATGACGATCCGCTCGCGCAGGGAGGAGAAGCGGATCTCGCGCAGGTCGCGGCCGTCCACCGTGACCCGTCCCGCGGCCGGGTCCATGAGGCGGGTCAGGAGTTTGGCGAACGTGGTCTTGCCCGATCCCGTCTCCCCCACCACGGCGACCCGGGAGCGCGGCGGGATCTCCAGCGTGATCTCCCGCAGCACGGGCGCGCCGCCGGGATAGGAGAAGTGCACGTCCTCGAAGGCGATCGAGATGGGGCCGCGGGGCAGCTCCACGCCCTCGTCGCCGGGGTCGGCGACGTCGGGCGGGGTGTCGAGGACGCCGAGGATGCGGCGCCAGCCGGCGACGGCGTTCTGCGCCTCGTTCAGCACCTCGGTGGCGGTCTGCAGCGGCGAGACGAAGAGGGTGACCAGGAAGAGGAACGCCACCAGCTCCCCCTGCGTGATGTCCCCCGACAGGCCGAGCCGCACGCCGAGCAGCACGATCCCGGCGATGGCGACGGCGGCCACGATCTCGGTCAGCGGGAAGACGAAGCCGACGATGGTCTGCGCCCTGACCTGGGCGCTCCTGTTGGCGTTCACGGCCTTGTCGATGCGCTCGGCGGTGCGGCGCTCGGAGGCGTACGCCCTGATGACGGCGGCCCCGACGACGGACTCGCTGACGGCCGCAAGCATGTCGCCGGTGCGCTCGCGCACGACCGTGTACGCCCGCGACAGCAGCTTCTGGAAGCGCGGCAGCGCGATCATCAGCGGGACGAAGCAGGCCCAGACGAGCAGCGTGAGCTGCCAGGAGTAGACGAACATCAGGGCGGTGGCCACGAAGAGCTGGCCGAACGCCACGATGATCATCAGCCCGCCCCACTGCATGAAGTTGCTGATCTGATCGATGTCGTTGGTGACCCGCGAGACCAGGGCGCCGCGCCGCTCGGTGTTCTGGGTGAGCACCGACAGGTCGTGCACGTGGCGGAAGCCGCGCACGCGCAGGGTCGCGAGGGACGACTCCGTCGCCTTGTAGAGGCGGACGTTCATGATGTACGCGGCGAGCGCCGTGAGCAGCACGGCAACCGCGCATATCAGGACGGCTCCGGTGATGTAGGGAATGTCCGGAGAGCCGCTCTTGAGGCCCGTGTCGATCGTCTGCTGGACCGCGATCGGCACAATGATCTTGCCGGTGGTCGCCACGACGGCCAGCGCCAGCGTCCCCGCCAGCCCCTTGCGGAACTCTGGAGCGAGCGCGAGCCCCTGCCGGATCGTGGCCAGCGCGGAACGTTCGGAATTGCCCTGGATGCTCTGCGCCGTCATGCGCCGACCTCTTCCCCTTCCACTGTCACCTCTATGGCAGCGCGCTCGGCCTCCTCGCGCTCGTACGCGGTCACCAGGTTGCGGTAGCCGGCGCAGCGCCCGAGCAGCTCCTCGTGCGTCCCGCGGTCCACGACGCGGCCGTGGTCGAGGTAGACGACCTCGTCGGCCAGGGCGATCGTGGCCATCCTGTAGGCGACGACCACGACGGTCGACGCCTCGGCCGCGTCCCGCAACCCGTACAGGATCTTGGCCTCGACCTGCGGGTCCACGCTGGAGGTGGCGTCGTCGAGGATGAGCAGGCGCGGCCGCCGCACGACCGCGCGGGCCAGCGCGAGCCGCTGGCGCTGGCCGCCGGACAGGGACGCGCCGCGCTCGCCGACCCGGGTGTCGAGCCCGTCGGCGAGCCGGGCGACGAACCCCTCTGCCTGGGCCAGCCGCAGGGCCGCCCACACGTCCTCGTCGCCGGTCTCCAGCCCGAGCGCGATGTTGCCGCGCACGCTGTCGTCGAACAGGAACGTCTGCTGCGGCACGAGCGCCACCGACTCGGCGATGCCGCCGTAGGCGAGATCGCGCAGGTCGACGCCGTCGAGCAGCACGCGCCCTGAGTCGGGGTCCACGAGCCGGACGAGCAGCTGCACGAGCGTGGACTTGCCCGCTCCGGTGGGCCCGACCAGGGCCACGGTACGGCCGGCGGGCACCTCGAAGCTCACGTCGTGCAGCACCTCGGCCTCGCCGTAGGCGTAGGAGACGCCCGAGACCTCCAGCGCGGCCGGCGCGGAGGAGGCCGTGGTGGACTGCCCGTACTCCATGGAGCCGGTCGCATCCAGCACCGCCTGCACCCGCTGCCAGCCGACGACGCTGCGCGGCAGCTCGGCCAGCACCCAGCCGAGCGCTCTGATCGGGAAGGCCAGCAGCGTGAACAGGTACGCCACCTGCACCAGGTCGCCGGAGTCGATCGAACCGGCCGACAGCCGCATCGCGCCGACGGCAAGCACCGCGAGCACGCCGATCGTCGGCAGCGCCTCGAGCAGCGGGTCGAACAGCCCGCGCACGCGCCCGACCGCGATGTTCGCATCGCGCAGCTCGTGGGCGCGCCGCCGGAACCGGTCGGTCTCCAGCCCCTCCCTGCCGAGGGTCTTGACGACGAGCGCGCCGTCGAAGCTCTCGTGCGCGATCTCGCTGACCTCGGCGCGCAACTGCTGGGCGCGGGTGGCGAGCGGGCTGAGCTTGCGCTGATAAATCAGGTTAAGTACGGCGATAGCCGGAAAAATCAGGAAACCGACCAAGGCGAGCATGAGGTCGGTGAACACCATCGCGATCGCCGCGGTGAACAGCATGACGATCACGCCCACGGCCATGGGCAGCGGCGCGAGCGGCGCCCACGCGGCCTCGGCGTCGGCGCTGGCGTTCGACAGCAGCTGCCCGGTCGGGTGCTGATGGTGCCAGGACAACGGCAGACGCAGGTACTGCTTGGTCACGTCCCTGCGCGACCTGGCCTGCATGCGGTACTGGATGACCCCGGCCAGGATGCGCCGCCCGGCCACGCCGAACGACTTCAGCAACGCCGCACCCAGGATCAGCAATGTGCCCACCCACAGCGCTCCCGAGGCGACGTGGCCCTGGGCGAACGTGGGCAGCACCACGTGCTGCGTCGCCCAGCCGAGCGCCCACGCGGAGCCCACGGTCATGCCGCCGTAGAGCGCGCTGGCCAGCACCGCCAGCGCGAACATCGCCTTCTCCGTGCGAATGGCCACCCCAAGGACACGGAGCCCTTGACGCATCACGGCCGAGGTGACCTTGGTCGCCACGCGGAATTGATCCCTTCAATCTGCTATTTCTACCTAAGTCACTATCACTCCAGATCTGCACGTTATTCCCGCGGGTAGGGTTGCCCATGTGACTCATGCTCGCGACGAACGCTCCGCACTCTGCGACCTGTTCGACCGCCTCGGCCCCGACGCGCCGACGCTCTGCACGGGCTGGAGCACGTACGACCTGGCCGCCCACCTGGTGCTGCGCGAGCGCAGGCCCGACGCGATGGGCGGCATCGCGATCACGCCGCTGGCCGGCTACACCGCCTCCGTGCAGAACGGTCTCAAGGCCAGGCACCCCTACCCCGAGCTGGTCGGCATCGTGCGCAAGCCGGGCGGCGTCTACGGGCTGCTGCCGTTCCTCGACGAGGCGGTCAACACGCTGGAGTTCTTCGTCCACCACGAGGACGTCCGCCGCGCCCAGCCGGATTGGGCGCCCCGCGAGCTGTCCGAGGAGTTCGAGCAGCTCATCTGGAAGCGGGTCACCTCGGGTGCCCGGCTGATGCTGCGCAAAGCGCCGGTGGGCGTGGTGCTGCACCGGCTCGGCGGCGGCGTGGTGCTCGGCGGGCCCCGCGGCGACACCAGGGTGGAGGTCACCGGCCGGGCTGCCGAGCTGCTGATGTTCTGCTTCGGGCGGCAGCGGCACGCCCGGGTGGAGCTGACCGGCGACCCCGAGGCCGTCGACCGGCTCCGCGACGCCCCTCTGGGCGTGTAGCCGGGCCGCCCGGTGATCCGGATCCCCTATCGCAGAATTCCCGGTGTCGTAGGGGCTCGCGAGCGGGTTCTAGCCCGTACCATGGCAGAGGAAAGAAGCCCCCCGGTTATGATCATGAACATCTTCACAGAAGATGCCGATGATCGCCCAGATCCGGGTATATACGGCTGGGAATGGACTGCAGGAGGCCCCCATGCAGGTCAAGAAGGTGCTCACCTACGTGGCTGTCGCGTTCGTGGTGTTCTACCTTTTCACCAAGCCGGCCCAGGCTGCGGCGGCGGTCAACGGAGTGTTTGATGGAATCCTCCAGGGCGCCAACCAACTGGCTGTCTTCTTTACAAATGTTCTGACCTGACGCGAGGTTCTGTCTGCGGTAGATGCTTCCCCGCGCTGCCAGATCGTGTTACGCAGGCAGAATGAGAGATCGCCCGAGCGGCACCAAGATCAATCAGCTCGACCCCAATGCGCGGCGGATCCTCGAGCGAACCGAGCTCGAGGGCATCGAGCTGATCCGTTTTCTCTACGCCGACCACGGAGGCGTGATCCGGGGTAAGGCGGCATCGCGGTCGCGGTTGGCCGAACGGCTCAGCACGGGCATCGGGCACACGGTGGCCATGATGGCGATGAACATGCTCGACCAGCTCCAGGAGGTCGAGCACATGGGTCCGGTGGGCGAGGTGCGCATCGTTCCCGACCCTGCCACGTACGTCCCGCTGCCCCACGCCCCCGGCGCGGCGGCGATGCTGTCGGACCTGCGCCTGCCGGACGGCACGCCGTGGGGGGCCTGCCCACGCACCTTCCTCAAGGACGCCGTCGCCGAGCTGGCGACCGAGGGCTACACGCTGGTGGCGGCGTTCGAGCCGGAGTTCACTCTCGGCCGCCGCCTGCCGGACCCGGCGGGCGGCCCCGACCGGCTGGTGCCCATGGACGACTCGCTCTGCTACGCGAACGTCGGGTTCGACACGGCCCACGACTACACGATCAAGCTCATCCACGCCCTGGAACAGCAGGGGATGCGCGTCGAGCACTACCATCCCGAGCTCGGTCCTGGACAGCAGGAGCTGTCCGTACGCCACGCGCCCGCGCTGCGCGCCGCCGACAACCACGTCCTCTACCGCGAGACCGTGCGCGGCGTCGCCCTGCGCATGCAGATGTGGGCCACGCTCGCCCCCAAGCCGCTGGCCGACCAGGCCGGCAACGGGGCCCATCTGCACCTTTCGCTGTGGAACGACACGCAGAACGTGTTCGCCGAGGAGAGCGAGGTGCGCGACGGGTTCATCGGCGGCCTGCTCGCCCACCTGCCCGCCCTGACGGCACTGACGTGCGGGAGCGTCAACAGCTTCCGGCGGCTGGCGCCCCGCACGTGGTCGAGCGCGTACGCCGTCTACGGGCCCGACAACCGGGAGGCCGCGGTCCGCGTGTGCTCGCCACTGGGTGAGACCGGCGAGCCGAACCTGGAGCTCAAACCGTCGGACTCCTCCGCCAACCCCTACCTGTCGCTCGGGGCCGTCATCCACGCGGGCCTGGACGGCATCCGGCGCAAGCTGGACCCCGGACCCGCCGTGGACGTGGACCCGGACACGCGGCCCGGCCAGTACGCGCGCCTGCCTTCGTCACTGGACGAGGCGCTGGACGCGCTGGAGGCCGACGAGGTGCTCATGGAGGCACTGGGGCCGCTGCGGCGCAGCGCGTACCTGGCCGTGAAACGCTCGGAGGCGGCGGCGTTCGCGGCCAAGGACGTCGCCTACGAGCTGTTCCAGCACATGCGGGTGTTCTGAGGGACCCCCGCCCGGCCGGCGGCCCCGCGACCCGGCGCCGCGCCACGACCCGGCGCCGCGCCACGACGCGGCGCCGCATCACGACGGGCGCGCGGTCAGCGGACCGGGTGGCCCGCCAGCCGGAGCGTGTCCTTGACCTCGGAGATCTTGAGCGTGCCGAAGTGGAACACCGAGGCCGCGAGCACCGCGTCGGCGCCCGCCGCCACCGCCGGAGGGAAGTCCTCCAGGCGGCCGGCGCCGCCGCTGGCGATCACCGGGACCCGCACCGCGGCTCGCACGGCGCGCAGCATCTCCAGGTCGTAGCCGTCGAGCGTGCCGTCACCGTCCATCGAGTTGAGCAGGATCTCGCCCACGCCCAGCTCCTCGCCGCGCGCCGCCCACTCGACCGCGTCGATCCCGGTGCCGCGCCGCCCGCCGTGGGTGGTGACCTCGAACCCGCTGGCGGTGCCGGGCGCGCGCCGGGCGTCCACGGACAGCACGATGCACTGGGCGCCGAACCGCCGGGACGCCTCGGTGAGCAGCTCGGGCCGGGCGATGGCGGCCGTGTTGAGCGACACCTTGTCGGCCCCGGCCCGCAGCAGCCGGTCGACGTCCTCGACCGCGCGCACGCCGCCGCCGACGGTCAGCGGGATGAACACCTGCTCCGCCGTCCTGCGTACGACGTCGAGCATGGTCTCCCGCTCGCCGGACGACGCGGTGATGTCGAGGAAGGTGAGCTCGTCGGCGCCCTCCTCGTCGTAGCGCCTGGCCAGCTCGACGGGGTCGCCGGCGTCGCGCAGGTTCTCGAAGTTGACGCCCTTGACCACGCGCCCGGCGTCCACGTCGAGACAGGGGATGACTCTTACGGCTACGGTCATGCTCGAACAGCCTCGATTTCGATCTCGACCAGCATTCGAGGGTCGACCAGCCCGGCCACCCTCACTCCAGTGCAGGCGGGACGCACCTTTCCGAAGACCTCGCCGATGGCCTGACCGACGAGGTCGAAGTGGCGCTGCTCCACCACATAGTAACGGACCATGACCACGTCCTCGCAGGTCAGACCGCCCATCGTGACGGCCTCCAGCGCGATGTCGATCGCGGTCAGGCTCTGCCTGTAGGCGTCGCCCACATGGCGCACCTCTCCGTCGACCGTGGCCGTGCAACCGGACACGATCACCCGATCACCCGCGATGACGGCGCGGGCGTAGCCGTACCTCTCCTCCCAGATGCCGCCGGAGAACACCCGCGAGCCGGTGCTTTCCATGCCGAAGATGCCAACGCTCATCTCGCCCCCTCCCGGCAAGAGCTACACGCGTACTGCGTCAAGCGCGTTTTCCAGTGTGAACGCGTGAGCGTAGAGCGCCCTGCCCACGATGGCCCCCTCCAGTCCGTCGGGGACGAGGGAGGCGAGTGCGACCAGGTCATCCAGGCTGGAGACGCCGCCGCTGGCTATGACGGGCCGGTCGGTGCGGGCCAGGATCCGGCGGTAGAGGTCGAGATTGGGGCCCTGGAGCATGCCGTCCTTGGTCACGTCGGTGACGACGTAGCGGGGGCAGCCGTCGGACTCGAGCCGGTCGAGCACCTCCCACAGGTCCCCGCCCTCCTCGGTCCAGCCCCGGGCCGCCAGCGTGGTGCCGCGCACGTCCAGCCCGACCGCGATCTTGTCGCCGTGCTCGGCGATGATCTTCCGGCACCAGCCGGGATTCTCCAGGGCGGCGGTGCCGATGTTGACCCGGCGGCAACCGGTGGCCAGCGCGGCGGCAAGGGAGTCGTCGTCGCGGATGCCGCCGGACAACTCCACGTTCACGTCGAGCCTGCCGATGACGTCGGCGATCAACTCCCGGTTACTCCCGCGGCCGAACGCGGCGTCGAGGTCGACCAGATGGATCCACTCGGCCCCCGCCTCCTGCCAGGCCAGCGCGGCGGCGAGCGGCTCGCCGTAGCCGGTCTCGGTCCCGGCCTCGCCCTGCACCAGGCGTACGGCCTGGCCATCGGCGACATCCACGGCGGGCAGCAATACGAGCGACATTCAGGTCCTCCGGTCGAAAGCGAGGGTCACGACAACGGGCGCGAGCAGCAGCGAGAAGATGAACACACCGAAACTGAGGAAGACCGATCCCCACATCAGCCAGACGATCGCCTGCACGAACAGGAAGCCCAGCGCGATCACGACGTTCTGGGCACGGTGACGACGGGCGATCAGGCCGCCCTGGCGGTAGAACCGCACCGGGCGCGGGGTCAGCCTGGCCAGGAGCGCGCGGCGGCGCGCCCGGCGCGCCTGCCGCTCCTCGTTGGCCCGGATCGCGCGCGCCCGCTCCGCCTCCCGCTCGGCCCGCCGGCGCGCGCGCTCCTTGCTCATGGTGCCCCGGACCGGGTTTTCAGGGCGCTCACAGCGTCTGCAGCCAGTTCTTCAGCAGTACGGCCCCGGCGTCGGCGGACTTCTCCGGGTGGAACTGGGTGGCCATGAGCGGACCGTTCTCCACGGCGGCCACGAACGGCACGCCGTGCTCGGCCCAGGTGACGAGCGGCTCGGCGAACCCGTCGCCGGCATGCAGTTCCCACTCGCGCACACCGTAGGAGTGGACGAAGTAGAAGCGGGTCGCGGCGTCGAGCCCGGCGAACAGCACGCTGCCCGCCGGCGCCTTGACCGTGTTCCACCCCATGTGGGGCAGCACGGGCGCGTCGAGCCGTTCGACCGTGCCTGGCCACTCGCCGCAGCCCTCGGTCTCCACGCCGTGCTCGACGCCCCTGGCGAACAGGATCTGCATGCCGACGCAGATGCCCAGCACCGGACGCCCGCCGGACAGGCGGCGGCCGATGATCTGATCGCCGTGCACGCTCTTGAGCCCGGTCATGCACGCCTCGAACGCGCCGACCCCCGGCACCACCAGGCCGTCGGCGTTGAGGGCGGCGTCGAAGTCGGGCGTCACGGTCACCTCGGCGCCCACCCTGGCCAGCGCCCGTTCGGCCGAGCGCAGGTTGCCCGAGCCGTAGTCGAGGATGACGATGTTCTTCTTCACCACCAGAGCACCCCTGCCGTGATCGCCATCGCGGCGCCCAGCGCGCAGATGGCCGCACCGATCTTGAGACCCTGCCTGAACAGGGAGAACACTCCGCCGATGAGGAACAGCCCGAGGAAGACCATCACGCCGGCGATGAGGTTGTCGGTCATAGGACGCCCTTGGTGCTGGGCACGCCCGTCGCGCGCGGGTCGAGCTCGGACGCCTCGCGCAGCGCCCTGGCCAGGGCCTTGAACTGGGCCTCCACGATGTGGTGGGCGTTGCGCCCGTACGGGACGTGGACGTGCAGGCAGATCGCGGCCTGCGCGACGAGCGACTCCAGGATGTGGCGCGTCATCGTCGTGTCGTAGTCGGGGCCGATCATCGGCGCCATGCCCTCGGGCTCGGAGTGCACGAGGTATGGCCGCCCGGACAGGTCGACGGTGACCTGGGCCAGCGACTCGTCCAGCGGGCACGACGCGCTGCCGAACCTCCTGATGCCCGATTTGTCGCCCAACGCCTCGCGGAACGCCGCGCCCAGCGCGAGCGCGGTGTCCTCGATCGTGTGGTGGGAGTCGATGTGCAGGTCGCCCTCGGTCTTGACCGTCAGGTCGAACAGCCCGTGCTTGCCGAGCTGGGCCAGCATGTGGTCGAAGAACCCGACCCCGGTCGCGACCTCGACCCGGCCGGTGCCGTCGAGGCCGACCTCCACCAGGACCGAGGTCTCCTTCGTAACGCGCTCGACGCGGCCTACGCGGCTCACAAGACTCCTTCCAGGGCGGCGCGGAAGGCCGCCATCTCCTCACCGGTGCCGATCGACACACGCAGCCATTGTGGCGGGCCGACCTCGCGGATGAGCACTCCGCCCGCCAGCAGCCCCTCCCACACCTTGCGCCGGTCGGGGAAACGCCCGAACAGCACGAAGTTCGCGTCGGAGTCGGCCACGGCCAGGCCCTTGGAGCGCAGCCACGCGACCGTGTCGTCGCGCTCGCGCCGCAGCGCGTCGACCGTGCCCAGCAGCTCGGCGCGGTGCCGCAGCGCGACGCGCGCGGCCGCCTGGGTGAGCGTCGACAGGTGGTACGGCAGCCGCACCAGCAGCAGCGCCTCCACCACGGCGGGGTGGGCGGCAAGGTAGCCGAGCCGGGTGCCCGCCATGGCGAACGCCTTGGACATCGTCCTGGTGACGATCAGCCTCGGGTGCTCGGGCAGCAGGGTGAGCGCCGACGGCGTGCCCTCGCGGGCGAACTCGGCATAGGCCTCGTCCACCACGACCATGCCCTTGGCCGCCGCCAGCACGGCCTTGATCGTCTCGAGCGGCTGGGCGGTGCCGGTCGGGTTGTTGGGCGAGGCCAGGAACACGATGTCGGGCTGGTGCTCCTCGATCGCCGCCGTCGCCTTGCCTGGGTCGATGGAGAAGTCGTCCTCGCGGCCGGCCGCGATCCATTCGGTGTTGGTGCCGCTGGTGATGATCGGGTGCATCGAGTATGACGGCTCGAAACCGATGGCTGTGCGCCCGTGGCCGCCGAAGGCCTGCAGGATCTGCTGGAGCACCTCGTTGGAGCCGTTGGCGGCCCACACCTGCTCGGTGGTCAGCCCGTGGCCGAGGTAGGCGGCCAGATCGGCGCGCAGGGCCGTGGCGTCCCTGTCGGGGTAGCGGTTGAGGTCTCCGGCGCTCGCCCGGACCGCCTCGGCCAGGTCGGCGACCAGCTCGGGCGAGGGCGGGTAGGGGTTTTCGTTGGTGTTGAGCCTGACTGGGACGTCGATCTGGGGCGCGCCGTACGGCGACTTGCCGCGGAGGTCGTCCCTGATGGGCAGGTCGTCGAGGTTCACGAGGTCTCCGTGGGGACTTGCCAGTCGAATCGGGCGCGGATGGCGGCGCCGTGGGCCGGAAGGTCCTCGGCGTCGGCCAGGACCGACACATGGGCCGCCGCGTCCGCGAGCGCCTCGCGGGTGTAGTCGACGACGTGGATGCCACGCAGGAACGTCTGCACCGACAGGCCGCTGGAGTGGCAGGCGCAGCCGCCGGTGGGCAGCACGTGGTTGGAGCCGGCGAGGTAGTCGCCCAGCGACACCGGCGCGTACGGGCCCACGAAGATCGCCCCGGCGTTCCGGATTTTTCCGGCTATCTCCGCGGCGTTGGCGGTGTGGATCTCCAGGTGCTCGGCCGCGTACGCGTCCACGACCTTGATGCCGTCCTCGATGGAGTCGACCAGCACGATGCCCGACTGCCGGCCGCTCAGCGCCTCGGCGATGCGCTCGGAGTGCTTGGTGGCCGACACCTGGCCCGGCAGCTCCTTCTCGACCGCGTCGGCCAGCTCGGCGCTGGTGGTGACCAGCACGGCGGCGGCGATCACGTCGTGCTCGGCCTGGCTGATCAGGTCGGCGGCCACGTGGACCGGGTCGGCCGTCTCGTCGGCCAGGATGGCGATCTCGGTCGGCCCCGCCTCGGAGTCGATGCCGATGCGACCCTTGAGCAGGCGCTTGGCCGCCGCCACCCAGATGTTGCCAGGACCGGTCACCATCGTGGCGGGCGGGCACTCCTCCGTGCCGTAGGCGAACATGGCCACCGCCTGCGCCCCGCCCACCGAGTAGACCTCGTCCACGCCGAGCAGCGCGCACGCGGCCAGGATCGTGGGGTGCGGCAGCCCGCCGTACGCCTGCTGCGCCGGGCTGGTCACGGCCAGCGAGCCGACGCCGGCCTCCTGAGCCGGTACGACGTTCATCACCACGCTGGACGGATAGACCGCGCGGCCGCCGGGGACGTAGAGGCCCACGCGGTCGACCGGCACCCACCGCTCGGTCACGGTGCCGCCGGGCACGACCTGGGTGGTGACGTCAGAGCGCCGCTGGTCGCGGTGGACCAGCCTGGCCCGCCTGATCGACTCTTCCAGCGCCGCCCGCACCTTGGGGTCGAGCTCGCTCAGTGCTCGCTCGATGGCCTCGGCGGGGACGCGGGTGGTGGTGATCTCGACACCGTCGAACCTGGCGGTCAGCTCCCGTACGGCTGCCGCCCCGCGATGGCGCACGTCGTCGCAGATGGGCCGCACCTTCTCCAGGGCGGCCTCGACGTCGAGCTCGGCGCGGGGCAGCACGTCGCGCAGGTTCTCCGGCAGGGAACCGCGCATGTCGATACGGGAAATCACCCGTACAGTCTACGGAGTCCGGCTCCCGAATCGGGTTTTGTCCACCATCCGGGACGTCCGCCACCCGCGATCCCTGCGGGAATGCAGGGCGGCCGTGGGCGACGCTCGCCGACGTCGCGCCCACGGCCGCCGCGACCCCGGACCGGGCCTGCCGGGGCAGCCGCCGCGACCGTCACGGGGGGTACGGCCACGGCCGGGAAAGCTCAGGACCACACCACTGCCCGCCAGGAGCGCTCCCCTAACGTGTCACGCCAAAAAAGCGCCAAGCAGTTTTTGCCGAGCGGTCACGGAGGTACGTGTCGCGGCGCGGCGGGGTCACACCGGCCATCGAGGCCAGGTGAGTACTTTCACATTGCGTGTCCATTATGTCCGACCCCATACGCTTGCCGCGTGGGACAGTGGCGAGGCCCGGACGGGCTCCTGGTGGAGGCGATCATTCTCGACGATCGCCCGCTGCTGCGTGTCTCACACCAGGTCAACGGCAGGACGTACCTCCGCGGCTACTGCGCCACCGTCGCCGAGCTGGCCGCCCACGGCGTGGACCTGGCCGAGCTCGTCGAAGATCACCCGACTTGACCATTGGCAGGGCATGCACCATGGTTCGGCTGCCGGCCTACACGCCGATGCTGGCCCAGCTCGGCTCACTCAACTCCGTCCAGGGCGCCGGCTGGGCCGTGGAGATGAAATGGGACGGCGTACGCGCCCTCGCCTACATCGACGACGGCGCCGTCCGCCTGATGTCGCGCAACAACAAGGACATCACCCCCGCCTACCCCGAGCTCCAGCTCATGGCCGGCGCCACCGGCGGGCACGCGGCCGTGATCGACGGGGAGATCGTGGCGTTCGACGAGACCGGGCGGCCCAGCTTCGAGGCGCTGCAGCCCCGGATGCACCAGCGCAACCCCGCGGCGATCGCGGAGCTGACCAGGTCGGTCCCGGTGACGTACATGGCGTTCGACATCCTGCACCTCGACGACGACAGCACCGTCTCCCGCCCCTACACCCAGCGCAGGGAGCTGCTCGAGACCACGTTCACGCCCGGCTACCGGTGGGAGGTGCCGGTGTGGTTCGCCGACCACGCCGGGCTCGCGTTCGACTCCTCCAGGCAGCTGGGGCTCGAAGGGGTCGTGTGCAAGCGGATGGGCTCGCCGTACCGGCCGGGCAGGCGCAGCGCCGACTGGACGAAGGTCAAGAACGTGCGCACCGTCGAGGTCGTGGTCGGCGGATGGAAGCCCGGGGGCGGGCGGCGGTCCGGGATGATCGGGTCGCTGCTGCTCGGCGCGTACGACCCCCAGGGCCGGCTGCGGTACGTCGGGCACGTCGGCACCGGGTTCACCGAGGCCGCGCTGCGCGACCTGGGCGAGCGCCTCTCCCAGCTGCGGCGGCCCGACCCGCCGTTCGACGAACCCGTGCCGCGCGAGCACGCCAGGGACGCCCGCTGGGCCGAGCCGCGCCTGGTCGGCGAGGTGCAGTACGCCGAGGTCACCGGCGACGGCCGGCTGCGCCACCCGTCCTGGCGCGGGGTACGACCCGATCGCGAGCCGCACGAGGCCACCACGGCGGAGATCCTGCCGGGCCGCGACACCGACACGGCAGCTGGCTGACCGCCGCGCGGACACGTCACGCTCTCGCGCACGGCGGCGGCCACCAGGACGACACGCACCACTCAATTACTTTTCGACTCCAGGGCGTGACTTAGAGTCATCGCTGTGTCGAAGACTTTGATCACCACGCTGATCACGCTGGCCGGCACCGCGCTCCCGATGCCCGCGGCCGCCGCCGAGCCGCCGCCGCCCGCGACGCCGGCCACGGTAAGTTCCTGGGGCGCCGCGTCGTCCCCGCTGATGCACCCCGGCCAGGCCGTGCGTTACTGGACCGCGAGCAAGCAGGCCAAGGCCAGCGGCGCGGACCTGCCGAAGACCCTGCGCAAGCCGGTTCCGGCCTCCGCGCGGCGCAACGTGCCGTCCGGCAAGCGGCTCACCCCCGGCGGAGACGGCAACGGCTACGCCCGCGTGCGCCGCCCGTACAGCGGCTCGGCGGCCAGCAGGATCACCGGCCGGCTGTTCTACGTCAACGCGAGCGGGAAGGACGACGCCTGCACCGCCTCCGTCGTGCGCTCCGCGGCCAAGGTGCTCGTCGTCACCGCGGCCCACTGCGTGTTCGGGGTGCCGATGGGCTCCTCGGCCGGCCGGTGGCACTCGAACTTCGCGTTCGTGCCCGCGTACGACGGGCGGGCGAGAACTGTGCGGCAGCGCGAGCCGTACGGGCGGTGGGGCGCCCGGCGGGCGTGGAAGCCCGCCGGCTACACCGGACTGAGCGGCGGCGACTGGAACTCGATCTACGACGTCGCCCTCCTCGAGGTCGGCAAGAAGAACGACCGCACGCTCCAGGACGCGGTCGGCGCCTTCACCCCGATGCTCAACCAGGGCCTCCGGCACACCATCGCCACCTCGGGCTATCCCGGCGTGTCCGGGAGGAGACCGTACGACGGCAGGGACCAGCTCTGGTGCCTGGGCAAGGCCACGCCGGCCGGCGGGATCATCGACGGCGCTCTCTACACTGCCTCCGGCAGCGCCCCCGTGCCTGAGGACGGGCGGATCGAGACGTACAACTGCCATCTGTTCAGGGGCCACAGCGGCGGCCCGTGGCTGATCAAAGGCACCCGCGACCTGGTCGGCGTGCTGTCGGCGGGCACCGAGGACGGCGAGGACGGCGGCTTCTCCGTCGCCAACGCCCTCAACGCCGAGAGCTACGGCGCCATCGTGAAGAAGGCCGACCCTGGCGGCGTGTACGACGCGCTGTCCATCAGCGCCGCGGGCCCGAAGACCCCGGTCAAGCCCGGCGGCACCGCCCTCGTCACGGCCACCGTGGCCCTGCGCGGGCTGACGTCCGCCGCGCGGGTGCCCGTCACGTTCACCCTGCCGAAAGGCACGAGCCTGTCCTCGGTGGAGGGAGCCTCCTGCAAGCAGGCCGGCCAGCAGGCCAGCTGCACGATCGCCACCGTCCGCCCCGGCGCCCCGGTCCGGCTCTCGGCCCGCGTCCAGGTCTCCCGCGACGCCGGCGCCTCACCGCGCATCACCGCCCACGTCGGGTCCACCGGCCTCGACCCGTCCCAGACCGACAACACCAGCACGATCTCGCTCCCGACCGCCCCCGCGTCCGGCAGCCTTTGACCGCCTGGTCACGGCCGCGGTCGGGCGGCAGGCTCAACAGCGGGCTCCTTCAGCGTCCGCGCCAGCAACCAGGCCAGCGCCGGGAAGGCGATCAAGCACGCCAGCGCCGTCCTCAGGGTGGTGGCCTCCGCGAGCGCCCCCACCAGCGGGCTGGTCAGGCCGCCCACGCTCACCGCCAGTCCCAGCGTCACGCCGCCCGCCGTGCCCACCCGGGTGGGCAGGAAGTCCTGACCCAGCGTGACGTGCAAGGAGAACGGGACATACAGCGCGATCGAGGAGGCCGCGACGAAGGCGTACGCGATGGGGCCGGGCGCGAGCACCACGCCCGCGACCGCCGGGACGGCCAGCGCGTAGGCCAGGCGCATCGTGCGCACCCTCCCCCAGCGGGCCGCCAGCCTGCCGCCCAGCACGGTCCCCGCCGCCCCGCCCGCGAACAGCACGAACAGCGCCACCGCGCCCGCCGCGCCGCCTCCCATGAACAGGGCCACGAAGGCGCTCAGCCCGACGTACACGATCGAGCGGAAGACGATCACCAGCGTCAGCCTGACGAACGACGGCCAGTCGTCCCTGCCGGACACCGGCGCCGCGCCCCGCGCCGCCTGCCCTCCCCCGGCCAGCGCCAGGACCGCCGGGAGCGTCGCCACCGCCCCCACCACCGCCGGCACCGCGAGGAACGGCGAGGCACCCAGCCCCCACCCCGCCAGCAACGGCGTCACCAGCACGGGAGCCGACGCGAAGCCCAGCGTCCCGCCCATCGAGAACCAGCTCATCCGCACATGACTGCCCTCGCTCGCGATCCTGGCCAGCCGCGCCGACTCCGGATGGTAGGCCGCCACGCCCAGACCGGACAGCGCCACGGCCAGCCAGGTCAGCGCGTACGAGTCCGTCACGCCGCCGAGCGCCACCCCGGCGCCCGCCACGACCATGCTCAACGGGATCAGCCACGGCATCCGCCACCGGTCGGTCAGCATGCCGAACAACGGCTGCACGATCGACGACAGCAGCGTCGCGGCCAGCACGATGCCGGAGACCGCGACGTACCCGTAGCCGCGCCCGGCCACCAGGAACGGCACGAGCGCGGGCACGGCGCCCTGGTAGAAGTCCACGGCCGCGTGGCCGGCGGCGAGCATGGGGATCCTGTTCACGCTCCGATCATTTCCCGGCTGCGGCTGGCTCGCTTCCGATAAAATGACAACCCATGCCGCAAATCCGCCACCTTTCCGAGGCCCCCACGGGACGGCGGCCGCTCGCGCCCGGAGCGGGCATCGACGCGCACCGGCACGACACCCACCAGATCGTGTACGCCTGCCGCGGCGTGCTCTCCGTCACCACCGGCGCGGGCACGTGGGTGGCCCCGGCGAACCGCGCGATCTGGATCCCGGCCGGCACGGTCCACGAGCACCGCGCCCACGGCGACACCGACCTGCGCCTGGTGGGCCTCACCGGCAACCCCCTCGGCCTC
The DNA here is from genome assembly GCF_044466425.1 of Nonomuraea sp. NPDC049400. Lineage (NCBI taxonomy): Bacteria > Bacillati > Actinomycetota > Actinomycetes > Streptosporangiales > Streptosporangiaceae > Nonomuraea > Nonomuraea sp. NPDC049400. The sequence goes on from NZ_JBITMP010000006.1 coordinate 151,194, forward strand.
GACCGCCCGGCCGTCCTCGCCGTCGGCCCGCTGCTGCGCGAGCTGATCATCGCCTACACGGCGGACGCCGGACGGGACCCACGCTCCACCGTCCCGCCTCATCCCGCCGACGCGCGCGGCGGCGATCATGCAGCCGGTGCCCGACGCGGCGGCGAGCGCAGCGGTGGCGGCGACGGCGGGGAGCGGGAGCGGTTGTGGGCGGTGCTGCTCGATCAGCTCAGACGGGCGCCCGAGCAGCCGCTCCACCTGCCCACCGCCCAGGACCCCCGCCTGGCCGCCGTCTGCGCGATCCTGCACCGCGATCCCGCCGACGGCAGGACCCTCGCCCAGCTGGCCGGCCAGGTGGGCACCAGCGACCGGACACTGGCCAGGCTGTGCCGGCGCGAGCTGGGCATGAGCTTCCCGCAGTGGCGCACCCAGCTCCGCCTGCACCGCGCGCTCCTGCTCCTCGCCGACGGCGTCCCCGTGACCACCGTGGCCCACCGGTGCGGCTGGGCGTCGGCGAGCGCGTTCATCGACGTGTTCAGGCGGGCGTTCGGGTACACCCCGGGCAAGGCCTTTACATTGTAGATTCGCTACAATGGGCTCCCGTGAGCAAATCGAAAGGCAAGGGCGGCACTCCGGCCACCATGGCGCTGACCAAGGCCAAGGCCGAGTTCACGCTCCACCCCTACGAGCACGACGCCGCGGCGCAGGCCTACGGCGAGGAGGCGGCGGACGCGCTCGGCGTGCCGTATGAGCGGATCTTCAAGACGCTCGTGGCCGAGGTGGAGAGCGGCCTGGCGGTGGCGGTCGTGCCCGTGTCGGGCAAGCTCGACCTCAAGGCCCTGGCCGGCGCGCTCAACAGCAAGCGGGCCGCCATGGCCGACGCCGCCAAGGTGGAGCGGGTGACCGGCTACGTGGTGGGCGGCATCAGCCCGCTGGGCCAGCGCAAGCAGCTCCCCACGGTCGTCGACTCCTCGGCGCTCGACTTCGAGACGATCTACTTCTCGGCCGGGAAGCGCGGCCTGCAGATCGAGACCGCCCCCGACAACCTCATCACGCTCACCAGGGCCGTCACCGCCCCCATCGGCAAGGCCGGCTGAGCCCCTGCTCGGCTTCTAGTGCCTTCGCGGCGGCCACTCGAGCTCCGGTTCCAGTGGTGCCTGGCCCACCAGCCACTTGAAGAGCCGGTGCCGCCGGAAGAAGGGGCGCTCGCCCCGTCTCCGCTCACCCCGTCCGTCCCGGGCCTCGCGCCGCCTCTCCTCCTCCAGCAGCTTCTCCAGCCCGGGCGTGAAGCCGCCGCCGAAGCGGGACATGTCCGGCCCGGGAAAGCCCCTGGGCTCGACGCGCCGCAGCGCGGACCCCATCGAGTCCACCCAGATCGGCCCCGGCAGCGACGCGCCCTGCACCGACCCGTAGTAGCGGTCCCCGATCTGCACGCCCTGCAGCGGGAACCGGTACGAGCCCCGGATGTCCCCGACGCTGACCGCCGCCGCCAGCGCGGGCGTGTAACCGGCGAACCAGGCCGAGGTGTAGCCGTTGTTGGTGCCCGTCTTCCCGGCGGCGGGCCGGTCGATGCCCTGCCCCTGCATCGTGCCCTTGGTGAACACGCCCTGCAGCACGTAGTTGACCGCGTCCGCGACCTCCTCCTCGAGGGCCCGCTCGCACGCCGGCGGCACGTGCGTACGCCGCCCGTCCCTGCCGATGATCTCCACGATGGCCAGCGGCCGGCAGTAGACCCCCCTGGCCGCGAAGGTCGCGAACGCCGCCGCCACCGTCACCGGGTCCATCTCGTTGACGCCCAGCGTGAACGTCGGCACCTCCTTCAGCGGCTGCCCGTCCGCCCGGGTGATGCCGAGCGCCTTGGCCGTGCGCACCACGTTGCAGAGCCCGACCTTGCGCTCCAGCATCATGTAGAAGATGTTCACCGACTTCCAGGTGCCGGTCTCGATGCTGTGCGGGCCGCCCGAGCCCTCGCCGCTGGCGTTGAGAACGCGGGCGTCCGGGTCGTTGACGGGCCGTCCCGAGCAGTCGCGGTAGCCCTGCGCGGGCACGAGCGCGCCCGGCGTCATGAAGCCGTCGTTGAAGCGCCACCCCTGCTTGAGCGCCGTGGCCAGGGTGAACACCTTGAACGTCGACCCGGCCTGGAAGCCCTGCCCCCCGCCGTGCGCCACGTCCGCGGCCAGGTTGAAGGTGGTCTTGGGGCCGTTCTTCCGGTCGCCCGGGTTGCGGCCGAACCGTTTGCTGGCGGCGATCGCCCTGACCCGCCCGGTCCGCGGCTCCACCATGGCCTCGGCGGCCACCTCGGTGTCCTCGGGCGAGACGTAGCGGCGGATGGCCTGCTCGGCGGCGCGCTGCGCGATCGGGTCGAGGCTGGTCCTGATCACCAGGCCGCCCCTGGCCATCCTGGTCCGCCGCTCGGCCGCCGTGTTGCCGAACACCGGGTTGGACAGGAGCTCCCGCTGCACGTACAGGCAGTAGAACGGGTACGCGCTCTGCTCGCACCCGCCAGGCTCTGGCTTGAGCCTGATGTCGAGCGGCGCAGCCTTGGCGCGCGCCGCCTCCTCCTGGCTGATCAGCTTCAGCCCGGCCATGCGGTCGAGCACGAGGTCGCGCCGCATCTTCAGGCGCGCCCGGTGCGCCGGGCCGAGCGAGGGATCGGTCGAGAACGGCATGCGCACCGCGCCCGCCAGCGTGGCCGCCTGGGTCAGCGTCAGCCTGGAGGCCGACGTGGAGAAGAAGCGCCTGGCCGCCGCCTGGACGCCGTGCGCTCCCGCGCCGAAGTAGGCGATGTTGAGGTAGCGCTCCAGGATCTCGTCCTTGCGGTACTTCTTCTCCAGGGCCAGCGCGAGCCGCAGCTCAGTGATCTTGCGGGCCAGGTTCGGGGCGCGGGCCCTGTCGCGCTCGGCCTCGGTGCGGGCGCTCTCGACCAGGATGTTCTTCACGAGCTGCTGCGTCAGGGACGAGCCACCCTGCCTGATGCCGCCGGCCTGGGTGTTGGTGAGCAGCGCGCGGAGCGTGCCCCTGACGTCGAGGCCGCCGTGCTCGTAGAAGCGGGCGTCCTCGATGGCCACGATCGCCCGGCGCATCACCGGCGCGACGGCACTGAGCGGGACGGCTGTCCTGTTCGCCTCGTAGAACTGGGCGAACGGCCGGCCGTCCTTGTCCAGCAGCCTGGTCACCTGCGCCAGCGGCTCCTCGCGCGGCGCGGGCGGCAGTTCGATGAAGGTGTTCGCGACGTTCTTGGCGGCCATGCCGCCCCCGCTGACCACGGGCGCGGCCAGTGCCGCGGTCAGCACGCCACCGAGCGCCCCCGCCAACGCGAGTGCGCCGACGGATCTGAGTACGGTCACGTACCTTGATGTGCGACGTCCGGATCCGTGCCAAACGACCGCTTGTCACCTGTTTACCGTTGCCTGCGGGACCCTTACCGCTGGCGGCGGATGTGCAGGCCGAGCGACGCGAACTGCTCGAACGGCCGGTGGTAACCGCGTTCGATGTGGTGCACGCCGCGCAGTGTGGACGGGCCGTCGGCCACCGCGGCCGCCAGCACGGCCGAGAACCCGGCCCTGATGTCGGGCAGCGTCACGTCGGCCCCCTTGAGCTTGGACACGCCGCGCACGACCGCCGAGTGCCTGGCGTTGGTGTCGTGGTAGCGGCAGGCGGGGCCGCCCAGGCACTGATCGAACACCTCGATCTCGCAGCCCATCTTCTGCAGCGCGGGAACGTACACCAGGCGGTTCTCGAAGACCGTCTCGTGCAGCACCGACATGCCCTGGCTCTGCGTGAACAGCACCATGAGCGGCGTCTGCCAGTCCGTCATGAACCCAGGGTGGGTGTCGGTCTGCACGGCCGCCGAGCGCAGCCCCTCCGGCGGCGCGGTGGCGCACAGGTACTCGTCGTTGATGTCGAACTGGGCGCCCATCCTGGCCAGCGTGGTGATCGCAGTGACCAGGCGGTCCTGCGGGCAGCCGTGCACGCGCACCTCTCCCCCGGTGACCAGCCCCGCCGCCAGGTACGAGAACGCCTCGATGCGGTCACCGGTCAGCCAGGTGGATGCGCCGCGCAGCCGTTCGACGCCCTCGATGACGATCCTGCGGTCAGGCGAGAGCTCGATCCTGGCCCCCATCCGCTGCAGGAACAGCGCCAGCTCCACGACCTCGGGCTCCATCGCGGCGTTCTTCAGCACCGTCTTGCCCTCGGCCAGCACGGCCGACATCAGGACCGTCTCCGTGGCGCCCACGCTCGGGTACGGCAGCTCGATCCTGGTGCCGTGGAGCCGACCGGCCTTGGCGAAGATGCCGGTGTCGCCCACCTCCACCTCGGCCCCCATCGCGCGCAGGGCCTCCACGTGGAAGTTCACCGGCCGCCGCCCGATCGGGTCGCCGCCGACCAGCGGGACGAACGCCTCCCCCGCCAGGTGCAGCAGGGGGCCGAGCATGAGGATGGGGATGCGGTTGAGCCCTGTGAAGGCGTCCGGCACCCTCGGCTCGATCTCCCGGCCACGCTCGATCCTGATCTCCGTACGGGAGATCTCGACGTTGATGCCGAGCGCCCGCAACATGGCGGCCGTGATCTCCACCTCGCCCACCTCGGGGGCGTTGTGGATGCTGCTCTCGCTGCCGCCAAGCATGGCGGCGACCATGTGCTTGGAGACTCCGTTCTTGGAGCCGCGTACTTGGACGTCCCCCCGGAGCGGGCCGGAGGGTTCTATCAACCAGACCTCTTCTTGCATCACGAAGCGAGCCTAGCCGGGGGATACCATCGAGCTGATTCAGACGTACATGTGAGGGGGAGTGGCGTGGCGAGGGAAGTGCGCGCTTTTGCGGTAACTGTCCTCACACTCGCCACTCTCGGAGCCGCCGCCGGACTGCTCTGGTCGGGGCTCGCGCCACGGGCTCCGTACCAGGTCACGGAGCAGGGGACGGTGCTGGCCGACCCGTCGACCCAGGCGCTGATCGCGGCCGACGGCTGGTTCGCGGTGATCACCGGCGGGCTCGGACTGCTGTGCGGCGGGGTCGGGTGGTTCATCGGGCGGCGATGGATGTTGCCGGTGCTTCTCGGGCTCTGCGCTGGCGGGGTGCTGGGCGCGATGCTGACGTTGTGGGTCGGGTCGACGTTCACCATCGGCGCGGTCGTGATCGAGGCCGCCGCCCAACCCGGCGCCAAGGTCGTCCCCGGGGCGCTGAAGCTGACCGCCTCAGGGGTGCTGGTCTCCTGGCCGCTGCTCGCGGTGGGGCTGTTCGCGCTGCTGGAGGGCATGCACGGCTATCGGGAGTCCTCCCTCCGCCACCCGTACGGCGACCCGCCCGAGCCCCTCTGACCACCAGGCCGGCAGCCCCCTCACTGAGCCGTGACACGGGGAGGGAGAGCTAGAGCGGCGGATGGCGGAGACCGTACCCGGTGGCCTGCTCGAACGCACGGGCCACGCGCAGCACCCTGGCGTCCTCGAACGGCCTGCCCACGATCTGCACCCCCACCGGCAGCCCGTCGGAGGTGAACCCGGCAGGCACGGACGCAGCCGGGGCGTGCAGCACGCTGATCCAGTAGGCCGAGCGCATCCAGGCGAGGTAGTCGGGCATCTTCTCCCCGTTGACCTCCTCGACGTAGGGCTGCTCGACCGGGAACGGCGGCACCTGGCTGACCGGCGCGATCAGCACGTCGTAGGTGTCGAAGAACGCGGCCATCCGCTGGTAGAGGCGGCTGCGCGCCTGCTCGGCCCTGGCCAGGTCGGCGCCGGTGACCTTGCGGCCCTGCTCGACGTTCCACTTGGTGTTGGGGCCGAGCCCGGTCAGGTCGCCGAAGGACAGCGTGTAGTTCCATGCCCGGTAGGTCCTGAACGCGTCCTCCGCCTCCGACAGGTCCAGTTCCACCTGCTCGACACGCGCGCCCAGCCGCTCGAACACCGTCGGCGCCGTCGCGGTGACCTCCGCCGTCCTCGGGTCCACCGGCAGCCCGCCGAGATCCGGGCTCCACGCCACCCGCAGGCCCGCCACGCCCTCCTCGGGCTCCGGGGCGAAGACCTCCTTGATCGAGTAAGGGGAGCGCCGGTCGAACCCCGCGATGGCCCCGAACATCAGCGTGACGTCCTCGACCGTCCGCGCCATCGGCCCCTGCACGGACAGGGTGTACCAGGCGGCGGTGTCGGACGGGTGGGGGACGCGCCCGGGAGTGGGGCGCAGGCCGACCACGTTGCAGAACGACGCGGGATTACGCAGGGAGCCGCCCATGTCGGACCCGTCGGCCAGCGGGACCATGCCCGTGGCCAGGGCCACCGCGGCGCCCCCGCTGCTGCCTCCGGCGGACCTGGACAGGTCGTAGGGGTTCCTGGTGGCGCCGAACACCTCGTTGACGGTGTGGGAGCCGGTGCCGAACTCCGGGGTGTTGGTCTTGCCCATGGTGATGGCCCCGGCGGCGCGGAGCCGCTGGACGATCACCTCGTCCCGGGTGGGAACGTTGTCGGCGAAGAGCGGCGAGCCGTAGGTGGTGCGGATGCCGGCCGTGTCGACGAGGTCCTTGTGCGCGACGGGTAGTCCGTGCAGCGCCCCGGCCGGTTCCCGCTCGTCGGCCGCCTCGGCCGCCTGGAGTGCCTGCTCGGCGACCAGGGTCACGATGGCGTTGACGTGCGGGTTGACCTGCTCGATGCGGTCGAGGTGGGCTTGGACGACCTCTACGGCGCTCACCTGCCTGGTCCTGATCAGGTGTGCCAGCTCGGTCGCGCTCAGGTAGTGGAGTTCGCTCACCCTTGTGATCCTGCCCCACGAGCTGCGGGGCGGCGAGGGTTGCCCAGCCCTCCGGCTCGTGTGTCCGGGGCCGCCGCGTGTCCTCCCCTCCGCTGGAGCAGGATGAGCAGCCCCGTGACGGTGAGCGTGCAGGCCAGGATGACGAGCTCCACGGAGAACTGGCTGATCTTGATCGGGAACGTCCTGTTGGCGATGTGGAAGCCGAGGTGCACGCCGACCGCCATCCACACCGTTCCGGTACGCGCCCGCGCCGCCCCGCAGGCGAAGCCGAGGCCGGCCGCGTGCACGATGTAGAGCAGGCGTTCGGCGAGCGTGTCGGCCCCGCTCTTGGAGAAGATGTGCATCGCGCCGAAGGCCACAGCCGTCACGATCAGCACGGCCCTCGGCGACAACCGGCCCGACAACGTGTCGAACAGGTGCCCGCGCCACAACAACTCCTCGGGGAACGCCTGCCCCAGCAGGAGTATGGCGATCATTAACGGGAGAGCGGACAGCTGAGGGAGGACCACGTCGTCCGGCGCCCAGGTGGCCACGCCGAACGCCACCGACAGCGCGCCGGCGGCGACGACCGCGACAGCACCCGCCAGAACCCCCGCCAGCAGGTGCGGCGCCGCCCGCCACGACCGAGTGAGGCCGACACCTCGCCATGGCTGGCGGCCGAGGAATCGGCGGATCAGATAGACGAAGCCGAGCGAGGCCAGCGTGATCCCGACCACGCCCACCGGCTCGTAAAAGGGGTTGCTCTCGTCGAAGAGCAGCATCGTGGGAAGGGCGCCGAGGAACACCTGCGCGAACATGGCGGCGATGGTGATCAGGACGGCCCAGACAGGGTGGGTGGCTTTCATGGATCGCCACGTTAGGTAGCCCGGCGGCCTTCGCACATCGGACCGTGGACGGAACCCGTCATGACCTTCGTCATGGGTACTCAGGGAGGATCACAACACGCGCGCGGCAAATTAATGTCGGAGCCATGCTGCGTCGTCTGGCCTGGCTGCGTGACTCCGACCGGCCCATGCTGTTCAACGTCGTCTTCTGGGTGGTGCTCGCCGCCACCGGGGTCGTCGCGTACGCGGCCGAGCCCGGGACCCCGCCATGGGCCACGCCGTTCGCCGTCAACCTGGCGCTGGTGGCCGCGCTGTGGCTGCCGCTGCCCTGGCGGCGCACCGGCGGATGGCGGCGGCCCCTGCCGATAGCGTTCCTGCTGGCGACGTTCGCGCTGGGGTACACCGGCTCGGCCGAGGTCCACCAGCTGCTGGGGCTCTTGGCCATCGCCAACGTGGCGTTCGTCCACAGTGTGCGGACCGCCGCCGTAGTCATCGGGTGCATGACGGGCACGATGTTCGTCACGATGGTGGTGTCCGGCCGCAGCCCGTTGGATGCCACCGTGCAGATCGTCGCCATCATCGTCTTCGCCTCGTTCGTGCTGGGCATGGCGTCGGCCGTGCTGGAGGCGCGGCGCAGGCGGGCGGAGGCGCAGCGGCTGCTGGCCCGGGTCAGGGAGCTGACGGTCGCCCAGGAGCGGGCGCGGATGGGCGCGGAGATGCACGACTCCATCGGCCACCACCTGACGGTGGTCAAGCTGAGCCTGGAGAACGCCGAACGTTTCCGCACGCGCCGCCCCGAGGCCGCCTGGGACGAGGTGCGCCAGGCGAAGGAGCTGACCGTGGCGGCGCTGGCCGACGCCCGCCGCTGGGTCCGCGCACTGCGCCCGCTGGCGCTGGAAGGGCGCGTCGGCGGCGCGGCGCTCGAACGGCTCGCGGCGTCGTTCGACGGCACAGGGCTCGCGGTGTCCTTCGAGGTGGTGGGCGGTGAGCCGCCCCTGGAGCCCGACGTGGAGCTGGTGCTCTACCGCGTGCTGCAGGAGGGCCTGACCAACGCCGTCCGGCACGCGGACGCCCGCCACGTGACCGGCACGCTCGCCTTCGACGGCGAACGCGTCGTCCTGGTGGTCGCCGACGACGGCAGGGGCCGCGACCGCGACGCGCGCGGCGGATTCGGCCTGCACTCGCTGGCGGAGCGCGCCCGCGCCGTGGGCGGCACCCTGATCGCGGGCGATCGGCCGGGCGGCGGATTCGAGGTGCGGGCGGAGCTCCCCATCCGGGCGAAGGTGGCGACATGAGCGATCAGTGTGAAAGCCGCGGCCGGAGCGAGCCACGCAAACGCCCCGACCGAAGCGATCCAGGCGAAGGTGGCGACGTGCGCGCGATCAAGGTGCTGCTGGTCGACGATCAGGAGCTGATACGCCAAGGGCTGCGCAAGATGCTGGAGATCGAGGACGGCATCGAGGTGGTGGGCGAGGCCGCCGACGGCGAGGAGGCGCTGCCGGCGGTCGCGGCGTGCCACCCGGACGTGGCGCTGGTGGACGCCAGGATGCCGAGGATGGACGGCGTCGAGCTCATCTCCCGCCTGTCCGCCCGGCACCCCGACGTGGCCGCGATCGTGCTCAGCACCTTCGACGAGGACGACTACATCTTCGGCGCGCTGCGCGGCGGCGCCGTCGGCTACCTCCTCAAGGACTGCACGCCGCACGAGCTGGTCGACGCCGTCCGCCGGGCCGGTCGCGGGGAGACGGTGCTGGCGTCTCCCGTGGCCGCGCGCCTGGTCGCCGAGCTCCGCCGGACCCCGGCCGCACCGAGCGTGCCGCGGGAGGGGGAGCGGTTGTCGGCCCGCGAGGCGCAGGTGGCCGGGCTGATCGCCACAGGCGCCTCCAACCGGGAGATCGCGGCCCGGCTGCTCATCACCGAGGGCACGGTGAAGAACCACGTCTCCAGCCTGCTGCGCAAGTACGGCCTCCGCGACCGCACCCGCCTCGCCCTCCACCTCAAACACGACCCTGGGCCGTGACGCCCGCCGTCCCGCGCACCGCTGCGCCGGGTCGACTTCCCCGTGCGTGGCCCCAGCAGGACCGTTCGACGGGCCCCGGGAACGGCCGACCGGCCGAGACGCCGCGTCAGGCGCCCACGCAGGCAGGGCCGAGACGCGCGTCAGGCGCCCAGGCAAGCAGGGCCGAGACCCCGCATCAGGCGCCCACGCAGGCGGGGCCGAGACTCCGCGTCAGGCGCCCAGGCAGGCGGGGCCGAGGAGCTGCTTCAGGTCGCCCATCAGCGCAGGCGAGGGCGTCACGCGCAGCCGGTCGTCGACGCGCATCACCGTCGTCTTGGGCCCGTTGTGCACCTGAAGGTGCACCTCCGACGTGCCCGGATGCGTGGTGAGGATCTCCTTCAAGCGGCCCACGACGGGCGGCGTGCAGCGGGCCAGCGGCAGGCTGACCAGCAGCGGCCCGCCCGCCTCCTGCGTCAGGTCGGGCGCCGTCACCTCCATGGCGATGATCTTGGCGACGTCCTCCCGCTTGTCGATCCGCCCCTTGACGAAGACGATCGCGTCCTCGGCCAGGATCGTCGAGCACAGCTGGTAAGCCGACGGGAAGATCATCACCTCGATCGAGCCCTCGAGGTCCTCCAGCTGGGTCAGCACCCAGGTGTCACCCTTCTTGGTGACCTTGCGCTGCACCCCGCTCAGGATCCCGCCCACGGTCACGACCTGCCCGTCGGCCCGGCTCTCGTCCTGGACCGCCGCGATCGAGCAGTCGGCGCCCGCCGCGAGGATGTGCTCCACGCCGAACAGCGGGTGGTCGGACACGTAGAGGCCGAGCATCTCCCGTTCGAACTGCAGGAGTGTGTTCTTGTCCCACTCCCCCACCGGGATCTGCACGTCGAAGGTCTGGTCCTCGCCCCCGTCGATCGCCCCGAACAGGGAGTCCTGGCCGATGGCCTCGTTCTTCTTGATGTCGATGATCGCGTCGACGGCCTGCTCGTGCACCAGGACCAGGCCCTTGCGCACGTGGCCCAGCGAGTCGAACGCGCCCGCCTTGATCAGCGACTCGATGACCCGCTTGTTGCAGACGATGGCCGGGACCTTGCGCAGGAAGTCCTTGAACTCGGCGAAGCGGCCCTTCTCCTGGCGCGCCTTCAGGATGCCGTCGACGACGTTGCCGCCGACGTTGCGGACGGCCGACAGGCCGAAGCGGATGTCGGTGCCGCGCGGCGTGAAGTCGAAGTCGGAGTCGTTGACGTCCGGCGGGAAGACCTTGATGCCCATGCGGCGGCACTCGTTGAGGTAGAGGGCCGACTTGTCCTTGTCGTCCTTCACCGACGAGAGCAGCGCGGCCATGTAGGCGGCCGGGTAGTTGGCCTTGAGGTAGGCGGTCCAGTAGGAGACCAGGCCGTAGCCGGCGGTGTGGGCCTTGTTGAAGGCGTAGTCGGAGAACGGCAGCAGGATGTCCCACAGCGCCTTGATGGCCGCCGCCGAGAAGCCGTTGTCCTGCATGCCCTTCTCGAAGAACTCGAACTGCTTGTCCAGCTCGGACTTCTTCTTCTTGCCCATCGCGCGCCGCAGCAGGTCGGCGCCGCCCAGCGAGTAGCCGGCGACCTTCTGCGCGATGGCCATGACCTGCTCCTGATAGACGATCAGGCCGTAGGTCGTGTCGAGGATCTCCCTCAGCGGCTCCTCGAGCTCGGGGTGGATCGGGGTGATCTCCTGCTGGCCGTTCTTGCGCAGCGCGTAGTTGGTGTGGGAGTTGGCGCCCATCGGGCCGGGGCGGTAGAGGGCGAGGGCGGCGGAGATGTCCTCGAAGTTGTCGGGGCGCATGAGCCGCAGCAGCGAGCGCATGCCGCCGCCGTCGAGCTGGAAGATGCCCAGCGTGTCGCCCCTGGCCAGCAGCTCGTAGGACTTGCGGTCGTCGAGCGGCAGCTTCAGCAGGTCGATCTGCTCGCCGGTCGTGGACTCGATCATCTTCACGCAGTCGTCGATGATCGTGAGGTTGCGCAGGCCCAGGAAGTCCATCTTCAGCAGGCCGAGCGTCTCGCAGGTCGGGTAGTCGAACTGCGTGATGATCGCGCCGTCGGAGTCGCGGCGCATGATCGGGATGTAGTCGGTCAGCACCTCGGCCGACATGATCACGCCGGCGGCGTGCACGCCGGTCTGCCTGATCAGGCCCTCCAGGCCCTTGCCGAGGTCCATCGTCGCCTTGACGTCGACGTCCTCCTCGTAGAGCTTGCGCAGCTCGCCCGCCTCGGCGTGGCGGGGGTGATCCTTGTCGAAGATGCCCGACAGCGGGATGTCCTTGCCCATGACGGCGGGCGGGAACGCCTTGGAGACCCGGTCGCCCAGCGCGTAGGGATAGCCCAGGACGCGGCCGGCGTCCTTGATGGCGGCCTTCGCCTTGATGGTGCCGAACGTGGCGATCATGGCGACCTTGTCGGCGCCCCACTTCTCGGTCACGTAGCGGATCACGTCGCCGCGCCTGCGCTCGTCGAAGTCGATGTCGACGTCGGGCATGGACACGCGCTCGGGGTTGAGGAAGCGCTCGAAGATCAGGCCGTGCGGGATCGGGTCGAGGTCGGTGATGCCCAGCGCGTACGCCACCAGCGAGCCGGCGGCGGAGCCACGGCCGGGGCCGACGCGGATGCCGTTGTTCTTCGCCCACATGATGAAGTCGGCGACCACGAGGAAGTAGCTCGGGAAGCCCATCTGGATGATGACGCCCAGCTCGTTCTCCGCCCAGGCGCGGTGCTCCTCGTCGACGCCCTCGGGGAAGCGCCGCTCGAGGCCCTTCCAGACCTCCTGGCGGAAGAACTGCTCCTCGGTCATGCCGTCGGGGATGGGGAAGGTCGGCATGAGGTTCTTGTGCTGGAAGAACCCCTCAGGGTCGACCCTCTCGGCGACGAGCAGCGTGTTGCGGCAGCCCTCGGCCCACAGGTCGGAGGAGTCGACCGCGCGCATCTCGTCGGCGGTCTTGATGTAGTAGCCGCTGCCGTCGAAGCGGAAGCGGTCGGGGTCGGACAGCTGCTTGCCGGTCTGGATGCACAGCAGGGCGTCGTGGGAGGCGGCGTCGGACTCGTAGGTGTAGTGCGAGTCGTTGGTGACCAGCGGCGGGATGCCGAGCTCCTTGCTGATCCTGGTCAGCCCGTCGCGGACCCTGCGCTCGATGTCGAGCCCGTGGTCCATGATCTCCAGGAAGTAGTTGTCCTTGCCGAAGATCTCCTGGAACTTCGCGGCGGCCTTGACCGCCTCGTCGTACTGGCCGAGCCGCAGCCTCGTCTGCACCTCGCCCGACGGGCAGCCGGTGGTGGCCATCAGGCCGTCGGCGTGCTCGGCGAGGATCTCGGCGTCCATCCGCGCCCATTTGCGGACGAACCCCTCGGTGTAGGCGCGCGAGCTGAGCTTCATCAGGTTGTGCAGGCCCGTCTTGTTGCGCGCCCAGATCGTCATGTGGGTGTAGTAGCCACCCGCCGAGACGTCGTCCCTCTTCTGGTGCGGCTCGCCCCACAGCACCGGCTTCTTGTTGTGGCGCAGCTCCGGCGCGACGTAGGCCTCGATCCCGATGATCGGCTTGATCCCGGCGCCCGTGGCCTGCTTGAAGAAGTCGTACGCGCCGTGCATGTTGCCGTGGTCGGTGATCGCGATCGCGGGCATGCCCAGCTCGTCGACCTTCTTGAACATCTGCTTGAGCCGGGCGGCCCCGTCCAGCATCGAGTATTCGGTGTGCACGTGCAGATGGACGAACGACTCGCTGGACGACATGGAGCGGCGCCTCCCGGTCTCGATGTGGTTGTGCGCTCCGACTCTAGTGGTCCGGACCGACATCCCGGAGCAGGTGGCGTGCACGTCTCCGACCGGCGCGCCGGAAGCCTCGCGACCAGCAGCGCGGATATCGTCGTACTCACTGTAAGTAGTTGAGGAGACACTCGGTGCGCACGCAGACCGACGAGGGATACCGGCACGCGCTCGGCAACCGCCAGGTCCAGATGATCGCCATCGGCGGGGCGATCGGTGTCGGGCTGTTCCTCGGTTCAGGGGGCCGGCTGGCCGCCGCGGGGCCCGCCCTGGTGCTCTCGTACGCCGCCGCCGGGATCGCCGCCTTCTTCGTCATGCGGGCGCTCGGCGAGCTCGTGCTCTACCGCCCCGTGTCGGGGTCGTTCGTCGAGTACGCGGGCGAGCTCATCGGCCCGTGGGCGGCGTTCGCCAGCGGCTGGATGTACTGGCTCAACTGGGCGTTCACCGGCATCGCCGAGCTGACCGCCATCGCCGCCTACATCCATTACTGGGCGCCCGCGTTCCCGCAGTGGCTCACGGCGCTCATCGCCCTGGGCTCGGTCCTGTCGGTCAACCTGCTGTCGGTGCGGCTCTTCGGCGAGCTGGAGTTCTGGTTCGCCATGCTCAAGGTCCTGGCGATCACCGTCTTCCTGGTCGTCGGCCTGGTGCTGGTGGTGTTCACGGTCGGCCAGGCGAGCCCGCACAACCTCGTCGCCCACGGCGGTTTCTTCCCCAAGGGCTTCCCGATGGTGCTGATGAGCCTGCAGTCGGTGGTGTTCGCGTACGCGTCGATCGAGCTGGTCGGCATCGCGGCGGGCGAGACGGCCAGGCCGCACCAGGTCATGCCGAAGGCGATCAACGGCGTCGTGTGGCGCATCGCGGTCTTCTACGTGGGATCGGTGGCGCTGCTGGGGATGGTCCTGCCGTGGACCGCCTACCACGCGGGCGTCTCGCCGTTCGTGACGGTCTTCTCGGGCCTCGGCGTCCCGTGGGCCGCCGACGCGATGAACCTCGTGGTGATCACCGCCGCGCTCTCGTCCTGCAACTCCGGCCTGTACGCCACGGGCCGCATCCTGCGCTCGATGGCCATGAAACAGGAGGCGCCCGGGTTCGCGGGCACCCTCAGCTCCCGGTTCGTCCCGCTCGGCGGCATCCTGTTCACGGCGGTCATGTTCCTGGCCGGGGTGGCGCTGTTCTACTTCCTGCCCGAGCGGGCCTTCAACATCGCCACGGCCGTCGCCTCCCTCGGCGTGATCACGACCTGGGGCGTGCTGGTCTACTGCCAGATGCGGCTGCGCAGGTCGGGGCACCGGTCGGTGTTCCCGATGCCGGGCACCCCGTACACCAACTGGCTCACGCTGGCGTTCCTGGCGCTGGTCGTGCTGCTGATGCCCTTCGCCGACGAGGACCAGCGGGTCGCGTTCTTCCTCATCCCCGCGCTTGTCGTGGCCATCGCCCTCGGCTGGCAGGTGGTCAACCGCCGCCGCGCCCGCGACGGGACGTCGTCGATCACCTGACTGGGTAGTCTCGATGTCGCTGACACGGAGCAGCCACACGGGGGGAGGCCGCACTGGACGAGGCGACACTGCAGAGACCGGAACGGGCGCGGAAACCAGCGGGGCGAGGGCGAGGGATCATCCAGACCGCGGCGGCGGCAGCCGCCGGCATCGCCCTCGCCCTGGCGTGCTTACCTCTGGGCGTCTTCCCCAAGCTGGCCTGCGCGGTCCTGGACGCGGGCTGCCCGGCCGCACAGGAGCCGGACGGGCGGCTGCCGCAGGCGACCCGCCTGACACCCGTGCAGGTGGCGCAGAGCGGCATGTACGTGGCGCTCGGCGACTCCTACTCCTCCGGCGAGGGCGTCTACGACCTCGACAAGAAGCCCGTCAACGACGGCGCCGACCGCTGCCACCGGGCGTCGGGCTCGTACGTGCCGCTGGTGGCGCAGACCTACCGCTTCGGCGGCGGCACCGCCTTCTACGCCTGCAGCGGCGCCACCACCGGCCAGCTCCTGTCCGGCCAGCACGGCCAGCCGCCCCAGATCACCCGCGTGGGCCCCTCCGCCAGCCTGGTGACGCTGAGCATCGGCGGCAACGACGCCGGCTTCACGAAGGTGCTCACGGGCTGCATCATCAAGCTGCCGTGGTCGTCGGCGTGCGTCGAGCAGGACGCCGCCGTCGCCCGCCGCATCGAGGAGCTGCGGCCCAGCGTGCTCAAGGTGCTGCGCGAGCTGCGGGTGCGCGCGCCGAACGCGCGCATCATCGTCCTCGGCTACCCGCGGCCGTTCCCCGAGGAGCCGGTGGAGAGCGTCGACAACCTCAGCGCGGCCGACCAGAGCTGGCTCAACGAGGTGACACGCCGGCTCAACGCCGCGGTGGGGTCGGTGGTGGCCGACTTCGACCGCGCGATCGCGGCGTTCGGGGCGCCGGGGAGCGTGGAGTACGTGGACGCGTACGAGGCGTTCGCGGGGCACGAGGTGGGGCGGCCCCAGCCGTACCTGAACGGGTTGAACATGAACATGGAGGAGCTCACCGTCAACGCCCGCAGCTACCACCCGACGGGCGACGGCTACCGCCGCTTCGCGGAGCTCATCACCAAGCAGATCGCCGCCGGCCCCGGCCGGCCCATGAACAACTTCCTCCTGGCCACCCCCTGACCCGGGGGTCACCGGTCTGAGCGTTCCTCCGCCAGGTGGAGGCCCGCCTCGATGACGGCGTTCATGATGGGCGCGAGCCGGGCCTCCCCCAGCGACGGCGCCCGGAGCGCCATCCGGGCCACGAGCGCGCGCTCCCGGGCGAGGTCGCGCCCCGCGAACCCGCCGACCGGCTTGATCCGCTGCACGATGCCCGCCAGCGCCGCCCGCCGCTCGAGCAGCGTGGCCAGGGCGGCGTCCACCCGGTCGATCGCCTGCCGGCACTCCGGCAACGTGGCGGGCGACTCCGGCCGCACCAGCGCCCCGACGACCGTCACGGCCTCCTCGGCCACCCGCAGCGCCGACGCACCGGTCCCGTCCAGGACGAGGCCGTCGGCGCCCGCCGCCACCGCCGCGGCCGACAGCCCCACGTCATGGGACACATCGGCGAGCACGGGACGCCCCGAGGCGGCGCGGGCCGCGCGCATCAGCCCCAGGTCCAGCGGGCCGCCCTCACACAGGATCACCCGCCCGTCGCCCGCGTCCGCGCAGTAGTCGGCCAGCCCCAGCCACTCCTCCATGGAGGCCGACGCCCGCCGCTCCACCACCACCGGCAACCCCAGCCCGGCGGCGGCGCGTACCAGCGGGATGTCGCGCGTCCACGACGAGCCCACCACCACCGCGTCGGCCCTGGAGGCGATCGCCGGCAGGTCGGCGGCCGAGTACGGCTCCACCAGCGTGGCGTGCTCTCCCAGCGCCTCATGCGCGTCCACCTGCCCGTGGCGCGCCCGCAGACTGACCCGTCCGCCGATCACCACGGCGGGTCCCTCGCCCACGAGCAGGTCGCCCACCGCCACAGAGTGCCGTTCCAAGGTCGATGACATCCTCGACTCCCCAACTCGGGCCGGCCCCCGGAAGCCGGCGAGAAAACCAAAAAGGCAGAGACGGGTGTCTCTGCCTCGTGCCGGCTCCAGGTGGTCGCTAGCTGACGACCGGCTCTCCCGGAGCCGGCTCGGTAAACGCGTAGCGACAAGTCATGTCTGAAACCCTACACCCATGCCTCCACCTGCTGCGCGGCACATTCCACATGGCGGGCTGACCTTCAAGCGAGTCGCCGTTGATCCCTCGCTATGGGAGTATTTCTTGGCCAGGAGGAGGGTTTGAGGCCGTTGATGTCGGATCGCAAGCAGGACGGACGCCGCATCGCCGGCCGCTACCAGCTGCAGGAACCCATCGGCAGGGGCGGAATGGGCATCGTCTGGCGTGCCTATGACGAGCTCCTCGACCGCACGGTCGCGGTCAAGGAGGTCAGGTACGCCGCCGCCCTGGGCGAGGAAGTGCAGCTGCTGAACCGGCGCACAATGCGCGAGGCGAGGGCGGCGGCGAGGTTCGAGCATCCCAACGTGATCGTCGTGCACGACGTGATCGAGGAGGACGACCGGCCCTGGATCGTCATGCAGCTCGTCCAGTCACGTTCGCTGGGCGCGGTGATCAAGGCGGACGGGCCGCTGCAGCACAAGCGGGTGGCCGAGATCGGCCTGGCCGTGCTGGACGCGCTGCACCGCGCCCACGAGGCGGGCGTCCTGCACCGCGACGTCAAACCCGAGAACGTGCTGCTGGCCGACGACGGCCGCGTCGTGCTCACCGACTTCGGCATCGCCACGCTCGAGACCGAGACACAGCTCACCGTGACGGGACTGGCCGGCACGCCGGCGTTCATCGCGCCCGAGCGGCTCAAAGGGCTGCCCGCCCGGCGCGAGTCGGACCTGTGGTCATTAGGCGCCACGCTGTACACGGCCGTGGAGGGCCGCTCTCCCCACGAGCGGGGGATGGCCCTGGCCACCATGCACGCGGTGCTGACCGACGAGCCCGACCCCATGCCGCACGCGGGCCCGCTCACCGACGTGATCAGCGGGCTGCTGCGGAAGGAGCCGGTGCAGCGGCTCACCTATGAGGAGGCGCAGCGGATGCTGCGCCAGGTCATCGCGCAGGCGAGCCCGCCGCCGACCATGCAGTTCCCCGCGCCTGAGACGGTGCGCGTGCCCACCCCGTTCCGCAAGACCGCACCGCCGCCGCCACCGCCGCCGCCCGCCAAGGAGCCCTCCCAGGACCGGGCGCGCCCGTACGGCGAGCCGCGCACCTATGGCAAGCCGCGCACGTACGGCAAGCCGCGTCCGGCGCCCGTCGAGGACGACACCCCCACCGATCCGCACGCGTCCCGGTCCTCGGCCTCGGCCTCGGCACCGGTGCCGGCGCCGGCCGCCCCCGAGACCGGCTCGCGGATCACCCCCGCGCCGACCGTGGACCCGGCGCCTCCCGCCGAGTCCACGATGGACGCGGCCAAGCCGGACCGGCTGCGGGCCGGGCCGGTCGTCGCAGCGGGCGTGGCGGTCGTGCTGGTCGCCGCGGTCGGCGGCTACCTCGGCCTTAGCTCCGCCCCGGAGGACAGCACGCCGGACAAGGACAAGTCCCAGGCCGCGGTCGTCACGGCGAGCCCTTCGCCGGCCTCGCCGAGCGCGTCCCAGCCGCCGCCGACGGCCACTCCCACGGTGTCGCCCACGGTGTCCCCCACGGTGTCCCCCACGCAGAGCCCGTCCCCCAAGAAGCCGGAGGACGCGCTGCCCAAGGGCTGGAAGATGTACAAGGACAAGAAGCTCGGCTTCTCCGTCGGCCTGCCCAAGGGCTGGGACGTGCTGACCCGCGACGACAATCAGGTCAGGTTCAGGGGCCCGGGCGCGGCTTCCAACGCGTACCTCATGATCGAGGATGGCGGTAAGTCCGACGCCGACCCGTACAAGGACTGGAAGAAGCAGGAGCCGAAACTCAACAACGTCTTCGGCGGCTACAAGAAACTCGGCATCCACCGGGTCGACTACCAGAAGGCCGCCGCCGACTGGGACTTCACCTGGCGGACCAACACCGGCCTGACCCGCGTGCGCAACCGGGGCTTCATCACCGACAACGGCAGGGCGTACGCGATCTACTGGCACACGCTGAAGAGCCACTGGAAGAAGGACTACGACTTCTTCGAGGGCTTCTGCGCCACCTTCAAACCGGCGAAGTAGGCTTCACGGCGTGGAACGGCAGGTCAGCAACCGGTATCGCCTCATCGAGCCGCTCGGCGAGGGCGGGATGGGCGTGGTCTGGCGTGCCTACGACGAGCTGCTCGACCGTACGGTGGCGATCAAGGAGGTCCGCTACACGGGCGTCGGCGACGCCAAGCGGGCCGAGCTCAACCGCAGGACCATCAGGGAGGCCAGGGCGGCGGGCCGCCTCGACCACCCGTCGGTGATCGTCATCCACGACGTCGTCGAGGAGGACGGCCGGCCGTGGATCGTGATGCAGCTCGTGCGCTCGCGCTCGCTGGCCGAGGTGCTGCGCGAGCAGGGGCCGCTCACGGTGGGGCAGGCCGCGGTGATCGGCGGGCGGGTGCTGGACGCCCTGCGCGCCGCGCACGCCACCGGGGTGCTGCACCGCGACGTGAAGCCGGAGAACGTGCTGCTGGCCGACGACGGCCGGGTCGTCCTGACCGACTTCGGCATCGCCTCGCTGGAGGCCGAAGGGGGGCTGACGGCGACCGGCGGGCTGGTGGGCACGCCCGCGTACATGCCTCCAGAGCGGCTGA
Source organism: Nonomuraea sp. NPDC049400 (assembly GCF_044466425.1). Classification (NCBI taxonomy): domain Bacteria; kingdom Bacillati; phylum Actinomycetota; class Actinomycetes; order Streptosporangiales; family Streptosporangiaceae; genus Nonomuraea; species Nonomuraea sp. NPDC049400. Next base: position 170,767 of record NZ_JBITMP010000006.1, read on the forward strand.
ACGGCGAGCCCGCCCGGCCGGAGTCGGACCTGTGGTCGCTGGGGGCGACGCTGTACGCGGCCGTCGAGGGCGAGCCGCCGTTCAAGCGCGACTCGTGGGCGGCGACGGTGGCGGCGGTGCTGCGCGACGTGCCCAGGCCGCCGGCGCGGGCGGGCGCGCTGGAGCCGGTCATCATGGGGTTGCTGCACAGGGACCCGGCCGGGCGGATGCCCGCCGACGAGGCCTCGAGGATCCTGTACGAGGTCGCCGCCGCCCGTCCCGCGCCCGGCGGCGGCCCCCACCCGCCGGGCGGCGCCCAGAGCCACGCGAGCGGCGGGACGGCCGCCTGGCACGCGACGGCCGACAGCGCGCCGCGCCCCACGCTCGCCTCGCGCGCCAGGCGTGGCAAGGCGCTGTGGATCGGCCTGCCCGCCGCCGTGGCCGCCGTGGCGGTGCTGGGCACGGGCGGCGTCCTGCTCTCCGACCGCTGGACGGGCGCCCCCACGACGACCAGCCCCGAGCCGACCGGCAGCCCTGCGCCCTCGGTCACCCCGCAGACCGCGAAGGCGACGCCCGCCGGCGAACCCACGGTCGCGGTGCCCGCCGGCTGGCGGACTTTCACCAGCGCGGCGGGCCGCTTCTCGATCGCCATGCCCCGGCAGTGGCAGGCGACCAAGCACCCCCAGAGGGACAGCATCACTTTCAAAGGTCCCGGCACCTCCGGGGCGATGATGGTCGAGTGGACCGTTCCTGAGGTCGCGTGGCGGGACCCGGCGCGGCAGTGGCTGGCGCTGGAGAAGGAGATCCAGGCCAAGGGCCAGTTCGCGAGATACACCCGCATCGGCATCGACCGCACCAGATATCTCGGTCTGCAGGCCGCCGACTGGGAGTTCACGCGGGTACGCGACGGCGTGCTGATCCACGTGATCAACCGCGGCTTCCGCACCTCCGACGGCCGCCCGTACGCCCTCTACTGGGAGACGCCCGACTCCCGCTGGAGCGCCGACAGGCGCTACTTCGAGACGTTCGCGAAGACGTTCAGACCCGCATGAAGGAGCAGGCGCACTTCTGGCGGCATCCGGCGGTGCCGGGCACCGACCTGCTCAAGGCCCGCTACGTCACCCACCGCTTCACCCGGCACGTGCACGACGGCTACGCCATCGGCGTGATCGTCAGGGGCGTCGAGGAGTTCGACTACCGCGGCACCCTGCTGCGCGCGGGCGCGGGCGAGGTGGTGCTGGTCAACCCCGACTCCGCGCACACCGGCCAGGCGGGCACGCCGGACGGCTGGTCGTACCGCATGCTCTACCCGTCGATCGACGCCCTGGCCGGGATCGCCGCCGAGCTGGGCGCGCCCTACGCGACGCCGCACTTCCCCGAACAGGTCGTGCGCGACGACGCGGTGGCGGCGCTGCTGGCCAGGGCGCACCAGGCGGCCGAGCGCGGCGACGCGCTGGCCGCCTCGACCCTGAGCCGCACGCTGTTCGCCCGGCTGGTCACCCGCCACGCGACTCCCCGCCCTGCCGCGGTCCTGCCCGCCGGGGGCGCGCGGGCCGTGCGGGAGGCGCTCGATCTGCTGCACGAGAGCCTCCTCGACCCGCCGACGCTGGAGGACCTGGCCGGCGCGGTGGGCGCGCGGCCGTTCGCGCTGCTGCGGGCCTTCAAGGCCGTGACGGGCCTGCCGCCGCACGCCTACCTCACCTCGCTCCGGGTACGCCAGGCGCGCCGCCTCCTCCAGTCCGGGGTACGCCCCGCGCAGGTGGCCGCCGAGGTGGGCTTCACCGACCAGGCCCACCTCAACCGGCATTTCAAGCGCATCGTGGGCGTGCCGCCCGCCGCCTACCAGCGTGCTGCAGGAACGTACAAGACCGGCGCTTCCCCCATCTCCTAGCCTCTTGCGGCATGGAACAGACAACACACCGTTCCGCCGCCGTGCGGGACGGCCTCGGCGTGGGCGTGGCCGTGGGGCTGTCGGGGGTCGCCTTCGGCGCCGCGGCGATCACAGCAGGCCTCAGCGTGCCGCAGGCGTGCGTGCTGAGCCTGCTGACGTTCACCGGCGCCTCCCAGTTCGCGCTGACCGGCGCGGTGGGCGCGGGCGGCGACCTGGTGACCGCCACCTTGGGCGCGCTGCTGCTGGGCGGCCGCAACACGTTCTACGGCCTGCGCCTGGCCGGCCTGCTGCGGGTACGCGGGCCGCGCCGGCTGCTGGCCGCGCACGGGGTGATCGACGAGACGACGGCCGTCACGCTGGCCCAGCCGGACGAGGAGGCCGCGCGCACCGGCTTCACGGTCACGTTCGCCAGCCTCTACCTCACCTGGAACCTGACCACGCTGGCGGGCGCGTACGGCGCGTCGTCCCTGGGCGACCCCGACATGCTGGGGCTGGACGTGGTGGGCCCGGCCGCGTTCCTGGCCATCCTGTGGCCCCGCCTGACCGCCGGCGCGCAGCTGCGCCGGCTGGCCGCGGTCGCGGCGGCGATCGCGCTGTGCGCCACCCCGTTCCTGCCGCCCGGGGTGCCGGTGCTGCTGTCCGCCGCGGCCGTCCTGGTGGTGATGGCGCGATGACGCTGTGGTGGGCCATCGCCGCGCTCTGCGCGGGCTGCTACGCGCTCAAGCTGGCCGGGCTGGCGGCGCCGCGCCGGGTGCTTGAGCATCCGGCGATGCGCAGGTTCGCGGAGCTGGTGCCGGTGGCGCTGCTGGCCGCGCTGATCGCGGTGCAGATGTTCACGGAGGAGGGCGGGCTGCGCGTCGACCCGGCCCGCACGGCGGGGCTGGGCGCCGCGGTCGTCGCGCTGCTGTTGCGGGCGCCCTTCCTGGTCATTCTGGCCGCGGCGGCCGTGGTCACCGCGCTTGTCCGGTTCTTTCTGGGGTAGTCGCCGGTGCATGTCCCAATCAGCGGAGATGGTGGGCGGGCGCTATCGGCTGCTCAGGACGATCGGCAAGGGCGGCATGGGCACGGTCTGGCAGGCCCACGACGAGGTGCTGGGCAGGGACGTGGCCGTCAAGGAGGTCCTGCCGCCGCCCGACCTCACGGGTCCCGAGCGCGATGTGTTCGCCGTACGGACGTTCAGGGAGGCGCGGGCGGCGGGCCGGGTGGCGCATCCTGGCGTGGCCACCGTGTACGACGTCCTTGAGGAGCACGGCCACCCGTGGATCGTCATGCAACTTGTGCACTCCCGCACCTTAGGAGAGCTGATTCGCGAGGACGGCCCCATGCCTCCGGCCGAGGCGGCGAAGCTCGGGCTGCAGCTCATGGAAGCGCTGCGCGCGGCCCACGCGGCGGGCGTGCTGCATCGTGACGTGAAGCCGGACAACGTGCTGCTCACCGAGGACGGGCGGGCGGTGCTCACCGACTTCGGCATCGCCACCACGGAGGACGAGGCGCCCGTGACGCGTACGGGCATCCTGATCGGCACCCCCGCCTTCATGGCGCCGGAGCGCGCGGCCGGCGGCCAGGCCAGGCCCGCCTCGGACCTGTGGTCGCTGGGCGTGACGCTCTACATGGCCGTCGAGGGCCACTCGCCCTTCCAGCGGGACAACGCCCTGGCCACGCTCAGCGCGGTCATGCACGCCGAGCCGGCGCCGCTGGCCCGCGCGGGCGTGCTCGCCCCCGTGCTGCTCGGCCTGCTGCGCAAGAACCCCGCGGAGCGCATGTCGCTGGAGGAGGCCGAGCGGCGGCTGGCCGCGATCATCGCGGGCGGCGCACCCGAGCAGACGGGTCCCGTCCCGATACCCGCGGCGGCGCCGCGGCCTCGGCGGCGCCGGCTGCCGGTGGCCGCGATCGCCGGGGGCGCGCTGATCGTGGCCGTCGTCACGGGCGGTGCGGCCTGGTGGTCCAACCGCCCGAGCGACCTGCCTCGCCACCCGAGCCCCGCCCCCGCCGTCGTGACCGCCACCCCGTCAACCACCGGGCCCGAGCCGACCCCGGAGACGTCCCCCCAGACGTCCCCTCAGACCACCTCGCAGAGCACCCCGCAGACCACCCCGCGGACCGCCTCCACGCCTCCCGCTCCGCCGAGCTCGCCGCCGGCCACCCGGGAGCAGGACAGGACGCCCACCGCCGAGCGCAAGAGCCCCAGCCGGGAGCCGACGCCCACCAAGAGCAAGACCAAGAAGGAGAAGAAGCCGAAGGAGAAGGACCAGACGCCCTCCCAGGCCCCGGGCTCGGTCGAGCCGTCGGACCAGGGGCGGAGGAAGGCCAGGCGGAACCGCTGACCCCGCGACCCCGCCAAGGCCCGGCACGGCCGGCGGCCTGGCACGGCGGTGTGCGCGGCCCGGTCAGGACTCGTCGCGGACGATGTCCAGCGCCTTCTGCAGGTCCTGCGGGTAGTCCGTGCTGAACGACATCCAATCCCCCGTGGTCGGGTGCTCGAACCCGAGCGCCACGGCGTGCAGCCACTGCCGCGTGATCCCCAGGCGGGCCGCCAGCGTCGGGTCGGCGCCGTACAGCAGGTCGCCGACGCAGGGGTGCCGCAGCGCCGCCATGTGCACCCTGATCTGGTGCGTACGCCCGGTCTCCAGCTTGATGTCCAGCAACGAGGCCGCGCGGAACGCCTCGACGGTGTCGTAATGGGTGACGGACGGCTTGCCCCCGGCCACCACCGCGAACCGCCCGTCCCCGGAGGGGTGCCGGTCGATGGGTGCGTCCACCGTGCCCCGGAACGGGTCGGGATGTCCCTGCACCAGCGCGTGGTAACGCTTGTCGACCGTGCGCTCCTTGAAGGCCCGCTTGAGCCGTGAATACGCGGTCTCGCTCTTGGCCACCACCATCGCCCCCGTGGTGTTGGCGTCGAGCCGGTGCACGATGCCCTGCCGCTCGGCCGCCCCGCTGGTGGCGATGGTGTGACCGGCGCCGAGCAGCCCGCCGATCACGGTCGGCCCGGTCCAGCCGACGGTCGGGTGGGCCGCCACCCCGATCGGCTTGTTGACCACGACGATGTCGTCGTCCTCGTACACGACCGTCATGCCGGGCACCGGCTCGGCGACCGGCATCGGCGTGGTGACCGGCGGCGGCATCGTCACGTCGAGCCACGCGCCGGCGTGCACCCGGTCCGACTTGGCCGGCTGCCGCCCGTCCACCAGCACCTCGCCCGCGACGATCAGCTCGGCCGCGCGGGTGCGGGAGAAGCCGAACAGCCGCGAGAGCGCGGCGTCGAGCCGCTCGCCCTCCAGGCCGTCGGGGACGGGAAGACTGCGCTGCTCACTCACCCTTCGCCACCTCCTTGGACCCGTCGATCTGCACGTTGCGCCAGGCCAGGAGCACCGCCAGGATGCCGCCGCAGACGATGGCCGAGTCGGCGATGTTGAAGACGGGGAAGTAGTCGATGACGGGGAAATGCCCGGGCAGCACCTCGATGAAGTCGACGACGTGCCCCTGGAGCTGCGTGGAACGCCCGATGCCCGACGGGTAGCGCAGCAGCCGGTCGGTGAGGTTGCCGAGCGCCCCGCCGAGCAGCAGGCCGAGCGTGATCGCCCAGGACCGGCTGCCCAGCTTGCGGGCGGTGCGCACGATGGCCACCACCACGCCCAAGGCGATGAACGTGAAGACGAAGGTCATTCCGGTGCCGATGCTGAACGCGGCACCGGAATTGAAGATCACCCGGAACTGCAGCACGTCCGGGATGACGACGAGCGGCGCCCGGCCCTCAAGTGTGCGCAGCACCACCGTCTTGGTGATGAGGTCGCCCGCGTAGATCACGGCCGCCAGCACGACGAGGACGGCGACGAGGCGCCCGCGGGACCGGCCCGCCGGCGCCGCTACCGGCGCTCCTCCTTCTGCTTGCAGGCCACGCACAGCGTCGCCCTCGGGAACGCCTGAAGGCGTTCCTTGCCGATCGGCTTGTGGCACGATTCGCACACTCCATAGGTCCCTGCGTCGATCCTGGCGATCGCACGTTCGTTCTGCGCGACCAGATCGCGCGCATTCAGGGTAAGGGCGATCTCGCGTTCGCGCTCGTACGTCTTGGCGCCGGCGTCCGCCTGGTCGTCGCCGGCTCCCTGGGTGACGTCTCCAGAGGCTATCTCCGTCTCGTGGCGGCGGATGTCCGCGTTGAGCTCGTCGATCTCGCTCTGAAGCCTGCCGCGTACCTCGGCCAGCTCCTGCTCCGACCACATCGACGGTGTAGCGGTGGTCTGCGTGACTGCCGCCATGGCTGCCTCCATTGCTGATCAAGGCCGTAAATGGTGCGGGCAGCTTAGGATCCAGATAACGGAACGGCAAACGACCCGCCGGACGGTTTACCTCCCCCGTACTATCCCGCCTCGCGCATTCAACTCCTCCACAGGGGCGTCCATTCCCACAACTTTGTCGGTTGCGTACCGACGTGGCCGCTGGAGGGCCGCCGGACGGTGCGTCCCCGGGAAACCAGGAAGCCTTCGCCTCCACTCTGCGTTATGGTTTGAGATTGCAAGGCGTTGATGGGGCCCGACTGTGAGGGATATCACCCCGGAGCCGCCGGAAGAACGGCTCGTGCGAGCTCATTAGACCCGGCAGCAGACCAAACGAAGAGGGCCTCCCCCCGGGTGAGGTCAAGAAGGGTGGTACCGCGGAGCCGCATGGCTTCGTCCCTTCACGCAAGCCTGCCGGCCGATGATGCGTGGAGGTCACGCCCGAGATGTCTTCCCCAACGTTCCGCTCTCTTCCCGCGCAGGTCGACCTGCCCGCGCTCGAGCGCGAGGTCCTCGACCGCTGGCGGGACGGGAAGATCTTCGAGCGTTCCGTGGAGCAGAACTCCGGTAACCCGTCCTGGGTCTTCTACGAGGGTCCGCCCACCGCGAACGGCCTGCCCGGCGTGCACCACGTCGAGGCCCGGGTGTTCAAGGACCTCTTCCCGCGCTACAAGTCCATGCGCGGATTCAGCGTTCCGCGTAAGGCCGGATGGGACTGCCACGGCCTGCCGGTCGAGGTCGGCGTCGAGCGTGAGCTGGGCCTGACCGGCAAGAAGGACATCGAGGAATACGGCATCGCCGAGTTCAACGCCAAGTGCCGCGAGTCGGTGCTGCGGCACGTGGACGCGTTCGAGCAGATGACCGAGCGCATGGGCTACTGGATCGACCTGTCCCAGGCGTACCGGACGATGGACCCGTCCTACATCGAGTCGGTGTGGTGGTCGCTGAAGGTCGTGTGGGACAAGGGGCTGCTGTTCCGCGACTTCCGCATCACTCCGTACTGCCCGCGCTGCGGCACGGGGCTGTCCGACCACGAGCTGGGCCAGCCCGGCGGCTACGAGAACGTCTCCAGCCCGTCGGTCTACGTCCGCATGCCGGTGACCTCCGGGCCGCTGACCGAGCTGGGCGCCTCCCTGCTCGTGTGGACGACCACGCCGTGGACCCTCGTGTCCAACACGGCGGTCGCCGTGCACCCCGACGTGACCTACGTCGCGGCCCGCACGGCGGACGGCGAGGTCCTGGTGGTGGCCGAGCCGCTGCTGCCGGTCCTGGGCGAGGGCGCGACCGAGGTGGCCCGCTACACGGGGCGCGAGCTGGAGCACACCACATACTCCCGCCCGTTCGACCTGGTCGACATCCCCGGCGCCCACTACGTCGTGCTCGGCGACTACGTCACGGTCGAGGACGGCACCGGCCTGGTCCACCAGGCCCCGGCGTTCGGCGCCGACGACATGGCCGTGATCAAGCGGTACGACATGCCCGTCGTCAACCCGATCGGCCCCGACGGCCGCTTCCTCGACGACGTGCCCATGGTCGGCGGCCGGTTCTTCAAGGACGCCGACGAGGAGCTGACCGAGGACCTGCGCGCCCGCGGGCTGCTCTACCGCGGCGGCCACTTCGAGCACGCCTACCCCCACTGCTGGCGCTGCCACACCCCGCTGCTCTACTACGCCCTCCCGTCCTGGTACATCCGCACCACGGCGGTCAAGGACAAGATGCTGGCGGAGAACGCCGACACCAACTGGTACCCCGAAACGATCAAGTGGGGCCGGTTCGGCGAGTGGCTGCGCAACAACGTCGACTGGTCGCTGTCGCGCTCGCGCTACTGGGGCACGCCGCTGCCGCTGTGGGTGTGCTCCGCGGACGAGTCCCACGTGACGTGCGTCGGCTCGCTGGAGGAGCTGGGCGGCCTGGCCGGCCAGGACATCTCGGCGCTCGACCCGCACCGCCCGTACGTCGACGACGTGACCTTCGACTGCCCGTCGTGCGGCGCTCTCGCGCGCCGCGTGCCGGACGTCATCGACGCCTGGTACGACTCCGGCTCCATGCCGTTCGCCCAGTGGGGCGAGCGCGGCAAGCCGGAGGGCGTCTATCCGGCGCAGTTCATCTGCGAGGCCACCGACCAGACGCGCGGCTGGTTCTACTCGCTGATGGCCGTCGGCACGCTCGTCTTCGGCCAGTCCTCCTACGAGAACGTGCTCTGCCTCGGCCTCATCCTCGCCGAGGACGGCCGCAAGATGAGCAAGCACCTGGGCAACATCCTCGAGCCGATCCCGCTGATGGACCAGCACGGGGCCGACGCGCTGCGCTGGTTCATGGCCTGCTCGGGCTCGCCCTGGGCGGCGCGCCGGGTGGGGCACAACGCGCTGGAGGAGATCGTCCGCAAGGTCCTGCTGACGCTCTGGAACACCTCGTCGTTCTTCACCCTCTACGCGAACGCCGAGTCCTGGTCGCCGTCCATGCTCGCGGAGGCCACGCCGGTGGCCGAGCGCCCGCTGCTCGACCGCTGGGTGCTGGCCGAGCTGCACAGGACGGTGAGCGAGGTCACGGCGTCCCTGGACGAGTACGACACCCAGCGCGCCGGCCGCCGTCTGGCCGACTTCCTCGACGACCTGTCCAACTGGTACGTGCGCCGCTCGCGCCGCCGGTTCTGGCAGGGGTCGCTGGAGGCGTTCGCGACGCTGTACGAGTGCCTCGAGACGGTGACGCGGCTGATGGCCCCCATCACGCCGTTCGTCACCGACTACCTCTGGGACGTGCTGCGCGCCCCGGACGCGCCCTCCTCGGTGCACCTGGCCTCCTGGCCCACGGTGCGCGAGGACCTGCTCGACCCGGTGCTGTCCGACCAGATGGCGCTGGTGCGGCGCCTGGTAGAGCTGGGCCGCTCGGCCCGCGCCTCCTCGGGCGTCAAGACCCGCCAGCCGCTCCGCCGGGCCCTGGTGGGGGCGCACGGCTGGCCGTCGCTGCCCGGTGAGCTCCGTGGGCTGGTGGCGGACGAGCTGAACGTCCACGCGCTCGAGGACATGTCCGGATTCAGCGCCGATCTCGTGTCCTACTCCGTCAAACCCAACTTCCGGGCCCTGGGCAAGCGCTTCGGCTCCCAGACCAAGCTGGTGGCCGCCGCGGTCTCCGCCGCCGACGCCACCCGCGTGGCCCGCGCCCTCCGCTCCGGCTCCACGGTCATGGTGGAGGCGGACGAGCTGGGCGAGATCATGCTCGGCCCCGACGACGTGATCGTCAACGAGCAGCCCCGCTCGGGCTGGGCGGTGGAGACGGGCGCGATCGGCACCGGCACGGGCGAGACGGTGGCCCTGGACCTGGAGCTCACGGACGACCTGCGCCGCGCCGGTCTCCTGCGCGAGGTCATCCGCCTGGTCCAGGACGCCCGCAAGTCGACCGGCCTGTCGATCACCGACCGGATCGACCTGTGGTGGACCACGTCCTCCCCTGACCTCGCCGCGGCCCTGCGTACCGAGGGGCACGTGGTGGCGGAGGAGGTCCTGGCGACCACGGTCACGGAGGGCACGGCGCCGGACCTCCCGTCCCACACGGACGAGGACCTGTCGCTGGCCTTCCAGCTCCGCCGCGCCTGACGACACCGGATGCTGCGGTGGGGGCCCGCCCCACCGCAGCTCCCCGCCCTGCCTGTATCGGCCACACCCGCCCGCCTCAGCGCCACCGGCTCGCCATCAACGGCTCATACCGCGCAGCACACACACTGCACCGCGCCTCGTCACTGGTTCCTGGCTGGCCTCAAGCGCCAATATGGCCACGCAGGGGTCACTGCAACCCTGTCACACCGCAGCCCGTCCTGCGTCAGGCCGCACATGGCCGCACACACCCACCGCACACTCGGCTCCGCTCCCCAACGCGCTGCGTAGGCCGCGCATGGCCCTGCGTATGCCGCATGGCCCCGCGCAGCGCCCACCGCGCCCGGGTCGGTTGACCGGCCGCGCGCCCACAGGGGGACGTCGACGCGCCGGTCGGTGCTCGGAACGGAGCGACGACCGGTTTGGCTCACCGCCTCGCGGTGGCTCTCACCTCACCGCCTCGTGGCAGCTCTCAGCTCACCGTCTCGCGGTCGTGCTGGCAGACCGAGCAGCTCGTCAGCCCGGCCGCCTCGGCTGCGGCCAGCGTCATCGTCTCCACGCCCGTCTCCCCCGCACCCCTGATCAACGGGCAGGCGGTGCTGTGGTAGCGGCGGGTGCCGACGATGACCTTCACCATCTCAGTGCGCCCGCCCTTGCCTCCTGCCCCGGCGCCCGCAGGGCCGGTGGGCTCGTCACCGCCCTTGGCGGATCCGGGGGCCTCAGGCTTGGCGGCGCCGGTCTTGGGCGCGGCCGAAGCATCGGCCTTCGGCGCGGTGGCGGCGCCCGTCTTTGGCGGGGCGGACGCACCCGTCTTGGAAGCAGCCGAAGCACCCGTCTTAGGCGCAACCGAAGCGCCTGCCTCAGGAACGGCCGAAGCACCCGTCTTAGGCGCGGGCGAGGCACCGGACTTGGATGCCGCGCCGGTCCCCTCTCCTCTGGACGCCCCGCCCTTGCCGGCGCCGGCATCGGGCGTGTCCCCCTTGAGGGCGGACGGCTTGGCCGCTGCGGTCTTGGGAGCGTCCGTGCCGGACGTGTCGCCGTCGGAGCGTGGGCCGGAGGATCCGGGCTTCGGACCCGCACTGCCTGATCCGGCCGCACCGGGTGCGCCCGTCGCCTTGGGCGGCCGGCCACCGGTCTTGGACGGAGTCGCAGGCGGTTGTTCCGGGCTCGCGGCAGGCGGCCGCTCGGAACCTGTGCCGGATGGACGGCCCGAACCCGCGCCGGGCGGGCGTCCCGTGCTCGCGCCCGTGGCGGGCGGCCGTTCGGGGCTGGTCTTTCCCGTCGCCGCCGGCTTGGCGGCCGGGCCCGTACCGGAAGGGCGTCCCTCGGGTGATCTCGCGGTCGTGGCGGAGCCGGGGGGAAGCGGGCCCTTGGGCTTGGCCTCCGACTCGGCCGAGGACGCGGGCCGCTCGGGCACCACCGCACTCTCCCCGGTCGTGGCGGACCCCTTGGCGGCCCCAGAAGGACGCTGTGACGGCCCGGACGCCCCACCCTGGGCACCTGGACGTGCCGGCACCGCCGAAGAGGGCACGCGCGGCTGCGGCGCCGTGGCGGGCCCCGAGGAGTCGTCCTCATCGGCCGCGGCAGAGGGCTGTCCCGGTTTCGTCCCGGACGGCCGGGGTGCGCCGGTGGATGCACCGGGCTTGTTCCCGGGCTGCTCGGGCGTGGCGGCTCGCTGCGACGGCTTGCCCGCCGGCGCTCCGCTCTTGCCCGAAGCGCCCGAAGCGCCCCGAGCGGGCTCGTCCGTGGCAGGCGACGCGGAAGGCTTGGCAGGCGACGCCGAGGGCTTGGCGGGCGACCCGGAAGAGGGCGCATCCGTGGAGCGTCCACCCGGAGCAGGGGCGCCGGCAGAGGCCCCGCTCGACGGCGATGTGCCCTTGGCGGGCGCGTCCTTGGCGGGGCCGCCCGCGGAAGAGGGTCCGGAAGCGGGGCGGGGCGGCGTCGAGCCGGGCCTGCGCGCGGCGGACGGCGGCCGGAAATAAGAAGTCTGCTTCTCCGCCTGATCCTCGTCAGGTTCGGCGGCGGCGGAGGTGGAGGGGCGGCCGAACCACCCGGTGGCGCCTTCCTCGTCGGTGGCGGCAGGCTCCGGGGTGGGGGTGGAAGCCTTCTTCTCGGGCTTCGGCGGGGCGACCGGCGGACGTACGTCGCGGGTCTCCGCGGAGTTTTCCGCCCGGCTCTCCGCCGTGGCGGCGGGGCCGGGTGCGACGACGGGCTCGGGGTCGGCGGCAGGCGGCAGCTGCCGTCCGCCGAGCGCTGCGTCAGGCAGGCACGTCGTGCAGGGCGTGAAGCCCTCCTCGCGTGCCTCCTCGTAGGTGAGCTCCTCGCTGTCCCGGCCACTCAGCTGCCGGCAGCCGGACACGTGGTAACGCTTGCGTCCGGGGATCACCAGCACGATCGCATCCGGGGAGATGCCGCTCGCCGCGGGGCGGCGCGGAGCGGCGGGAACGGTCGCCGTCCGCTGCGGCGTCTGCGGATGCGGTTGTGGCCTCGGAGGCTGATGGTGAGCCGTGGGGCCGGCCTGGGTGACCGTAGGGCCGGTCTGGGTGTACGGCATGCCCGGCGGCATGAGCCCTTTCGGTGGGGTGGCCGGCGCAGCGGCCTGCCCACCACCGGGAAAAAGCTCGTTTCGCCGCAGGAACGCCCCGATCACGAGGAACAGCGCGGACAGCACGCTGACCACGATGGACCACATGATCAGGAACGGCTTAGCCAGTACGAAGCCCGCGATCAGCAACACGACTGCCGCGAGCACCAAACCAGCACTGATAAGGATCACAGGGGAGCTCTTTCGAGTGACAGGTCCTAGTGACCCGTTACTTTACCGGCGGTCGTTGTGAGGACCGTCACCGCCGGGAAAGGCGCCCTGCGGAGCCTCGCCGCCGAACGGGCTGGGACCACCGGGAAGAGGCTGCTGGCCGCTCTGCGACACGGCGTGCGACATGGCGGGAGCCTGACCCTGCGGACCACCGGACATCACCGGGAACCCACCGCTGCCCTCTGCGGAGACGTTGAGCTCGGCGAGCTGGTTTTCCAGGTAGAGCTTGAGCCTGCTGCGGTATTCGCGCTCGAAGCTGCGCAGCTCCTCGACCTTGCGCTCGAGCTCGTCGCGGGTCTGCACCAGCGAGCCCATCGCCTGGCGGTGGCGCTCCTGCGCGTCGCGCTCGAGCGTCTCGGCGCGGGCACGGGCGTCGCCGATGACCTGCTCGGCCTGGCGGCGCGCCTTGGTGAGGATCTCGTCGGCCTCGCGGCGGGCGCGGGTGACCGTCTCGTCCGCCTCCCGGCGGGCGTCGGAGATCGCCTGGTCGGCGGTCTGCTGGGCGAGCGCGAGCACGCGGGCCGCGGTGTCCATGTTGTCCTCGGCGGGAGGCATGTTCATGGCCACGGGCACCGGCTGCTGCACGGGGGGCGGCTCGGGGGCACGCATGGGCTCCGGCTGCGGGGGCGGAGCCATCATCTCGGGCTTGGGCTGCTCCTGGACCGGGGCAGAGGCCATGGGCATGTTCATGCCGCCCGGCACCTTCCCGCGCAGGCACTCGGCCAGCTTCGCGCGGAGCTCCTCGTTCTCTTGGATCAGACGGTCCAGCTCAGCCTCCACCTCGTCGAGGAAGGCATCGACCTCTTCCTCGTCGTAGCCCGGCCGCAGCCGGGTGGTACTGAACTGCTTGTTCCGCACATCAGCGGGCGTCAGCGGCATTTTTTGGTCTCCTTGGCGCGCTTTGGAGTCTGTCCGGAGGGACGGTAACCCGAATCACTTCAGCGCGGACACGAGTTTGAACACGACCGGCGCGACACCGGCCCGGTCATCGCAGCGCTCCGGCGATCTGGATCAGGAGCAGCACGACGATGAACAGGACAGTGAAGCTTAGGTCAAAGGCCACCGTACCCAACCGGAGCGGAGGAATGAAACGGCGGAGGAACTTGAGTGGTGGGTCGGTTGCGGTGTAGGTGGCCTCGGCCAGCACCAGGATGACACCGGATGGGCGCCACTGGCGGGCGAAAGCCTGCACCGTCTCGAAGATCATCCTACCTATGAGCAGCACCAGGTAGAGAGACAGGACTACGACCAAGATCTGGCTTACGATCCCCACGGCCCGGCCGCGCCTCCACTTCTGATGTGCCCTCCCGGCCTCGGCGAGACCTGGTTGGGTGCGATAGACATACAGAGACTCTAACTCTGGTTGAAGAACCCGCGCTCCGCGATTCGGGCCTTGTCCTCAGCGGTCACCTCGACATTGGCAGGGGACAACAGGAACACCTTGTTGGTAACACGTTCAATGCTGCCATGTAGGCCAAAGACCAGACCTGCCGCGAAATCGACAAGCCGCTTGGCGTCGCTGTCAACCATCTCTGTCAGGTTCATGATGACCGGGGTGCCGTCGCGGAAGTGCTCACCGATGGTACGCGCCTCGTTGTACGTACGCGGATGGAGGGTCGTGATGCGGGCCAGATCGGTCGTGCGACGCTCCAGGACGGCCGCAGCGGGTCTCGGCGCGGGCACTCCCGCTTCGGGCTCGTCGTCGCGGTCCTGGACCGCCACGGGCCGCTCCTCGCCGGCTCGCTGCCCCTCGTCCTCGTAGGGGTAGTCGTCCGTGTACGTCTCATATCTCTCGTAGCGGTCGTCCTCCACGAGACCGAGGTAGACCGCCATCTTGCGCATCGCGCCGGCCATCGCTACGTCGTCCTCCTGCTCCTGGTCGCACTCGCTCGGGTCCGTCGCCGGAGCCCGAGGCGGTAGCCGTACCCCCTTGGAGCTCACCGCTGATCGACCTCTACTTGGTCGTGAGCCTGAAGACCCACTTGGGGGGACATTACCTGACGAAGGGCTTGCGGCGACCGAGCAACGCCGTACCGATCCGCACGTGTGTCGCGCCGTACGCGATGGCTTCCGTGAGGTCTTCGCTCATTCCGGCCGAAATCATCGTGGCACGCGGGTGCTGCTCCTCCAGGCGCGTGGCCACGTCGCGCAGTCTGGCGAACGCCTTGGCGGGCTCCTCGTGCAGCGGCGCCACCGCCATGACGCCCCCGAGCCACACGCCCTCGGCCAGGGCCACCTCGTCGGCCAGCTCGAGCACGTCGGCGGGCCGGGCGCCACCCCTGGCCGGGTCGTCGTCGAGCGCGACCTGGATCAGGCAGCCGATCCTGCGGCCCTGGCGCACCGCCTCCCCGCTGATCGCCTCCACCAGCCGCAGGCGGTCCACCGAGTGGATCACGTCGGCGTACGAGACGACGGAGCGGACCTTGTTCGTCTGGAGCTGGCCGACGAAATGCCAGGTCAGCGAGAGCCCCGCGAGCTCCTGCGCCTTGGCCGCGGCCTCCTGGTCGCGGTTTTCGCCGATGTCACGCACGCCCAGCTCGGCCAGGATCCGCACGTCCTCGGCCGGACGGGTCTTCGTGACGGCGACCAGCGTGACCTCTCCGCGGTCGCGCCCCACCGCGTGGCAGGCCGCCGCGATGCGCGCGTCGACCTCGGCGAGCCCGGCCGCGATCTCGTCCCTTCTCACGTGAGTCTCCCTTTCACTACAGGCCGGCCCAGGGTACGCCTTCCCGCACACGACGGCGCCGCTCCCGGATCCTGCCGGGGAGCGGCGTCAGGCGGCCGGGCTATTTGAGGAAGTCGGGGACGTCGAGCTCCTCTTCCTGGTCCTCGAAGATCACCCTAGGACGTTTGGCGGGCTCCGACATGCGGGAGGTGATGGGCGTGGGCGGATTGGCGGGCTCGGGCGTGGGCCGGGGGATCGAGACGGGGCCGGACGGCTCCTCGGCGGCGGGCTCGGCGTCCACGGGCTCGGCGACCTGCGCCGGCTCCACCGGCCGCACCGGCTCGGGGCGCGGCGGCTCTGGGCGGGGCTCAGGACGCGGCTCGGGCCTGAACTCGGCGCGCGGCTCGGGGCGGGGCTCCGCTCTGAACTCGGCACGCGGCTCAGGACGGGGCTCAGGGCGGAACTCGGGGCGCGGCTCGGGCCTGAAGTCCCCGCGCGGCTCCGGACGCACCTCAGCGCGCGGCTCAGGGCGCACGGCGGGCTGCTCCGACTTCACGCTGGGGGAGGCGACGCTCGGCCGCACAGGCGACGACACGGGTGGCGCGGCGGGCTGGGCGGGGCGGCTCGCCGGGCGGGGCACCTGCTTGTCCACCGGCGGCGGCACGTCGTCGAAGCCGGCCGCGATCACCGTCACGCGCACCTCGTCGCCGAGCGCGTCGTCGATGACCGTACCGAAGATGATGTTGGCGTCGGGCGCGGCGGCCATGGACACGAGCTGCGCGGCCTCGTTGATCTCGAACAGGCCCAGGTCGGAGCCGCCCGCGATCGACAGCAGCACGCCGTGGGCGCCGTCGATGCTGGCCTCCAGCAGCGGGCTGGAGACCGCCATCTCGGCCGCCGCCACCGAGCGGTCGTCGCCGCGGGCGTGGCCGATGCCCATGAGCGCCGAGCCGGCGCCCGACATGACCGACTTGACGTCGGCGAAGTCGAGGTTGATCAGACCGGGAGTGGTGATCAGGTCGGTGATGCCCTGGACACCCGAGAGCAGCACCTGGTCGGCCGCCTTGAACGCGTCGAGCACGCTCACCTGCCGGTCGGAGATCGACAGCAGCCGGTCGTTGGGGATCACAATCAGCGTGTCGACCTCGTCGCGCAGCGTCTCGATGCCGGCTTCGGCCTGCATGGCCCTGCGCCGGCCCTCGAAGCTGAACGGCCTGGTCACCACGCCGATGGTCAGCGCGCCGAGCGACCTGGCGATGTTGGCGACGACGGGCGCGCCGCCCGTGCCGGTGCCGCCGCCCTCGCCTGCCGTGACGAAGACCATGTCGGCCCCCTTGAGGACCTCCTCGATCTCCTCACGGTGGTCCTCGGCCGCCTTGCGCCCCACGTCGGGGTTGGCGCCGGCGCCCAATCCGCGCGTGAGCTCGCGGCCCACGTCGAGTTTCACATCGGCGTCACTCATCAGCAGCGCCTGGGCGTCGGTGTTTATCGCGATGAACTCGACGCCCTTGAGTCCCTCTTCGATCATCCGGTTGACGGCGTTGACTCCGCCGCCGCCGATGCCGACGACCTTGATGACCGCGAGGTAGTTCTGCGGTGCTGCCACGACGAGGGGCCTTTCCGCTCGTTGACTTGCCATTTCGGTGCGGATTGTCTCCGCTTTTGTCTCTTCGGATAACTCTCAACCTCAGGTTGAGATTTAGATTTATGTCAACCTGAGGATTGATACGGACAGTAGGAGTCCCCTGCCTGGCGGGTCAACTAACCGCGCCGCAAGCACGTCCGGCGTGTCGCGGGCTGTCCGTTTCGCTCCGAAGTCGCGCCTGGTCGGGGGCTCCTCCGCCCGACGTACGACTTAAGGCTCTCACGCCGTGACCCCCACCTCGCACAAGCTCGGCCATGCCTTGCCGCGGACTTGCCCACTCTTGATCACTTCAGCGTCACCACATCCGGTGAGCTGACGTCGTACACCGTGGCTTTCTCCCGTTTGAGCAGCGAAGTCAGGATGCGGCCCTTCTCCTCGGGCCGGTCGGCGCCGCCCCAGATGACGGTCCGCCCGTCCGACAGCTTCAAGGTCACGCCCTCGGCCGTTCCCGCGCGCACCTCCCTGATCTTGGGTGCCACCTCGTCAGGAACCGCCTGGATCACCTGGATCGCCGCCTTCATGGCCGGGTCGTCCGCCGCGGGCGTGTCGACCTTGAGCACCGGCAGCATGGGCGGCGCCGCGGACTTGACCTCGATCACCACGCCCTGCTTGTCGACGATCGCGAACTTGCCGCCCGCGGGGATCGCGGCGACGGGCTCGCGCTCGACCACCTCGATCTTGAGCGTGCCCGGCCAGACCCGGTCCACCTTGGCGCTGGCGAGCTGTCTGATGCCCAGGACGCGGCCCTCGACGTCGGCGAGGTTCACGGTGGCGAGAGGGTGGAGGTCGGCCACGCCGGCCTGCTGCTTGATGCGCTCGCTCGGCACTGTGAGATTTCCCACGATCTCGATCGAGCGCACGCCCAGGACGGGCGAGAAGAACACCAGCCAGGCGGCCGAGCCCACCACTCCCGCCGTGAGCAGCACCAGGAACGCCGTCCGCGCCTTCATCGCCCTCCCCATGCCGGCCCATGCGCGTCGGCACAGAACCTACGCCGACGCACGTCGCAACACCGCACGCCACGCCCAAACGGCGGCAAGCCCGCCCTCATCGCCCCCCCAAGGGACCTCAGCGGGATCGAGACCCTCTCGCCACCACACCGCGCGCATCCCCTCCCCAGGGGACCCCAGCCCGCACGGCAGGACGGCAACGCACCCGCCGTCCCGGGTCGCGGTCCTTCCGGGGCCAGATGAACGCCCCCCAAGGGCCCTCGCGGCGGGGCGGAGACTCTCCCGCCGGTCAGGAGGAGAGACGGGCCACGATCTGCGGTCCGAGCTCCGTGACGTCGCCCGCGCCCATGGTCAGCACGATGTCGCCGGGCCGCGCCCGCTCGGCCACCAGCGCGGGGACCGCGGCCCGGTCCGGCGCGTACGCGACCCGCTCGGGAGGCAGCGGCACCCGCCCGGCCACCAGCGCCCCGGAGACCCCAGGCTCGGGATCCTCGCGCGCCCCGTAGACGTCGAGCACGATGGCCTCGTCGGCCAGCCCGAGCGCCGCGCCGAACTCGTCGGCGAAGAACCGGGTGCGCGAGTAGAGGTGCGGCTGGAAGACCGCGATGACCCGGCCGTCGCCGGAGTAGGAGGCGACCACGTCGCGGGCAGCCTTCAGGTCGGCGGTCAGCTCGGTCGGGTGGTGCGCGTAGCTGTCGAACACGGCGATGCCGCCGGCCTCCCCCTTGGCCTCGAAGCGCCGCTTGGCCCCCGTGAAGGCGCCGAGGCCCTGCCTGATCTCCTCGAACGGCAGCCCCAGCTCATCGGCCACGGCGATCACCGCGGTGGCGTTGAGCGCGTTGTGCGCGCCGGGGACGGCCAGCCGCACGTCGCCCCTGCCCTCGATGTAGAAGACCGTGCCGAACCCGTCGGGCCTGATCCCGCTCACGCGGTAGTCCTCGCCCTGCACGCCGTACGTCGTGACCCGCAGCCCCCGCTCGCGCGCCCGGCGAGCCAGCTCGGCCGCGCCCGGGTCGTCGGCACAGGCGATGAGCAGCGAGCCGACCCGCTCGGCGAACCTGGCGAAGCTGTCGTGCACGGCCCGCGGGTCGCCGTAGTTGTCGAGATGGTCGGCCTCGACGTTGGTCACCACGGCGATGTCGGGCGCCAGCATGAGGAACGAGCCGTCGCTCTCGTCGGCCTCGGCCACGAACACCTGGCCTTCGCCGTCGTCGGCGCCGAGCCCGGTGGTGACGAGCTGGCCGCCCACGCAGTAGGACGGGTCGGCCCCGCACTTCTGCAGCGCCACGGTCAGCATCGAGGTGGTGGTGGTCTTGCCGTGGGTGCCCGCGATGGCCACGGCGGTGCGCCCGGCCATGACGGAGGCCAGCGCGGCGGCCCGCGGGATGATCCGCAGCCCCTGCTTGAGCGCCTCGCCCAGCTCGGGGTTGGAGTCGCGGATGGCGGTCGAGACGACCACGGTGTCGACGTCTCGCACGTGCGACGCGGCATGGCCGATGTGGACGGTGGCGCCCAGCTCGCGCAGCTCGGTGATCTGCTCTGAGCTGCGCGCGTCGCTGCCCGACACCCGCACGCCGCGTTTGAGCAGGATGCGGGCGATGCCCGACATGCCTGCGCCGCCGATGCCGATGAAGTGCACCCGCCCCAGGTCCGCTACGGCGACGGGATCGACCAGCTTGACGAGACTCATCGGGCTATCTCCAACACTTTCCTGGCGAGCATGATATCGGCGTCCTTGCGTCCCAGTCTGGACGCCGCCCCTGACATGGCGACGACCCGCTCGGGATCGCGGAGGATGGGCAGCACGTTGTGAATGATCCATTCGGGTGACAGGTCGGCGTCGTCGACCATCAGGCCGCCGCCGCCCTGGGCGATGCGCCCGGCGTTGATGGCCTGCTCGCCGTTGCCGTGCGGCAGCGGCACGTACGCGGCGGGCAGCCCGACCGCGGTCAGCTCCGCGCACGTCAGCGCGCCGGCGCGGCACAGCACGAAGTCGGCGGCGGCGTAGGCGAGGTCCATGCGGTCGACGTAGGGCAGCAGCACGTACTGCGGGTCGCCCGGCGGGGGCTCGCGATCGACGGTGTTGTTCGGGCCGAGCACGTGGAGCACCTGCACCCCCGCCCTGCGCAGCACGGGGGCGGCGCCGAGCGCGGCCTCGTTGAGCGACCTGGCCCCCTGCGAGCCGCCGAACACCAGCAACGTCGGCCGGTCGTTCTCCAGCCCGAACCAGGAGCGCGCCTTGTCGCCCATGGACAGCCGGTCGAGGTTGACGATCTCGCGGCGGATCGGGGTGCCGATGTATTCGGCCTTGGACAGCGTGGTGTCGGGGAAGCCGGTGAAGACGTGGTCGGTGAGCCGGGCGCCGAGCCGATTGGCCAGCCCGGGGCGCGGATTGGCCTCATGCACGACGATCGGCACGCCGCGCCGCTTGGCCGCCAGGTAGGCAGGGGTCGCGACGTAGCCGCCGAAGCCGACGAGGACGTCGGCCTCGGCGCGGTCGAGTATGCCGGCCGCCGCGTTGATCGCACCTGCCAGCCTCCCTGGCACGGTGAGCAGGCTCGGAGTGATCGCCCTTGGCAGCGGCACGGCCGGCACCAGCGCCAGCTCGTAGCCCCTGGCGGGGACGAGCCGGGTCTCCAGGCCGCGCTCCGTGCCCATGCAGGTGATGCCGGCGCCCCGGTCAAGATGGCGCAGCGCGTCCGCAAGGGCGAGCGCGGGCTCGATGTGCCCGGCCGTCCCCCCACCGGCGAGGACCACCCTCATCTCGGTCACTCCCTAACGTGTCACTCGGCCTCTGGTCGTAGCCCCCAGGCCAAGCCAGCTTAGGCCCCTGGCGGCCGGCCCGGGGCCACGAGCTGCCAAGGCTTCTCGCGCGCCTGGCTCGCGTTTGGCGAACGACAGCAGCATGCCGAGCGCGGCGAGCGTGGGCAGCAGCGATGAGCCGCCGTACGAGACCAGCGGCAGCGGGATGCCGGTGATCGGCAGGACGCCGAGCACGGCGCCCATGTTGACGGTCGCCTGCCCGACGATCCAGGCCACCATGGCGGCGGCGGTGAGCCTGGTGAAGGCGTCGTTGACGCGGACGGCGACCCGCAGCCCCGCGTAGCCGAGCAGCCCGAACAGCGCCACCACCAGCAGCGTGCCCATCAGCCCGAGCTCCTCGCCGAGGATGGCGAAGATGAAGTCGCTCTCGCCGTGCGGCAGCCAGCTCCACTTCTGCCGGCTGGCGCCGAGTCCGAGCCCGAACCAGCCGCCCGAGCCCATCGCGATCTGCCCCTGCACGGCCTGGTATCCGGCGTTCTGCGCGTCGGCCCACGGGTTGAGGTAGGCCCCGATGCGCTTCATCCGGTACGGCTCCACCTTGATCATGATGATCGCGGCGAGCACCGCGAGCGCCATGAGGCCGCCGAACAGCTTTATCGGCGCCCCCACGACCCACAGCAGCGCCAGGAAGATCATGAACAGCACCAGCGTGGTGCCCAGGTCGCGCCCGAGCATGACCATGACGGCCAGGATCGCGGTGCCGGGCATGAGCGGGATCAGCATCTGCCGCCACTCGATGCGGCCCTGTCGCGCCCTCCTGGCCAGCAGGTCGGCGCCCCACAGCACGAGCCCGAGCTTGGCCGGCTCGGACGGCTGGAGGGTGAACGGGCCGACGTAGATCCACCGCTGCGCGCCCAGCTCGGACGAGCCGATGAACAGCACCATGACCAGCGCCAGAATCGACAGCGCCATCATGGGATAGCCCGCCCACCGGAAGAACTTGACCGGCAGCCGCGAGCAGGCCCACATCAGCGGCAGGCCCACGGCGGCCGACATCGACTGCTTGAAGAACCACGAGAACGGGCTGCCGGTCTTCTGCAGCGCCTCGACGCTGGAGGCCGACAGCACCATCATCAGGCCGAGCGCGAGCAGCAGCGCGCTGCACATGATGATCAGGTAGTACGTGGTCAGCGGCTTGTCGAGCAGCTCCTTCAGCGCGCCGAGCTGCTCGCGTACCCAGCTGCCCGGCCCCTCGTCGCCGCGCGGCTTCTCACCGCCCGTGCTCACGTCGCCGCCTCAGCTCACGTACGGCGTGCGCGAAGGCCTCCCCCCGCGCCGGATAGTTGGCGAACATGTCAAGGGAGGCCCCCGCCGGGGAGAGCAGCACGGTGTCCCCGGGCGAGGCCAGCCGGGCGGCTTCGGTGACGACTCTTTCCATCGCACCAGTGTCCCGATCGGCGATGTCCACGACGGGGACATTCGGCGCGTGTCGCGCGATGGCTTCCGCGATCGCCGCGCGATCGGCGCCCAGCAGCACCGCGCCGCGCAGCCTGGGGGCCGCCTGGCGCACCAGCTCGTCGACGTCGGCGCCCTTGAGCTGGCCGCCCGCCACCCACACGATCGAGGGGTACGAGGCCAGCGCCGCGGCGGCGGCATGCGGGTTGGTCGCCTTGGAGTCGTCGACGTAGTCGACGTCGCCGATCCGGTCGACGTGGGCGAGGCGGTGGGGGTCGGGCACGAAGTCCCGCAGTCCCTGGCGTACCGCCTCGGAAGGGACGCCGAGCGAGCGGGCCAGGGCAGCGGCTGCCAGGGCGTTGGCGACGTTGTGCGGCGCGAAGGGACGCACGTCCTCCAGCGTCGCCAGCTCCTCGGCCGCCTCCACGGGATCGGCCACGAACGCCCGGTCGACCAGCAGGTCCTCCACCACGCCGAGCTCACCCCGCCTGGGCACCCGCAGCGTGAACCCGACCGCTCCCGGATAGGGCGCGGCCAGCCTGGTCGCCTCGGGATCGTCGGCGTTGTAGATCACGGTCTTGGCCCGCTCGTAGATGCGGCCCTTGGCGGCGGCGTACTCCTCCATGGAGCCGTGCCAGTCGAGGTGGTCGGGGGCCACGTTGAGGATGGCCGCGGCGTGCGGGGCCAGCGTGCTCGACCAGTGGAGCTGGAAGCTGGACAGCTCGACGGCCAGCACGTCGTACGGTTCGGCGACGGCACGCACCACGGGGACGCCCACGTTCCCGACGGCCAGGGCCTTGCGGCCGGCGGCGAGCAGGATCGAGGTGAGCATGCGCACGGCGGTGGTCTTGCCGTTGGTGCCGGTCAGCGCGAGCCATGGCGCCGCCTGCGCGGGCCGCAGCCGCCAGGCCAGCTCGACCTCGCCCACCACCTCGACGCCCGCGCCGAGCGCGGCGGCGATCAGCGGGTGGTGCGGCGCCCAGCCGGTGGTGACCAGCCGCGTCGCCCCTTCCGGCACCTCCATCGCCCCGAAGCGGGTCTCCACCCCCACCGTGGCCAGCTCGGCGGCCGCGGCGAGCTGCCGCTCGCCCTCCGTCGCCTCCACGACCACGACCCGCTCGCCGCGCTCGGCCAGGACCCTGGCCACGGCGGTGCCGGAGACGCCGAGCCCGGCCACGCACGTCACGCTCATGGCCTCGGCATCCACTCGACGTAGAACAGCCCGAGGCCGAGTGCCGAGCAGAGCATCGCGATCAGCCAGAACCTGACCACGATCGTGGTCTCCGCCCAGCCCTTCAGCTCGAAGTGGTGCTGCAGCGGCGCCATCCTGAACACCCGTTTCCCGGTCATTTTGAAGGACCCGACCTGGATGATCACCGACAGTGTGATGATCACGCACAGGCCGGCGAGGATGATCAGCAGGAGCTGGGTACGGGTGGCGATGGCCAGCCCGGCCAGCACGCCGCCCAGCGCCAGCGAGCCGGTGTCACCCATGAAGATGCGCGCGGGCGGGGCGTTCCACCACAGGAACCCGATCAGCGACCCCAGCACGGCCGCGGCCACCACCGCCAGGTCGAGGGGGTCTCGCACCCAGTAGCAGTTGGGTCCGAGCTGGTCGATGCAGTTGTTGCGGAGCTGCCAGTTGCCGATCAGCACGTACGCGGCGAGCACGACGCCGGTCGCGCCGCTGGCCAGGCCGTCGAGACCGTCGGTGAGGTTCACCGCGTTGGAGAACCCGACGATCATGAAGAGCACCCAGATGGTGAAGCCGACGATGCCGATCGACGGGCCGATGTCCCGCAGGAACGACACGCGGGTCTCGGCGGGGGTGATGCCGTAGACGTTCGGCTGGCGCACCACCAGGAACGCGAAGACCGCGCCGATGACGAGCTGGCCGAGCGCCTTGGCGCCGCTGCGGAGGCCGAGGCTGCGCTGCTTGTAGATCTTGATGAAGTCGTCGAGGAACCCGACCGCGCCGAGCCCGGTCATCAGGAACAGCACCAGCATGCCCGACACGGTGGGCGCGGCGAAGGTGGCCAGGTGGGAGGCGCCGTAGGCGAGCAGCGCGGCCAGCACGAACACGATGCCGCCCATCGTGGGGGTGCCCCGCTTGCCGAGGTGGGCCTGCACGCCCTCCTCGCGGATCTCCTGGCCGTAGCCGCGCCGCGAGAACAGCCTGATCGCCAGCGGGGTGCCCAGCATCGAGAGGATCAGGCCCACCGCACCGGCGATGATGATCTCGGTCACTGGGCGGCACCTCCGAGCAGCAGCTCGGCCGTCCGTTCCAGTCCCATGGCTCTCGGTCCCTTCACCAGCACAGCGTCTCCAGGACGCAACCATCCGCCCAGCTCGGCGGCGGCCGCCTCGGCATCGGGCACATGCACAATTCGCATCGCCTGCGCAGGATACGCGGCCCCGGCCCCCGGCTGTCCCCCGCTGGGAGATCCACCGACCGGCGCTCCTCCCACGACGGGCCCGCCCACCGGCGGCGCCGGCGGCTGACCGGGCGCGGCTCCCCCCATCGGCGGCTGCCCGGCCGCCGGCCCACCGGCCGGAGGCTGACCGGCCACGGGTCCACCCGCCTGGGGCCCACCGGCCGCAGGCGCATGCCACCCTTGCTGGGCGGCGGCTTCGTTCCCCTGCCACGCGAGCTGAGGCCCGCCCTGCCCGCCACCGTGCCACTCCTGCGGCGCGCTGCCGCCATCCGGCGCCTGCCAGCCCTGTGGCGCGGCGCCCGGCGCCTGCCAGCCTTGCGGCGCGGCGGCGTCAGTCCCCTGCCGGCCGGGCTGCGGTGCCCCTTGCTCGGGGACGGGCCCGTGCCAGCCCTGTGGCGCGCCCTGATGGGGGCCGGGGGGCAGCGGCCCGGCAGGGCCCAGAGGCCCTCCGGAGGCGTGCGGTCCCGGCACCTGCGGTCCCGAGGCGGACGGTCCCGGCACCTGCGGTCCGGAAGCGGGCGGGAGTCCGGCCGCGGCGTTGGCCGCCGCCTGCGCGTCCAGTGACGCCTGGGCCGCGGCCTGGGCCTGCGCCGCGGCCGCGCGTGCGCCTTCCAGTACGGGCCCCGCGTCGGGACCCGCCACAATCAGCCCCGCGAGCCCGGAGCCGCCGGCCAGCCGGCCCAGCTCGGCGTTGAGCGCGGGCCCGTCCTCGCCCAGCTCCCGCAGCGCCGCGATGACGGCGAAGCGCCGCCGCCCCCGCCCCAGCACCGCGAACGCCTCGAAGGCGGCCCGCATCGAGTCCGGATTGGCGTTGTACGCGTCGTTGACGACCGTGACCCCGTCGGCCCGGTCCGTGACCTCCATCCGCCACCGGCTGCGCGGCGTGGCCTCCGACAGCTCCGCGGCGATGGTGGCCACCGGCAGGCCCAGCTCGTAACCGGCCGCCGCGGCGGCCAGGGCGTTCTCGACCGCGTGCTCGCCGTACAGCTTGAGCGACACGGGCGCGGCCCCCGAGGGCGTGCGCAGCGTGAACGAGGCCCGCCCCCGGGCGTCGACCGAGACGTTCTCGGCCCGGATGGAGGCGGACTCGGCGCGCCCGAAGTACGTGACGCGCGCTTCCGTGCGCGAGGCCATGGCCCGCACCAACGGGTCGTCGGCGTTCAGCACGGCCACGCCGGTGCGCGGCAGCGACTCCACCAGCTCGCCCTTGGCCTTGGCGATGGCCTCCTTGCCGCCGAACACGCCGAGGTGCGCGGTGCCGACGTTGAGCACCACGCCGATCTGCGGCGGCGCGATGCGGGTCAGGTCCTTGATGTGGCCGATGTTGCGCGCGGCCAGCTCCAGCACCATGAAGCGGGTGTCGAGGTCGGCCCGCAGCACGGTCAGCGGATGGCCGAGCTCGTTGTTGAAGCTGCCGACGGGGGCGATGGTGGGCCCGACCCGGGCGGTGAGCTTGGCCAGGAGGTCCTTGGTCGTGGTCTTCCCCGCCGAGCCGGTCACGCCGATCACGGTGACCTTGGGCAGCGACGCCACCTGGGCGGCGGCCAACTCGGCCAGCGCGGCGGCGGCGTCGGGCACGATCACCGAGGGGACGTCGACCGGCCTGGTGGCCAGCACGGCGACGGCTCCGGCCCTGATCGCCTGCGCGGCGTAGTCGTGGCCGTCGACCCGCGCTCCCTCGAAGGCGACGAACAACGATCCCGGTTCGACGGCCCGCGAGTCGATCACGACGGGCCCGCGCACCACCGCGCGGGGATCGGCCATGCCCGACAGGGCGCCCGAGGTTATCTCGGCGATCCTGGCCAGAGGCAACGGGATCATCAGTGCTTCCTGCTTTCCGTGCTTTCCTTGCGTGCGGCGATCGACTCGGCGACCACCTCGCGGTCGTCGAAGGGGATCACTTCGCCTGAAACGTACTGGCCCTGCTCGTGACCCTTGCCGGCCACGACGACCACGTCGCCGCGCCCGGCCCGGGCGATCGCCAGGTCGATGGCGGCCGCGCGGTCGGGCTCAATGATCACATGAGCGCGGTCGTGCTGCGGAACGCGGAGCGCTCCTTCCGTCATCGTCGCGAGGATGGCGAGCGGGTCCTCCGAGCGCGGATTGTCGCTCGTGAAGATGGCCACATCCGCCAGGCGAGCGGCGAGTTCGCCCATGATAGGCCGTTTGCCCTTGTCACGGTCGCCGCCGCAGCCGAGCACGATCGTCAGCGTGCCCGCCGTGACGGACCGCAGCGAGCGCAGCACCGACTCCACGGCGCCGGGTTTGTGTGAGTAGTCCACGACGGCCTGGAACTCGTCGTCCGCGGCCGTGATCCGCTGCATGCGCCCGGGAACGCCGGTGAGCGTCCCGACGCCGTGCACGGCGGCCTGCAGCGGCACACCGGCCTCGACGAGGGTGACGATGGCGCCGAGCGCGTTGGCGACGTTGAACGGGCCCGGCAGCGCGATCTGCGCGTCCGCCTCGACCCCGCCGGGACCCACCACCCTGAACGCGCTGCCGTCCGCGCCCAGCCTGGCGTCCAGCGCCCGCCACTCGGCCTCCGGGTCGCCCAGCGCCGAGAACGTGGTCATCGGCACCTTGGCCAGGTCGAGCAGCTCCCGCCCGTAGCGGTCGTCGATGTTGGTCACGCCGACCCGGCTCAGCTCCGGCTGGAACAGCCGCACCTTGGTCGCGAAGTAGTCCTCGAAGTCCTTGTGGAAGTCGAGGTGGTCCTGGGAGAGGTTGGTGAACAGGGCGACGTCGTAGTAGATCCCGTCGACCCTGCCGAGGGCGAGCGCGTGGCTGGAGACCTCCATGACGGCCGCGCTGACGCCCTCCTCGCGCATCAGGGCGAACAGGCCGTGCAGCTCCGACGCCTCCGGCGTGGTGAGCGTGGGCTGGAAGCGCACGTCGCCCGCGTGGATCTCGACGCCGCCCACCAGGCCCGACGTGTGGCCGGCGGCCCGCAGGCCCGCCTCGATCATGAACGTGGTGGTGGACTTGCCGCTGGTGCCGGTGACGCCGAGGATCTGGATGTCGTGGGCCGGCTGCCCGTACACCCAGGAGGAGATCTGCCCGAGCAGGGCACGCGGGTCGGGCACGACCAGCACGGGAAGCCCGGTGGCGACGGCCGCCTCGCGGCCGTCGCGGTCGGTGAGCACGGCCACGGCCCCCTTCGCCATCGCGTCGGCGGCGAAGTCGGCGCCGTGGGCCTGGTTGCCGGGCAGGGCCACGTAGAGGTCTCCGCGCCTGACGTTGCGGGAGTCGATGGTGACGCCGGTCAGGGCGGCATGAGGCGACCGGGACGAGCCTGAGTCGGCATCGAGCATGGTCGCGAGCCCGGTCAGCGGACGGGGCTGGCTGGTCGTGGGACGCATAGACGACGGGGGACGCACGGCGAGAGCGTACCTTCCCTGCTCACTGTCCCGCGCGCGTCCGCACTGGCGGCGCGGTGGAGCCTGTGGGAGGAATCTTCTTGCTCTTGATGGCGAACGTCATCACATCCTTGAACACGGGGGCCGCCAGCTGCCCGCCGAAGTGGCCGTTCTTCGGGTTCTGCAGCACCGACAGCACGACCAGCCGGGGCTGGTCGGCGGGCGCGAACCCGACGAACGAGGCCGTGTAGCCCTTGTAACGGCCGAGCTCCGCATCGTAGCGGTTGGCCGTGCCCGTCTTGCCCGCCACCCGGTAACCGGGGATGGCGGCGAGCAGTCCCGTGCCCTCCGCGCTCACCGCTGCCTCCAGCATCGTCGTGATCTCCTTGGCCGTCGTCGCGCTCACCACCCTGGTCTGCTTACCTGGGGGAGCGGGAACGAACCTGCCGGACGCGTCCGTCGCACCGGCGACGATCTGCGGCTCGACCTTGACGCCGCCGTTGGCGATGGTCTGGTAGACGCTGGCCATCTGCAGCGCGGTCACCGACACGCCCTGCCCGTAGGCGACGGTGCAGTGCTGGCTGCCCGACCAGTTCTTGTAGTCGGGCAGCAGGCCCGCCTCCGCGCTCGGCACGCCGCCGCCGGGCGTCGTGCCGAACCCGAACGCCTTCAGCATCCGGTAGAGGCGCTCACTGCCGACCTTGCGCGCGGCCATGATCGTGGCCACGTTGCTGGACTCGGCCACCGCCTGGCGGAAGGTCAACGTCTCGACCTTGTGCGCGTGCGCGTCGCGCAGCACCTGGTCGGCGCACCTGATCCGGTCGGGGACCCGGAACACTGTGCCGGGCGTCACCTCGCCGGCCTCGATCGCGGCGGCCGCCGTGATCACCTTGTTGGTGCTGCCCGGCTCGAACACGTCGGCGGCGGCCTTGTTGATGTAGGCCGAGGCGGGGGCCTTGCGCCAGTTGTTCAGGTCGAGCTCGGGGGCGTTGGCCATGGCGACGATCTGGGCGGTCCGCACGTCCATGACGATCACCGTGCCGCTGTCGGCGCCGGCCTTCTTGACCTGCTCGGCGATGGACTCCTGGGCGGCCCACTGGATGTCGCGGTCGATGGTCAGCCGCACGTCCTGCCCGTTCACGGGGGCGGTGTGCTGGCTGCTGGTCATCGGGATGCGCAGGCCGTCGCGGCCTGTCTCGACGCGCTGCTCGCCGTCGCGGCCGGCCAGCAGTTTGTTCTTGGCCTGCTCCATGCCGCCGAGGCCGTCGCCCTCGTCGCCGACGAACCCGATCAGGCTGCCCGCCAGGTCGCCCGCAGGATAGAGCCTGCGGTACGTCTTCTTCGCCGACAGCGCGGGCACGCGGGCCTGCAGCAGGCGGCCGGCCACGACGGGGTCGACGTCCGTGGCCAGGCGCTGGTATCGGGTGTTCGTCCTGGCCAGCTTCGCGGCGATCTCCTGCTCGCTCTTCCCGAGCTGCTGCGCCAGGAGCTTGGTCACCTCCGCGCGCTTCTCGGGGAGCACCTTGGAGGGGTCGATCGACAGCTCACGGGCCTCGACGGTGACGGCCAGCCCGTGGCCGTTGACGTCGGTGATCGAGCCGCGTTTGGCGGGGATCTCCTCGGTGTGCGTGCGCTGGCCCACCGCCGCGGCCTCGTACACCTTGGAGTCGAGACCCTGCATCTGGATCAGCCGCCCGGCGAAGATCGACAGGATGAACGTCATGCCGATCAGGCCGATGTTGATGCGCCTGCGCGGGTTGCCCAGCCGCAGCACGAGTGGCGGCCTGGGCGGTCGCGGCGGCGGCCTGCGCGGCCCTCTGGGGGGCGGCACGTCCCCGCCGCGGCGCACGGCTCCCGGCTCGCGGCCGCGCGCCGGCTCCGGCCTGGCCTGCGGCCTGGGGCCGCCCGCCTGGGTACGCCGAGCCCCTTCGTCTCTGCCCCGGCTCCGGAGGTCGTCCTCCGGCCTGCCGCGCACCCGCTCGTCGCGCCCTCGGAGCCGATCGGCGTCATCGCGTCCTTGGGGAGCACGCCCCCTTGGACGATCGCCCTCATCACGCCCCTGCCCGGCCCGCCCCCTCGGCCGGTCGTCCTCGTCACCGCCGCGCAGGTTACGGCTTCTCGGCCGGTTGTCCTCGTCGTGCGGGGGCCTGCGGGTGCCGCGGTCGGCCTCGCCGCGCGAGCGGGCGCGGGGCACCTCGCCACGGGAACGGCCCGCCGCGCCACCCTGCCGGCCACGGTCCTGGCCCCCTTGGCGCGCGCCACCGGAGCCGCCGGAGCGGGAGCGGCCCGAACGGCCCTGATCGCCCCGGTCGGCGGCGCCCCGCGGCGAACGGCCGGAACGCCCTTGATCGGCGCGGTCGGCGTCGTCCCTGGGCGAGGCGTCGTCCCTGGGAGGGCGGCCGCGCGCGTCGTCGCCGGAGTCGCGCGGCGAACGCCCGCGGGGCTCGTCATCATGGCCGAAGGGCAGGTCGAGAGGGTCCTGTGGGCGCTTGCGCGGCTGGCGCGGCGGGTTCTCCGGCGACGCCGGGCGCCCCGACCCATCAGAACGGGTCCCGTCAGAACGGGCCGAACCCCCTTGACGCCCTCCCCGTCCCGGGCCGCCGGGCGTACGACGAGCGGCGCCGGGCCCTCCTTGAGAGCCGGCGCCGCCAGCGCCGCGGCCGGGGCCCTGCCCCCTGCCGCCTGAATCCCTCACCGTTCCGTGTCCGCCTGGCCCGCCGGGTCGTCATCGCCGGTCCAGCTGTCGACCTTGTCCCAGTCCTTCTTCCAGCCCTGGTTCTCGGCCATCTCGGCGATGACGTTGGGCTGGTTTCTGAGCTCGTAGCGCTGCTGGATCTGCTCGTTCTCCCGGCGCGCCACCGCGATCTGGTCGCGCAGGTTGGCGTCGGTGATGGCGTCCTTGGCGAGCATGGTGTTGAGCAGCAGCAGGCTCACCAGGCCACCGCAGAGCAGGCCGACGACGAGCAGCACGAACGGCGCGCGCTGCCGCCGGGCGGGACGCCGTCGCAGCGCCGGCCGCCTGACCTGCGCGTCCGGCTGGCCGGGCCGGGTGCCCGCGGCGGGACGCGCCCGCTCAGTGGCCGGCCGCTTCTCGCCGAGGTCCGTGCGCGCGCGCGTCGAGGCATCCGTCCGTACGCTCGCGCCGTTCGTACGTGCCCGCTCGGCGCCGGACCGCTTGCCGTCGAGGTCGAGGCGCGCCCGCTCGGCGGCCGACAGCTTGGTCTCGTCAGGACGGGGCCGCGGCTTGGACTGGTGCGGCGCCCCGAGCCGGCGCGCGCCCGTCTTGAGCCCCTGCTTGGGCCCCGGCGTGGGCACTGCGCGGCGGACGGGCGCACCCCGGCCGGTCTCCTGCTCAGTCGTCAACACGGATCCTCTCTGCCGCCCGTAGCCGGGCCGAGGCCGCCCGCGGGTTGCGGGCGAGCTCTTCTTCGCTTGGGAGCTCGGCTCCCCTCGTCAGCAGGCGGAACCTCGGCTGGTGAGCCGGCAGCGGGACGGGCAGCCCGGGGGGGCTGGTGTCCCTGGTTCGCGCCGTGAGGGCCTGCTTGGTGAGCCGGTCCTCCAGTGAGTGGTAGGAGAGCACGACGACTCGCCCACCGAGCGCCAGCGCGTCGAGTGCCGCCGGGAGCGCCGCCTCCAGGGCGGAAAGCTCGGCGTTCACCTCAATGCGCAGCGCCTGGAAAGTCCTCTTGGCGGGGTTTCCCCCGGTGCGCCGGGTCGCGGCGGGAATCGCCTCGCGCACGATGTCCGCAAGCCGCTTGGTCGAGGTTATTGCCTCTTTAGCCCGTTCCTTAATGATCAGGGCCGCGACACGCGGAGCGAATCGTTCCTCGCCGTAGTCACGCAGGATGCGGGTCAACTCCGCCGCGGAGTAGGTGTTGACCACCCTCTCCGCCGTCAGCTCCTGCCCGGTGTCCATCCGCATGTCGAGCGGCGCGTCGTAGGAATAGGCGAACCCGCGCTCCGCCTCGTCGAGCTGCGGCGAGGAGACCCCCAGGTCGAACAGCACTCCGTTGACCGTGGTGCGCCCCGCGCGGGCGAGCACCTCGGCCAGGTCGCCGGAGGAGGCCTGGACCAGGGTGATCCTGTCTGCGTACGGGCTCAGCCTGCGAGTCGAGAAGTCGATCGCGAAAGGATCGCGGTCGATCCCGATCAGGTGCAGCTCCGGAAATGTGGCGAGCAGAGCCTCCGAGTGGCCACCGAGACCGAGGTTGGCGTCGACGACGACCGGTGACGCGCCGGACAGCGCGGGACCGAGCAGCTCCAGAACGCGCTCGAGCATCACCGGAACGTGACCACCCGTGCCAGCGTTGTCCTGCATCTCCAACCCCCCTCTCGCGTCCATGCTCGCGGATGACGCGTATAGATCGATCGCCGGTCATTCCAGAGTCCCCACCCGGCGCCGTCCGGCCAGGTCCCCATCCGCACCCTCTTCGTGGACGCCCGCCATCTGACACCGGGGAAGGTGCATCAGCTGACAAGCAGTGGTTGCGGGTGGAGACCTCGCCGAACGACAGCTCCGACGGATCGACCGTGGCTCCTACAAGATCCCTGGCAGCACCTCCTCCGACAGATCGGCGAACGCCTGCTCCTGTGCGCTGAGATAGGTGTCCCAGGCCTGCGCGTCCCAGATCTCCAGCCGGGTGTTGGCCCCGATGACCACGCAGTCACGCGCCAAACCCGCGTACTGACGCAGGCTCTGCGGGATCGTGATGCGCCCCTGCTTGTCCGGTTTCTCATCGGACGCGCTGGCGAAGAAGACGCGGCTGTAGTCACGCACCGCCTTGGCGGTGACCGGGGCGGTGCTGAGAGCCTCGGTAATGCGCTGGAACTCCTCCACGGGAAAGACGTAGAGGCATCGCTCCTGGCCTTTGGTGATCACAAGACCCTCCGCCAGCTCCTCACGGTACTTAGCCGGCAGGAACAGCCGTCCCTTGTCGTCCAGACGCGGTTGATGGGTGCCGAGGAACACCGGCCCCACCTCCCGTGCCTCGTGAAGCGCTCAGCGCTGGTGCACCGGGCCCTCCACTGCGCACCACCATACTCCACTTCTCCCCACCGTCAACTGATTCGAACCGTCTTCATCATTGCTTTCCGTTGCGTTACCGCAGGTCAGAGCGATGGAGCGGGGTGGAGGGCGGCGACCGGGCGGTCAACCCTCATGGGCGTGTCGAGGGTTCAAAAGCGCGTGGAAATAGGGGCTCGGCCCCTTCACGAAGCCCTCGGTGGGGGAAAGTGGGGGGCCCAGCGGGGCGTCGTGTCACGAGATTCGCACCGCTATGCGACAAGAACAGGAACATCACCAAGGTCCCCTGGAATATCCACAAATGTCGCTCGAGAACCCACAGCGTCGTAGGGTCGTACACACAATGGAAAAGGAATGGCATGGCTCCCGCAATGGCACAGTACGGGACAGCCGTCGCACTTCTCTCATGGAGGCCTGGTGGCAGTTACCCATGATGTCCCTCCCCAGCTCGACGAGCTGGTCTCCACCGCTCACCGGATCCGCAGCGCGATCGAGTCGGTGATCGAGGGCAAGAGCGACGCCGTGCGCCTCACGCTCACCGTCCTGCTCGCGGAGGGTCACCTCCTGATCGAAGACGTGCCAGGGGTCGGCAAGACCATGCTGGCCAAGGCGCTCGCCCGCTCCATCGACTGCCCGGTGCGCCGCGTGCAGTTCACCCCGGACCTGTTGCCCAGCGACATCACCGGGGTCAGCGCGTACAACCAGCAGACCAGGGAGTTCGAGTTCAAGCCCGGCCCGGTGTTCGCGAACATCGTGGTGGGCGACGAGATCAACCGCGCCTCCCCCAAGACGCAGTCCGCGTTGCTCGAGTGCATGGAGGAGCACCAGGTGACCGTGGACGGGGTGACGTACGAGCTGGACTCGCCCTTCATGGTGATCGCCACGCAGAACCCCATCGAGATGGAGGGCACCTATCCTCTTCCCGAGGCGCAGCGCGACCGCTTCACCGCCCGCATCGCGATGGGCTACCCCGAGCCGCACGCCGAGCTGGAGATGCTCGACGTGCACGGCGGCACCTCGCCGCTGGACAAGCTGGAGCCGGTGGCGACGACGGCCGAGGTGCGCGCCCTGATCGAGGCCGTACGCGGCGTGTACGTCTCCCAGGCGGTCAAGAAGTACGCCATCGACCTCGTCGTGGCCACCCGCCACTCCCCCGACCTGCGGCTGGGCGCCTCGCCCCGGTCCACGCTGCAGCTGGTGCGGGCCGCCAGGGCACACGCCGCGCTCTCCGGTCGCGACTACGTCATCCCCGACGACCTGCAGGACCTGGCCATCCCGGTGCTCGCGCACCGGCTGCTGCCCAGCGTCGAGGCCCAGGGACAGCGCCGCCTGCCCGAGCAGGTGGTGACCGATCTCATCAGGCGCGTGCCGGTGCCGGAGACACGGGCGTCATGAGAGCCGGGCTGCGGGCGCTGACCTCCAGGGGCAGGTCGTTCCTCGCCTCCGGCATCGCGGCGCTGCTGATGGCCGTCATCCTGGGCGAGAACGACCTGTTCAGGATCGGGGTGTTGGTGACGGCGCTGCCGCTGCTCGCGGCGATGGTGGCGGCGCGCACGCGCTACCGGCTGAGCTGTGCCAGGCGCCTCGACCCGTCCAGGGCCGAGGTGGGCGGTGAGGCCACCGTGACCCTGCGGCTGGAGAACGTCACCAGGCTGCCGACCGGCCTGCTGCTCATCGAGGACACCGTTCCTTACGCGCTGGGCGTGCGGCCCCGGTTCGTGCTGGACCGGGTCGAGTCCCGGGGCGTGCGGGAGATCGACTACCGGGTGCGCTCGGACCTGCGCGGCCGTTACATGATCGGCCCGCTGTCGGTGCGCATCGCCGACCCGTTCGGGCTGGTCGAGCTGACCCGTTCGTTCACGATCAGCGACACGCTGGTGGTGACGCCGCACGTCGCGGCGCTTCCCCACGTACGGCTGTCGGGCGAGTGGACGGGCGGCGGCGACAGCCGTACCAGGAGTGTGGCGGCGGCCGGCGACGACGACGTGGCGCCGCGCGAATACCGGCAGGGCGACGACCTGCGGCGGGTGCACTGGCGTTCGACGGCCCGCCACGGCGAGCTGATGGTGCGCCGCGAGGAGCAGCAGTGGCAGAGCCGCGGCGCGCTCCTGCTGGACACCCGCAGGTACGCGCACCGCGGTGAGGGCCCGCGCTCGTCGTTCGAGGTGGCGGTCTCGGCCGCGGCCTCGATCGGCGTGCACCTCGCCCGCGAGGGCCTCGGCCTGCGGCTGGTGACCGACCAGGGCGCCGAGCACCTGACGGACACCGGCCTGAGCTGGTCGCTGCTCGACACCCTGGCCGTGATCCGGCACAGCCCGGCCCGCTCGCTGGAGATGGGCGTGTCGGCTCTGCGCCAGGGCGGCGGCGACGGGCTGATCGTGGCCGTGCTCGGCGATCTCGATCCGGAGGAGGCAAGGGAGCTGGCCAGGCTGAGGCACAGCGGCATCACCGGGGTGGCGGTCCTGCTCGACGTGAACACGTGGGACGGCGGCGACCGGACGGCCGCGGAGAACCACCAGGCCGTTCAGACGGTCCTGGCCGGGTACGGCTGGCGCATCGTGCGGCTGCCCGCGGGCACCTCGATCGCCTCCGTCTGGCAGGACGCCGCCAACCGCGGCCGGTACGCGCTCAACCCGGCGGGAGGCGCGGCATGAGCGGGAGGCGCGGCATGAGTACGACCGCTGCGGCAGGAGGTACGACATGAGACTGACGACCGCCTCCGGGGTGGCCTCGTTCGCCGCCGCGCTCCTGCTCTACCCGCTCTTCCAGGGCGGCGCCTGGTTCTGGACGTCACTGGGCGCCGTGCTCGCGGTGATGTTCGCGGGCCTGGTGAGCAGCCGGCTTTCGCTGCCCGCGTGGGCGGCGCCGCTGGCCGCGCTGGTCACGACGTGGATCTACCTGACCGTGGTCTTCGCGTCCGGCAAGGCGTGGGCGCTGGTGGTGCCGACCAAGGAGTCGGTGGCGGAGCTGGGCAGGCTGCTGGGCGTCGGCTGGGCCGACATCCAGCGCTTCGCCGCTCCCGTGCCGGCGACGGACGGCATCACCCTGCTGACCGCCGGCGGCGTGGCGCTGATCGCGATCGCCGTGGACCTGCTCGCCGCGCGGCTGCGCAAGGCGGCGCTGGCCGGGCTGCCGCTGCTGGCGCTGGCCACCGTGCCGGCGACGATCCTGCCCGACCCGATCAGCTGGCCCGCGTTCATCCTGGCGGCGCTCGGGTTCGTCAGCCTGCTGATCGCCGACGGCCGCGAGCGGGTGGGCCACTGGGGCAGGGCGGTGCTGGTACGGCGCACGCGTGCGACCACTTCGCAGCCCGGGAACCGTGACCGGGCCGACACCAGTGGCCTGCGGCTGTCGGGCAAGCGCATCGGGTTCGCCGCGATCGCGCTGGCCGTGCTGGTGCCGGCGCTGCTGCCGGCGATGGAACCGGTGTCGTTCTTCACCTTCGGCGTGGGCGGCACGGGCCCCGGCAAGGGCAACTCGATCAGCATCCCCAACCCGATCGCGAACCTGAAGGGCCAGCTGGAGCTGCCGGAGCGGCGGGTCGTCCTCACCTACCGCAACAACGACGACAAACCCCGGTATCTGCGGATCTTCACGCTCGACACGTTCGACGGCCAGCAGTTCGGCATGACCGAGCCGAAGGGGTCGCCGCAGAACAGGACGGACAACGGCCCGCTCCCCGCACCGCCCGGCCTGAGCTCGCAGCCGAAGATCAAGACCGTGGACACGAACGTCCAGATCAGCGACGAGATCGAGAAGCTGCAGTTCCTGCCGCTGCCGTACCCGCCCAGGCAGATCCAGGTGGACGGCGACTGGCGGGCCGACGTGGACACGCTCATGGTCTTCTCCACCCGCGACGAGGCCGCGGGCCTTGAGTACGAGGTGAGCACGAGCGAGCCGGAGCCGACGCCGGACCTGCTGGAGTCGCTCGGCGGGACCCAGCCGAGCACCGACCCCCGCTACCTGAAGCTGCCGGACAACCTGCCTCCCGAGATCGCCGAGCTGGCGAACTCGCTGACCGCCGACGCCAAGTCGAGCTACGACGCGGCGGTGAAGCTGCAGCAGTTCTTCACCAAGGACGGCGGCTTCACCTACAACCTGCGCACGCAGGGGCACGGCAACTCGGCGCTGCGGGACTTCCTGCTGCGTGACCGAGCGGGCTACTGCGAGCAGTTCGCCGCGTCGATGGCGGTGCTGGCCAGGCTGGTGGGCATCCCGTCGCGGGTGGCCATCGGCTACACGGGCGGCACGAAGGTCGGCGACCGGTGGCAGGTCGGCACGAACGACTCCCACTCCTGGCCCGAGCTGTATTTCGAGGGCGTGGGCTGGCTGCCGTTCGAGCCCACCCCCTCCGGGCCGCTCGCCCAGGGCAGCGCGCGGGTGCCCGAGTACACGCAGCCCAGGCCGCAGGCCACGAGCGAGGCCACGACGCCGACGCCGGGCGCGACCAGCTCGTCTGCGGACGAGCCCGTCGACCCACAGGCCCGGCGTAACACGCGGGCGCTGGACCGCGAGGGCGTGGTCACCCCCGGCGGGCTGCCGCCGGACGATTCCATGCCGCTGATCGCCAAGATCGGCATAGGGGCGGGGGCGCTGCTTCTGGTAATGCTGATCCCCGCCGGCATCCGGCTGCTCACCAGGAACCGGCGCGTGCGCACCCTGGGCTGGAAGGTGTCGGCGCCCGCCGACGAGCTGACGGCCGCGATGGTGTCGGATACGTCACACCGCCGTCCGTCGGTGGCCGCGGCCTGGGCGGAGCTGGACGACGTGCTGTACGACTACGGCATGGCCCGCGAGCCCAGCGAGACCCCGCGGGCGCTGGCGCGGCGGCTGGCCCAGCAGTACGAGTTCGACGCGGAGTCGGCGGCGGCCATCGCGGCCATCGCCTCGGCGGTGGAGCGCGTGCTGTTCGCGCGGGACCCCGGGGAGATCGGGCCCATGCGCAAGGACCTGCGCAAGGTGCGCCAGGCCCTGGCGGCCACGGTGTCACGCGGGCGGCGGGTGCGGGCGGTGCTGCTGCCACCGTCGACGCTGCGGCGGCTGCGGGGCGTGGGAGATCGGCTGCTCGACGGGTTCGACCTGCTGGAGAACATCAGGCTGCGGCGGACGGCGGCCCAGAGGGACTCCTGATTGACGCGTCCGGCCGTTCCCTGAGGAACGGGAACGGCCGGACGCGTCAGTCCGCAGCAGGGCGGCCGGGTCACGCTCGGACGCCGGCACAACTGCCGGGTCACGCTCGGACGCCAACGCAACGGCCGGGGGAACGGCCGGTCAGGTCGCCTCCAACACGACGGCCGCCCGGACACGTGCCGGGCGGCTTCGCCGGATCAGAGGTCAGCGGTCGTCGTGGCGACGACGCCAGCGCTCTTCCATGCGCTCCATGAACGTGCCCCGGTTGCGCCGCGCCTGCTTGCCCGGCGGGGTGGCCGTGCCGGAGGAGGGAGGGGAGTCACCGAACCCATTCATGCGTTTCCAACTGGACAGGCCCCACAGACACGCGGCGAGCATGACCACGAAACCGCCGACGCCGAGCGGGATCAGCGCACTGCCACTCATCACCACGCCGACCATCATGATGACGACGCCGAGAGCAAAGCCGATGGAGGCCTTGATCAGGCGACGCTTGTAATGGCTGCGCGGGTCACTGATCCTTACGGTGTTGGCCCACTTCGGGTCCTCGGCGTAGAGGGCCTGCTCGATCTGGTCGAGCAAGCGCTGCTCGTGCTCAGAGAGCGGCACGGCGCCTCCCAAGGACGGCCCCAGGACGGGGAAGACGGCAACGGACGACACGGGGTGTCCGAACCTCGCGGTCGGTTATCCCCAGAATACGAGGCTGTAGACGTAGGCGAAAGCAAACGTCCAACGCAGACCAAACCGGAGGTGTCGTCATGGCTCCATTGTGGCCCATCTAGCCCCCTTTCCCCCAAAATCGCCACACCTAAGCCCCCAGCAAATCCGGACATCGGCGTCATGTCTCTGCTTCATCAAGCTTGCCACGTACGAGCGATGCTGGGACCACCGCATCGGGACCGAATCTCCGGATCGCCTTGTCCATCGCCTGCTCGGCCTCGCGCCAGCCGGTCTCCCGCTCCCCGATGCTGAGCTGCCGGGTGGCCTCCTCCGCCGGCCGCAGGTTTTCCATCCGGACTCCCACCAGGCGCAGCCGCACGCGCTGGAGGCCGGCCGCCTCGAAAAGCTCGCAGGCTGTGGCGTATATCACCTGAGCCACGTCGGTCGGCTCGCGCAGCGTGCGCGAGCGGTTGATCGTGGTGAAGTCGGCTCGGCGTAGCTTCACACTTACAGTCCTTCCCACGTGGCCGCCCTTACGCATCCTGGCGGCCACGCGCTCGGAAAGGCGCAGCAGCTCCCGCTTGATCACCTCGGGATCGTCCACGTCGGCCGCGAACGTCTCCTCGTTGCCGATGCTCTTGTCGGGCGCGTGGGCGCTCACCGCCCGCTCGTCACGTCCCCACGCCAGCGCCGCCAGGTGGCCGCCCACGGCCTGGCCGAGCTCGCGCTGGAGGGTCGCGGGCGGCACTCTGGCCAGGTCGCCGACGGTGCGGATGCCGAGGCGTACGAGAGCCTGCTCGGTGCGCTCGCCGACACCCCACAGCGCCGACACCGGCAGCGGGTGGAGGAAGTCCACGACCTGGCCGGCGGGCACCACCAGCAACCCGTCGGGCTTGCACTGCTTGGAGGCCAGCTTCGCCACGAACTTGCTGCCGGCCACGCCGACCGAGCACGTGATGCCGTAGCGGTCGAGGACCTGCTCCCTGATCATGGCGGCGATGGCGGCGGGCGGGCCGAGCCTGCGCCTGGCGCCCCCGACGTCGAGGAACGCCTCGTCGGATGCGATGGGCTCGACCAGCGGGGTGATCGTGTGGAAGATCTCCATCACGCCCTTGGAGACCTCGGAGTATTTGCCGTGGCTGGGCGGGATGACGGTGGCCTGCGGGCAGAGCCTGCGCGCCCTGCTCATCGGCATCGCGGAGTGCACGCCTTGGGCCCTGGCCTCGTACGTGGCGCTGAGCACGACGCCACGCCCGGCGGGCGAGCCCACGATCACCGGGCGGCCGCGCAGCTCGGGACGGTCGAGCAGCTCGACGCTGGCGAAGAAGGCGTCCATGTCGACGTGGAGGATCGGGCAGCCGCTGTCATCGGCCCCGGTGCGCGGAACGGGGCCGATGCCGGTGATCTGCTTGCGGGACACGCCGCGATTCTATCCGAACACGCGTTCTAAAGCCTATGGGCGAGCACGTGCAACTGTGTGGCGATGTCTCTCAGCACGGGGTGGGTGGCGGCGACCTGTTCGAGCGCGACGAGCGCATCCGCAGCGCCGGGCTCGCCGTCGACGAGCCTGCTCGGCACCAGGTCGGTGAAGACCCGGACGCCGTGCACGGCGCCCACGGAGAAGCCGGTCGCGGTCAGCAGCTCGGCGAGCGTCTCGGCGGCGAAGCGCCGCGGAGTGGGGTCGCGGTCGCCCCACGTGCCCTCGGGATCGTCCAGCACGGCCCGTGCCTCGTCGAACTGGCCCGCGAGCGCCCGATGGATGGCGCTGGCTACGGGGTTGGCGGCCAGCACGCTCACCGCGCCGCCCCTGCGCAGCACGCCCGCGACGGCGGTCAGCGCGCTGATCGGGTCTTCGACGTATTCGAGGACACTGTGGCACAGGACCAGGTCGGCGCTGTCCCGGCTGAGCAGCTCGCCCAGGCCGTCGGCGTCGCCCTGCAGGGCCCGCACGCCCACGCCCTTCTCCTTGGCGCGGCGTTCGAGCGCCGCCAGCGAGTCAGGGCTCGGGTCGACGACGGTGACGGTGTGGCCGAGCGCGGCCAGCGGCACGGCGAACCCGCCGGTGCCTCCTCCGGCGTCGACGATGTCGAGCGCCTCACGGCCGGTCGCCGCCGCCCGCTCGGTGAGCACGGACCGCAACGCGTCCCAGACGACGGCGGTCCGGGCCGCCGGGGTCCTCGTGGCGCCTTCAGCACGCAACGTCGGCTCGCCTCCCTCTCCCCACGCGACGGGGGCCTGACGCCGGGCCGTCACGAACGTGCACCTCGCGAACTGCTTCTCCGCGGTCGCGCCCCAGCCTACGCCGTGCACCGGCCTCCCGCCTCCCAAGCGCCACGCCGGGTCCGCGCTCCCCGCACAAGGGCGCACGAGCCGACAGGCGTGAGGCTAGGCGTCGAAAGCCGCCGCCAGCCGCTTCGGGGCCCGCAGCCGCCACGCCTCCGTCAGCAGCTCCCCCAGCTCCTCGCCGTCCACCGCCCCGAACCGCACCAGCACGACGGCGTGCCCGTCGTAATGCGGCGTCGTGAAGAACGTGCCGGGCTCGGCAGCGATGAGCCCGGCCTTCTCCTCCTGCGAGCCCACGGGCAGCACCAGCGCGTCGCCCTCCTGCCTGATGCGGGCGAACCACTTGCCGCGCACGTAGAAGGCGGGCGTGCCGTACATGGGCTTCTCAAGGGTCTCGGGCAGCGCCAGCGCGAGAGGCCGCACGTCGTTTTCGGTCACCATGCCCATACGATACGCACCGCGGGAACGGCGGAAAGGGGCGCGTCGCGGCTGGTGACGCGCCACTTGTCCGTCCGCTCCCACACCACC
Organism: Nonomuraea sp. NPDC049400; assembly: GCF_044466425.1. Classification (NCBI taxonomy): domain Bacteria; kingdom Bacillati; phylum Actinomycetota; class Actinomycetes; order Streptosporangiales; family Streptosporangiaceae; genus Nonomuraea; species Nonomuraea sp. NPDC049400. The sequence continues at coordinate 212,212 of NZ_JBITMP010000006.1, forward strand.
CGGCCGTGGTTGGAACGGTACCCCGAACACGCGCTCCTGACGGTGTCTAAAGGGTGAGGCTTGGCTTGAGCTGCTTGAAGCGGGCCAGCAGCCCGTTGACGAACTGCGGCGACTCGTCGGTGGACAGCTCCCCCGCCAGGTGCACCCACTCGCTGATCACCACGCCCTCGGGCACGTCGGGCATCCACAGCAGCTCGTACGTGCCGCCGCGCAGCAGGTTGCGGTCGACGGCGGGCATCCGGTCGAGGGTCCAGCCCTCGGCGTACGTGGTGATCAGCTCGTCGATGCGCACGTGGTGCCGGGCGACGCCCTCGACGATGGCCGAGGTGTATTCGTTCACCGGGGGCTCCTGCCGCTCCACGCGCTCGGCGAGGATCTTCAGCGGATCCTCGCCGCGCAGCTCGGCCTCGAAGAGGATGTCAAGCGCCCGCCGGCGTGCTTTGCCGCGTGCCGACACCTCAGGCCCGGCCGAGGTATTCGCCGCTGCGGGTGTCGACCTTGACCTTCTCGCCCGTGGTGATGAACAGCGGGACCTTGACCTCGGCGCCGGTCTCCAGCGTGGCGGGCTTGGTGCCGCCGGTGGAGCGGTCGCCCTGCAGACCGGGCTCGGTGTTGGCGATGGTCAGCTCGACGGCGGCGGGCAGGTCGACGTAGAGCGCCGAGCCCTCGTTGAACGCGATCGTGGCCAGAGTGTTCTCCAGCATGTAGTTGGCGGCGGTGCCGACCGTGGTGCTGGGCACGTTGACCATGTCGTAGGTCTCGGTGTCCATGAACACGAAGTCGTCGCCGTCCTTGTACGAGTACTGCATCTCGCGCTTGTCGACGTTGGCCACCTCGACCTTCACGCCGGCGTTGAAGGTCTTGTCGACGACCTTGCCCGAGAGGACGTTCTTGAGCTTGGTGCGCACGAACGCGCCGCCCTTGCCCGGCTTGACGTGCTGGAACTCCACAACGGCCCAGAGCTCACCGCCGTCGAGCTTCAGCACCATGCCGTTCTTGAGGTCGTTGGTCGTCGCCACTCGTTCTTCTCCCGCGTGCGGCCGCTCTAAAGGACGAGCAGCTCCTTGGTCGTCTTCGTGAAAAGTTCCGGCCCGCCCTCACGTGTCACGAGGGTGTCCTCGATGCGAACCCCGCCCCGGCCCGGGAGGTAGACCCCCGGCTCGACGGTGATCGGAACTCGATCCTCTAGTCTACCGGTACGCGAGGGGCCCAGGAACGGCTCCTCGTGGATCTGCAGACCGACACCGTGACCCAGGCCGTGCCGGAAGTGGCTGCCGTGGCCCGCGTCCTCGATGACGGTACGGGCCGCCGCGTCCACCTCCCTGGCCCCCGCGCCCGGGGTGAGCGCGTGCCTGCCGGCCCTTTGCGCCTCGGCGACCAGGTCGTAGATCTCGCGCTGCCAGCCGGCGGGCGCGCCCAGGCAGACCGTCCTGGTCATGTCGGCATGGTAGCCCTGGTAGCGGGCGCCGAAGTCCATGGTGACCAGGTCGCCGGCGCGCAGCTCCCTGCCGGTCGGCGCGTGGTGCGGGATCGCGCCGTTCTCGCCCGCGGCCACGATCGTGTCGAACGCGGGCTTGTCGGCTCCGAGCTCGGTCATGCGGTTGTCGAGGAGCCGGGCGAGGTCGCGTTCGGTGATCCCCGGGGCGATTTTCTCGGAAATATCGGCAAACGCCTGGTCGGTGATGTCGCAGGCCGTACGGAGGAGCTCCAGCTCGCCGTCGTCCTTGACCGCCCGCAGCAGCTCCACCACCGGCTCCAGCGGCACCAGTCCCTCGCCCAGCCGCCGGTACGTGGCCACGCTCATCCACGCCGCCTCGATGCCGACGCCCGGCCCAGTCAGGTTCTCAGTCAGCTTGTCCGCCACCTCGTACGCCTCGACCGAAGGGACGTCCAGCAGGCGAGCCGCCTCGATGTAACGGTTGTCGGTCGCCAGCAGCGCCGTGCCGTCGGCCCTGACCAGGACGGCGGCGTTGGAGCTGGCCAGCCCGGTGAGGTAGCGGACGTTCACCGGGGAGGTGACGAGCAGGGCGTGGACCTCACGGGCGGGCAGCAGCTCGGCGAGGCGCGCGCGGCGCCCCACGTAGTCGAAGGTCATGGCGCCAATGTACGTGTTCCTGCCCTCGCGTCACTATCGCCCGCCTCGCCCCAGAGCGGCGGCATGCTAGTCGTCAGGGAGCCGCCAGTCCCGCAGGACGTCCGCCGCCGGCCCCGAGCTCCCCATGTCGCCCTTCTCCTGAGCCTGCTCCAGGTCGCGGTAGACATCGGCGATCTGGCTCATGGCCGGGTCGATGCGCCCCTCGTCGAACCTCCTGGCCGCCTTCCTGATCTTCTCGCGGGCCTTGTCCGCCACGCTGGGGTTGATGGCACCCATCGCCTGCTGGGCCAGCACAGCCTTGTCGAACTCCGCCAGCCACTTGCGCCACCCGCCCGGCGGGATCGCCGCGCCCAGGGTGGCCTTGGGCTCGGCCGGGTCCTGGAGGACGGTCGCGTCGTCAGAGCCGGGTCCCGTGGTGATCACGAGGCCGGGCGACGGCTCGGAGGTGGGCGACTCGGTCGGCGGCGTGAACGTGGAGGGGGCGGCGGTCGGGGTGGACACGGGGACCGGCCCCTCCTTCCGCGAGCCGGCCCACGTCACCATGACCACGGTCACCACCGCGATGATCACCACGGCGGCGCCGAGCTGGAGGAAGAGCTTGCGGTTGGAGTTGGGTGCGGGTTCGAGGTCGCCCGCCTGGTAGACGGCGGTGTCACCGGCCCGGGAGCCCCCGCCCTGACCCGCGGCCTGGTGAATCGCGCCGGTCACGGGCATGGGTGGCGCGGCCGGGTTGGAGCGCGGCCGGGCGATGGCCGCCAGCGCACGCCTGATCGCCTCGCCGCTGGCGGGCCGCCTGGAGGGCTCCTCAGCGAGCATGCCCAGCACGAGCCGATCCAGCTCCGCGGGCACGTCGGCCCTGAACGCGCTGGGCGGCGCAGGCTCACCCCCGCGCCCGCCGGCGTCATCCGCGGCGTCACCGAACGGCGGACGGCCGCACAGCAGCTCGTAACAGACGCCCCCGAGCGCGTACAGGTCTCCGGAGGCAGTCGCCTCCTGCCCCGCGGCCCGCTCGGGCGCCAGGTGCCGGCTGGACGACGGCGCCAGGCCGTCCATCCCGAACCCGACGGCCTTGAGCACCCCGCTCCCGGCCCGCCGGAAGCTGTCCGGGCCGACCTGGCCGTGCACGACCCCGGCCCGGTGCGCGGCGTCGAGCCCGGCGGCCGCCTGCCCGATCAGGTCGCACACCTCGACGATCTTCATGGACCCCTGAGCGGCGAGCTCCTCGCCGAGGCTGAGCCCGGTGAGGTACTCCATCACCAGGAACGGCGCCCCGTCGTGGTCGCCGACGTCCAGCACCATGGCCACGTTCGGATGAATCACCCTGGCCACGGCCTGGGCGTGCTGCCTGAGCACCTCACGCGTGGCGCCCCCCGCCGCCCTGGCACCGAGCACCTTCACGGCCACGACCCAGTCGGCCCGCGTGTCGTACCCGCGCCACACCTCACCTATCGGCCCGCTGCCGATGCGCTCGTCAAGCCGGTAGCGGTCAGCGACCAAGGACGGCGTCGCGTCGGACATATCCCCGCCAATTACTCGAACATCAGGATTTCCGACCAACCATAGGGCCCCACGGCCCCTGCCGCCCCATCATCCGTCCGCACCACGACCACGGCCCGCCTCGACACAGGGGGCCGACGGCGGACGGGTTCGGCCGTGTCGGCCGTGCTCGGCACGGTCGCGGAGGCCATACTCTCCTCCATGCTGCCGGCCGAGAGCTACCCCTTCCACCCGCCGTCGAGCGCGCCGCTCCGGAGCCTCGTGGCGGGATCCGCCGCACCGGGCGTGCCGGAGATCGTGCGGCGGGGCCCGGCCCCGCTCGAAGAGGCCGAGGCCACCGTCTGATGGATGAACGCGCCATCAGGGTGCGGCTCGACGAGCTGCTCCAGGAGCGGGGCATGACGCTCACCGAGCTCTCGCACCGCGTGGAGATCACCGTGGTCAACCTGTCGATCCTGAAGAACGGCCACGCCAAGGCGATCCGGTTCTCCACGCTGAGCCGCCTGTGCGACGCGCTCGGCTGCCAGCCGGGCGACCTGCTCACGTACGAGTGAGCAGGTCGCCCGGCGGCGATCAAGCCGCGGCGGGCTGCGCCGCCTGCGAAGGCGCGCTGTCGAGCGGCGAGGGCGGCGCGTTGAAGACGGCCTCGTCCAGGCGCCCCTCCGAGCGGGCCACCAGGACGGGCACCACCATCTGCCCGGTGACGTTGGTGGCGGTGCGGATCATGTCCAGGATCGGGTCGATGGCCAGGAGCAGGCCGACGCCCTCCAGGGGCAGCCCGAGCGTGCTGAGCGTGAGCGTCAGCATGACGGTCGCGCCGGTCAGACCGGCCGTGGCGGCCGAGCCGACCACCGACACGAAGGCGATCAGCAGGTAGTCGCCCACCCCGAGATGCACGCCGAACACCTGGGCCACGAAGATCGCGGCCAGCGCCGGGTAGACGGAGGCGCATCCGTCCATCTTGGTGGTGGCGCCGAACGGCACGGCGAAGGAGGCGTAGTCGCGGTCCACGCCGTTGCGCTCGACGGTGACCCGCTGCGTCAGCGGCAGCGTGCCGACCGACGAGCGGGAGACGAACGCCAGCTCGATCGCGGGCCAGGCGTTGCGGAAGAACTGGAGGGGGTTGACCTTGCCCCACACCGCCAGCAGCGTCGGGTAGACGGCCAGCAGCACGATGAGGCAGCCGGCGTACACACCGAGGCTGAACTTGGCCAGCGGCGCCAGCAGGTCCCAGCCGTACGTGGCCACGGCCTTGCCGATCAGGCCCGCCGTGCCGATGGGGGCGAGGCGGATCACCCACCACAGCGCCTTCTGGACCAGCTCGAGGACGGAACGGGCGAGGTTCAGGAACGGCTCGGCCTTCTCCCCGACCGCCAGTGCCGCCGCCCCGAGCACGATGCCCAGGAAGACGATCTGGAGCACGTTCACCTCGGTGAAGGCCGTGACGATGTTCGTGGGGAGTATGCCGGTGACGAAGTCGAGCCAGGTGCCCGCGCCCTCGGTGTCCACGGCCTTGGCCGCGCCGGTGTCGAGGGTGACGCCCTGGCCGGGGTTGATGACCAGGCCGAGCCCGATCGCGAAGGCCACGGAGACGAACGCGGTGATGAGGAACCACAGCAGCGTCTTGGACGCGAGCCTGGCCGCGCCGTTGACGTTGCGCAGGTTGGCCACGCTGACCAGCACGGCGGTGAAGACGAGCGGCGGGACGGCCAGCTTGAGCAGCTGGACGAAGATCTGGCCGGCCTTGGTCAGCGTCTCGGCCAGCCAGGCCACGTCCCAGATCTTGGCGACGAAGCCCAGCGCGATGCCGGCCACGAGGCCGGCCAGCAGCTGAAGGGAGAAGGAGAATCTCTTCATGAGTGGGGAACTCCGGAGAATCACGGCATGCCGCAGCAAGCACAGTGCAAGCACACCAAAAGGAGGGGGAGGATCGCGAGCGTATCGGTCAGCGACAGAGAGATCCGCGCAGCCGGCACAGATCAACATGCAGCCGCTCGACGAGCCAGACGGACACCAGAGAGAACCTCACGAGCCGCTGCAACACCCACATAACCGGAGATATTCCCCTTAAAGGAGATAGGCTTAACCCGCGATTTCCTTGATCGTCTCGATCAGCCGCACCCGCTCCTCATGCGTCCTGCCGAACGGCGTCACGTTGAGCGTGGTCACCCCCGACTCCTTCAGCGCCTGCACGCGGTCGCGGACGAACCCCTCGCTGCCGATCAGCGACATCCTCTCCAGCAGCTCACCGGGCACCAGGGCGGCCGCCTCGTCCTTCTTGCCCTCGAGGTAGAGGTCCTGGATCTGCTCGGCCTCCTTCTCGTAGCCGTAGCGCCTGGCCAGGTCGTTGTAGAAGTTCTTGCCCTTGGCGCCCATGCCGCCGATGTAGAGTGCCGCCATCGGCCGGCCGAACTCCAGCAGCCCGGCCACGTCGTCGCCGATCGCCAGGGACGCCTGCGCGATCACGTCCAGCTCGCCCAGCTCCGGATCGCGCCTGGCCTTGCCTGCCGCCAGCGACGGACCCCACACGTCGGCGGCCTTCTCGGGAACGTAGAAGATCGGCTCCCAGCCCTCGGCCAGCTCAGCGGTCAGCTCGACGTTCTTGGGGCCGATGGCGGCGACCACGATCGGGATGCGGGGCCGTACCGGATGGTTGATGAGCTTGAGCGGCTTGCCGAGGCCCGTCCCCCGCTCGGGCGGGAGCGGCAGCGTGTAGTGCCGGCCGTCGTGCTCCAGGCGCTCGCGCCGCCACACCTTGCGGCAGATCTCGATGACCTCCCTGGTGCGCCCGAGCGGCGCGGTGTACGGCACCCCGTGGAAGCCCTCGATCACCTGCGGCCCTGAGGCGCCGAGGCCGAGCGTGAAGCGCCCGCCGGAGACGTAGTCCATGCCCGCGGCGGTCATGGCCAGCAGCGTCGGCGTGCGCGAGTAGATCGGCAGAATGCCCGAGGCGATCTCCAGCCGCTCGGTCCTGGCCGCAATGTAGCCCATCTGGCTGACGGCGTCGAACGAGTACGCCTCGGCCACGAACACGATGTCGAGCCCGGCCTTCTCGTAGTCCGCCAGCTCCGCCACGGTCTCCTTGAAGCCGCCCGAGTAGTTGAGTGCCATTCCGATGCGCATGCCGGGCTCCCAGTGAAACCGAATGATATTCCGTTGCGACGCGACAAGGCTATCGCGTCGGCATACCGGGCGGTGAGCCACTAGCCTGGATCGAGTGCTGAGTCGGCTCGTCATCGTCGTGAGCGCCGTGGTTGCCGTGGCCCTGGCGGGGCATCAGCTGATCCCGGCGCTCGGCGGGTTCACGCCCGTCATGGAGAGCCTGCTGCCCTGGCTGGGGGTGAGCGTTCCGCTGCTGCTCATGGCGGCCGCGGTGGCACGTTCCACCGCCGCCGCCCTCGCGGCGCTGGTGCCCGGTGTGGTGTGGGCGGCGATGTTCGGCTCCACGCTCTTGCGCACGGCGCCCGGCGGCCCGAGCGACCTGGCCGTCGGCACGGTCAACGTGGGCGTGACCAACAACGCCTCAGGCGAGGCCGTGCGCGCGATCGCCAAGGACCTCGACCTGCTGGCCGCCCAGGAGCTGACCAGCGGCGGACCGGCGGCCAAGCAGCTCAACAAGATGTTCAAGTACCACTACCCGGTCAGCACGGTCGGGCTGTGGAGCCGCTATCCGATCAGCGACACCAAGCCGCTCGACGTCGGCCTGGGCTGGCCGCGGGCCCTGCGCGCGGTGGTCGCCACCCCCAAGGGGAAGGTGACCGTCTACGTCATGCACCTGGCCTCGGCCCGGCCGGGGGCCACCACCTCGCGCGACGCCTCGCTCGCGCACGCGCGCAGGCTCATCGACGACGACCCCAGCAAGCGCATCCTGCTGCTCGGCGACCTCAACACCGCCACCACCGACCGGGGCATGCGGGGGCTGACCCCGCCGCTGACCGACGCGCAGACCGTGGCGGGCGACGGGTTCGGGTTCACCTGGCCGTCGGAGTTCCCGATCACGCGGCCCGACCACATCCTGTTCAAGGGCATGACGGCGACCAAGGCGGGCGTCGCCCCGGCCACCGGCAGCGACCACCGGGCCGCCATCGCCTCACTGCGGCTCTAGCAGCCTCAGGTCCCGCGGCGTGTCGATGTCGGCGGGGTCCCCGTGCTCGTCGCACGGCACCTCGGTGACCAGCTCGGGATGGGCCCTCATGAACGGCCTGGCCCCGACGTCCCCGACGGCCAGCTCCGCCACCCCGGCGAAGTGCTCGCGGGCGATCAGCACCGGGTTCCTGCGTTCGCCTCCATAGGTGGCGACCGCCAGGCCGGCGCCCGAGTCGATCAGGGCACGTACCGCGCCCGGGCGGATGAGCGGCTGGTCCACCAGCGCGATCACCACGGACTCGGCCGCCTCCGGCAGCGCGGCGAGCCCGACCCGCAGGGACGAGCCCATGCCGGAGGCCCAGTCGGGGTTGCGCACGGTCACCGCGCCGCGCACCTGCACGGTGGCCGCGCCGAGCACGACCACGACGGGATGGCAGCCGCCCTCCTCCAGCAGCCGCACCCCCCGGTCGACCAGCCGCTCGCCCGCGTACTCGACCAGCGCCTTGGGCGTGCCCAGCCGGGCGCCCTGCCCCGCGGCCAGCAGCAGCCCCGCCACCCTGGCGCTCTTCATGAGGCCTCGTGGTGGATGCGGCCCCGCGTGTCGGACAGCGGGCGCCCGGAACCGCCCCAGCGGAGCTGGATCAGCTCGGCGGCGATCGACACGGCGGTCTCCTCCGGGGTGCGCGCGCCGAGGTCGAGCCCGATCGGCGAGCGCAGCCTGGCCAGCTCTGCTTCGGTGAGCCCGGACTCGCGCAGCCTGGCCAGCCGGTCGTCGTGGGTCCGGCGCGAGCCCATCGCGCCCACGTACCCGGCCTTCGTCCGCAGGGCCACCTCCAGCAGCGGCACGTCGAACTTGGGGTCGTGAGTCAGCACGCAGATCACCGTACGCTCGTCCACCTGCACCGACGCGAGAAAGTCGTGGGGCCACTTGACCACCACCTCGTCGGCGTCGGGGAAGCGCTTGGCGGTGGCGAAGATCGGGCGGGCGTCGCAGACCGTGACGTGGTAGCCGAGAAACTTGCCCACCCTGGCCACCGCCGCCGCGAAGTCGATGGCCCCGAACACCAGCATGCGCGGCGGCGGCGCGAACGACTGCACGAACACCGCCAGGTCGTCCAGCCGCCGCTCACCCTGGCCGCCGTAGTGCCTGATGCCGGTCAGGCCCTGGGCGAGCATGCCGCGCGCGTCGTCGTCCACGGCCTCGTCGAGGCGCTCGAGCCCGAGGGTGCCGGACGACCGGCCGGACCAGATGACCCGGCGGGCGCCGACCTCGCCGGGGCCGGAGACGATGGTGGCCACGGCGACCGGCTCGTGCGCGTCCACGGCCGCAGCGATCTCCCCCAGCTCGGGGAAGGTCTCGATCGAGACGGGCTCGACGAGGATGTCGATGATGCCGCCGCAGGTGAGCCCGACGGCGAACGCGTCGTCGTCGCTCACTCCGTACCGCTGCAGGACGGGCTCGTCGATCTCGGCGGCCAGCTCGAACACGGCGCCCTCGACGCAGCCGCCCGACACGCTGCCGACCACCTCGTCGCCGCGTACCGCCATGGCCGCGCCCGGCTGCCTGGGCGCGCTGCTGAACGTGCTCACCACTGTCGCCAGCCCGAACCTGAGCCCCGATCTCCACCAGCTCATGATCTCCGGCAGCACGTCACGCATGGGCCAGCCTTTCGCTGAGTTGCTCGAAGGCGGCCAGGCTGTGCCCGGCCACCAGGTCGTCGAGGTACGGCAGGGCGGCTCGCATGCCGCCGGTGAGGGGCTGGTAGTCCTCGTACCCCTTGTGCGGGTTGACCCAGATCACCCGGTGTGCCTGCCTGGCCAGCCTTGCCATCTGGGCCCCCAGAAGCGCCGGATCTCCGCGTTCCCACCCGTCCGAGGCGATCACGGCGATCGCCCCTCGCACGCTGTAACGGCACAGATATTCCCTGAGTTCCTCCCCCAGCCGGGTCCCGCCGCTCCAGTCGGGGATGGCCTTGGAGACCTCGTTCAGCGCGGTGCCTGGGTCGCGGTGGCGCAACTCGGCGGTGATCGGGGTGAGCCTGGTGCCGACCGAGTAGACCCTGGTGGCCCGGGGCTCGCTCCTGACCAGCGCGTGGGCGAAGCGCAGCAGGGTCTCGGCGTACGGGGCCATCGAGCCGCTGACGTCCACGAACAGCACGACCGTGCGCGGCCGGGTGGTGTGCCTCCTGCGCCGGAGCCTGGCGACCTCGCCCTTCCTGAGCGCGTCGCGGATGGTGCGGCGCTGGTCGAGCACGCCCCGGTGCGCGCTCTCGAAGCGGCGTGAGAGCCGCCGGGCCCGCGCGGTCTTCAGCATGGCCAGCATCCGGTGCACCTCGGCCCGCTCGGCCTCGGTCAGCCGGGCCACGTCGCGGTGCCGCAGCACCTCGGCCCGGCTCGCCGTCGCCGGCGCCGCCGTCCCGTCGTCGCCGCTCTCCCCCTCCGGCTCGGCCGCCAGATGTCTGGTGACGCTGGTCGTGCTCGTCCGTGCGCCCTGTATGAGCACGGCCGCCCGCCGGCCGCCGAAGTACGCGGCGAAGCACCGGTCGTACCTGGGCAGGTCGTCGGGCGTGGCGCAGAGCGTGAGCCGGCCGGCCCAGTAGACCTCGCCCGGGTCGGACACGTCGAGGTGGTCGAGCGCCCGCAGCATGTTCTGCGTCCGCTCGTGGTCGGCCCCGACCCCGGCCGCCCGCAACGTCCTGGCGAACCCGGTCATGGTGGCGACCAGCTCATCCATGGGAGAGCAGCCCGTTGCCGAGCACATGGGCGACGTCCTCGCGATACTTCAGCGCCGCTCCCAGAGTGGCCGCGGCCAGCCCCGGATCGAGCTCCTTGGCGCCCAGCGTGAGCAGCGCCTCGGTCCAGTCGAGCGTCTCGGCCACGCCGGGCGGCTTGACCAGGCTGGCCTGCCGCAACCGCTCGGCCGCCCGCGCCACCTGCGCGGCCAGCGTCTCGGTGCAGTCAGGCAACCGCCGCAGCAGGATGGCGACCTCGCGGTCGAAGCTCGGGTGCTCCAGCCAGTGGTAGAGGCAGCGCCGTTTGAGCGCGTCGTGCACCTCGCGTGTCCTGTTGGAGGTCACCACGACCACGGGCGGCGTCGTGGCCCTGACCGTGCCCAGCTCGGGAATCGAGATGGTGAAGTCGGAGAGCACCTCGAGCAGGAACGCCTCGAACTCGTCGTCGGCGCGGTCGATCTCGTCCACCAGCAGCACGCTCGGCTGCGTCTCGACGGCTTTCAGCAGGGGCCGCGCGATCAGGAACCTGCGGTCGTAGATCTCGCCCTCGAGCCTGCTCACATCGGTGATCCCGGCGGCCTCGGCGGCTTTGAGGTGGAGGAGCTGGCGCGCGAAGTCCCAGTCGTACAGGGCCTGGGCCGCGTCCAGCCCTTCGTAGCACTGGAGCCTGATGAGCGGCGCGCCGAGCAGCGTCGCGAGCGTCTTGGCCAGCTCGGTCTTGCCGACCCCCGCCTCGCCTTCGAGGAAGAGCGGCCGGCCCATCTTCAACGCCAGGAAGGCGGCCGTGGCCAGCCCTTCGTCGGCCAGGTAGGCGTGCCGCTCGAGCAGCTCGATGAGCTTGTCCGGCGACTCGATGTCGATTGCCTTGATTGTCGGCCGCAGCACTCCTTCAGCCTACGTTCTCGCGCAGTGCCCGCCTACTCTTCGCGAGCCTCCCCACGCTCGCGGATCAGGGCCTCCAGCTCGGCCGTGGCCCGGCGGGCGCGGACCTTCTCCGAGCCCTGGATGCCCATCGCCCCGATGGTGCGCCCGTCCGAGAAGTCGATGCGCGGCCACGGGTCCCCCACGAGCAGCGTGACCTCCAGGATCTCCGGCCACGAGTAGCGGTGGGTGCGGACGGCGTTGACGATCGTGACGCCCTCGTCGTCCGCCTCCACCCGCACCCTCCCCAGCAGGTGCAGCACGAACGCCACCGCGCACCCGAACAGCACGATCCCGATCCGGTCGGGCAGCTTGAACGGCTCCGCGATGAAGATCGCCATGATCACCGCCCCCAGCACGATCAGGGTGGCGAAGCCGTACGCGACGATCCGCGGCCGGCCGGGCCGCCAGGTGACGGGCAGGGTCGGTGGAGGCACGAGCTCTGGCACGAAGGAAACCTATCTCAGCTCAGTGGAGGTCCCTCAGCAGGAGGGCGGTTTCGAGCGCGGCGATGGCCGACTCATACCCCTTGTCCTCCTTGCTCCCTGGGAGCCCGGAGCGGTCCAGGGCCTGGTCCAGGGTCTGGCAGGTGAGGACGCCGTTGCCGACCGGCGTCTCCTCGTCCAGCGAGATCCGGGTCAGGCCCGCGGTCACCGAGTCGCAGACGTAGTCGAAATGCGCCGTCTCGCCCTTGATGACCGCGCCCAGCGCCACCACCGCGTCGCAGCGGCGGGCCAGCGCCTGGGCGACCACCGGGATCTCCAGCGACCCTGGCACCCGTACCACGGTGGCCGTGGCGCCGCTGTCGTCGCAGGCCTGCACGGCCCGCGCCACGAGCTGGTCGGTGATCTTGGCGTGCCAGCTGGCCGCCACCACCCCCACGCTCAGCCCCGAGGCGTCGGGCGCCGCGGCGCCCGGCCGTCCTTCTCCGCTCATGAGGCCTCCCAGATGTGCCCCGAGATGTGATGGCCGAGGCGGTCGCGCTTGGCCAAGAGGTATCGCTCGTTGTGCGGGTTCATCGCCACGGGCAGGGGCTCGCGGCCGAGGACCTTGATGCCGTACCCGTCCATGCCCTTGAGCTTGGCCGGGTTGTTGGTGAGCAGCCGCACCGACTTGACGCCGAGGTCCGCGAGGATCTGCCCCGCGTTGGAGAACTCCCGCGCGTCCACCGGCAGCCCCAGCTCGACGTTGGCGTCGACGGTGTCGCTGCCGTTGTCCTGCAGGCTGTAGGCCTTGAGCTTGGCCAGCAGGCCGATGCCCCGGCCCTCGTGGCCGCGCAGGTAGACGACCACGCCCCGGCCCTCCTCCGCGATGGCCGACATGGCGTGGCTCAGCTGCACCCCGCAGTCGCAGCGCAGCGAGCCGAACACGTCGCCGGTCAGGCACTCGGAATGGGCCCTGACCAGGATGTTCTCGCCGCCTTCCAGGTCGCCGTAGACGAGCGCGACGTGCTCGCCGCCGTCGAGCGCGCTGGCGTAGCCGTACGCCCGCCACATCCCGTAGGCGTTGGGCAGCCGCGTCTCGGCCACCCTCGTCACCATGCTCTCGGCCCGGCGGCGGTAGTCGACAAGCTGCTCGATGGAGACCAGGGCCAGGTCGTGCTCGTCGCAGAAGCGGCGCAGCTCGGGCAGCCTGGCCATGGTGCCGTCGTCGTTGACCACCTCGGCCAGCGCGCCCGCGGGCGACAGCCCGGCCAGCCTGGCCAGGTCGACGGCGGCCTCGGTGTGGCCGCGCCTGGCCAGCACGCCGCCCTCCTGGTAGCGCAGCGGGAAGATGTGCCCGGGGCGCACCAGCTCGTTGGGCTCGGTGGCGGAGTCGGCGAGCGTGCGGATGGTCTTGGCCCGGTCGGCCGCCGAGATGCCCGTGGTGACGCCGTCGCGGGCGTCCACGGTGATCGTGTACGCCGTGCGCATGCGTTCCTTGTTGTGCACGACCATGAGCGGCAGCCCGAGCCGGTCGAGCTCCTTGCCTTCCATGGCCACACAGATCATCCCGCTCGTGTGCCTGATCGTGAACGTGCACACGTCGGGCGTGGCCTTCGCCGCGGCGAAGATCAGGTCACCCTCGTTCTCCCGGCTCTCGTCGTCGACGACCACGACGGGCTTGCCGTTGCGGATGTCCTCGATGGCCCGCTCGATCGGGTCCAGCTTGATGTCGCTCACTGCGCCACCGCCACACTGAGCTCGGCCGTCCGGTATTCGCGCAGCCACTTCACGAACCCGACGACGACCAGCACGAAGAAGATCCCGTACACCCAGCCGGAGACCACCAGCCCCGAGCTGAACGCCAGCGGCACGCCCACCAGGTCGACGGCCACCCACACCATCCAGAAGTCCACCAGCGCCCTGCCCTGCGCCCAGGTGGCCATCGCGCTGCCCACGAAGATGTAGGCGTCGGCGGCCACCAGGAAGGCGCCCTTGGGCAGCGGCACGTGCGCGCCCCACGACAGGCCGGTGACGAAGAACAGCAGCCCGACCACGGCGGTGCCCACCAGCATGACGCCGATCAGCAGCGAGCGCTCCCACCACTGCGCCGGCCGGACGGCGAGCTGCTTGCCGTCCTGCGTGCCGCGCCGCCACGCCCACCAGCCGTAGACCGCCAGCCCGGCGAACAGGGCCTGCTTGAGCGCGTTGCCGGTGACGTGCGCGTTGATCGAGGCGATGAACAGCAGCGCCGATCCGGCGAACTGCACCGGCCAGGTCCACATCGACTTGCGCATGGCGAGCAGGACCGTCGACAGGGCGGCGATGTTGCCGATCAGGTCGGTCCAGAGCACATGGGTGCCGAATACGTCGAATCCAGCGTCGGCCCAGTTCATTGCCTGACCACCAGCCTTTCCACATACTTCGCGATCACGTCGACCTCGATGTTGACCACGTCGCCGATCCGGCGCTCGCCCATGGTGGTGAGCTGGAGCGTGGTGGGGATGAGGCTCACACCGAAGCTTTCGTCGTCAACCGTCGTCACCGTCAGGCTGATTCCGTCGATCGCGATCGAGCCCTTCTCGGCCACGTACGGGCTGAGCGCCTCGGGGAGCGAGAACCGCACGTCGTCCCATCGCTCGCCGGGGTCCCGGGACAGCAGCACGGCGGTGCCGTCCACGTGGCCCTGCACGATGTGGCCGCCGAGGCGCTGGTCGGCGCGCACGGCGCGCTCCAGGTTCACGGAGGAGCCCTGGACGAGCCCGCCGAGGGAGCTGCGGTCGAGGGACTCCCGCATCACGTCCACGGTGAACACGTCGTCCTTGACCTCCACGACCGTGAGGCACACGCCGTTGACCGCGATCGAGTCACCGTGCTTGGCGTCGGAGGTCACGACCGGGCCGCGCACCGACAGCACGGCCCCGCCGCCGGCCTGTTCGATGGCGACTACTTCGCCCTTTTCCTCAATGATTCCGGTGAACATCACTACTCCCTGCCTGGTTGGGGGCGAGCCGGGCGATCAGCCGTATGTCCGGCCCAATAGGGGAAATTTCGTCGAATGTCAGGCGGTGGACCTCTCCGATCGTGCTCACCCCGGCGGTGCCCAGCGCGGCCCGCCCGGAGCCGAGCAACGCGGGCGCGACGTACGCGACCACGCGGTCGACCAGGCCCCGCCCGAGGAACTCGCCGGCCAGCGTGGGGCCGCCCTCCAGGAACACGCTGACGATCTCGCGCGCCGCCAGCTCTCGCAGGAGGGCGTCCAGGTCGAGGCCGTTCTCGTGGCGGGGCAGGCGGAGCAGGTCGGCCTTGAGGTCGGTGTCGGTGTCCTCGGCGACGGCGACGAGCGTGGGCGCGCTGTCGTCGAGCACCCTGGCCGACTGGGGCGTCCTGGCGCGGGTGTCGACCACGACCCGCAACGGCCCCGGCCCACCCGCCTTCCGCCCGTCGCGAGCCCCGCCACCGGCGCCCTGACCACCCGCGTCCTGACCGCCGGCGCTCGCGGCAGGACGCACAGCCGCCCCACCGCCGGGGGGACGTGCGGTGAGGTGCGGGTCGTCGGCGAGGACGGTGCCGATGCCGGCGACGATCGCGTCCGAGGCGGCCCGCAGCCGGTGCACGTCGGCCCTGGCCTCCGGCGAGGTGATCCACTTGCTGGTCCCGTCCGCGGCCGCCGACCGGCCGTCCAGCGTCGCCGCGAACTTCCACGTCAGGTGCGAGCGCCCGAGCCGCGCGTACGTCAGCCACTCCTCGTTGACCAGCGAGGCCTCGGCGGCCAGCACTCCGGTCGTCACGGACACGCCCTGCGACCGCAGCCGCGCCGCCCCGCCGGCGGCCTTCGGGTTGGGGTCGGCCACCGCGATCACCACCCGCGCGACCCCGGCCGCCAGCAGCGCCCGGCTGCACGGTCCGGTCCGCCCGGTGTGGTCGCAGGGCTCGAGCGTCACGTACGCGGTGCCGCCGCGCGCCCGCTCCCCTGTCTGTGCCAGCGCGACGACCTCGGCGTGCGGCCCGCCCGCGTACGCGTGGAACCCCTCGCCCGCGACCTGACCGGAAGCGTCGAG
This sequence comes from Nonomuraea sp. NPDC049400, assembly GCF_044466425.1. Taxonomy (NCBI): domain Bacteria; kingdom Bacillati; phylum Actinomycetota; class Actinomycetes; order Streptosporangiales; family Streptosporangiaceae; genus Nonomuraea; species Nonomuraea sp. NPDC049400. The sequence goes on from NZ_JBITMP010000006.1 coordinate 228,026, forward strand.
CACGACGCAGCCGACGACGGGGTTGGGGCTGGTGGTGCCGTGTCCGCGCGCGGCCAGCTCGACGGCGCGCGCCATGTGCACGGCGTCCTGCGGGGGGATCTCCACCCGGGTCTCCTACTCGCCAGTAGCTTCAAGCCACGGCGGGCCCCGGGGGATTTTCTGCCGTGATGCGCATACGCACCACGGCAAGCGCCCGGCTGGGACGCCGGACACTTCGCGCGCTTCCTCCCATCCGGACTTTAACCGTCGGTCCCGGAATTTCACCGGGTCAACCGGCCGATGGCATCGGCCGGGTCGCGGACTTTAACCGCCGGTTCGGAATTTCACCGACCCCGGAGCACGCTAGCTCTCTTCCGCTACCAGTGTGCCATGTCCGAAATGCCGCGCGCGACCACCCCTACCCCCTAGACCAAGCGCTAGGTTCAGGCGGCCATGAGCCGGCGCGCCCGCCGGGCGGCCGGGCTGTAGAGGACGTCCCCGGGGACCAGCCCGATCCCGGTGTGCAACGTGCGCAGCGTGGCAGTGGCCCACAGGTCGCCGACCGGCGTGGCGGGCAGCCCGTACAGGCGCCTCCCCCAGCGCGGCAGCGTGGCGAACGCGAGGAACGTCAGCGCGGGCAACGCGGGCTTGAGCGGCGTCAGCTTGAGCGGGAGGGGCGCGTTCAGCGACAGGCGGAGCGGATGGGCCGCCTCGGGCACGAACCGCAGCCCCGGACGCGCGGCCTCGATGTAGTCGTGCAGCTCGGCCACCGATCCTGGAACGTCCTCAGCCTTCAGCCCCACCACCTCCGCGGCCCGCCGCCACTCCGCGACGAACGCGTCCGCCTCGGCGTCCGTCAGCCGCACCCCGGCGCGGCGGGCGACCGACAGGTAGGAGTCGACCTCGCCTACGTGCACCCAGCGCAGCGCGTCGGGCTCGTCGAGATGGAAGGTGGTGCCGGTGTCGGGGTCGTAGGCGGTCAGCCTGGCGTGGATCTTGCGCACGCGCCGTCCCGCCCGTTCGACCTCGGCATTGGTCCCGTACGTACGCACGCGTACGAACTCCGTGGTCCGCACGAACCGCGACCAGGCCTCGTGCGGATCCATGAGCGCGGAGTTCTGCAGCACACCGCGCATCGCCCTCGGATGCAGACCCTGCATCAGCAGCGCCCTAATGCCGCCCACCAGCAGGATCGGCTCGCCCATCACCCGCCACGTCACCGAGCGGGGACCGAAGATCCCATGGTCGCCCATAAGTGAATGGTTACCCGGGGATCGACCGATCTATGCGTTCTTGACCGTAGCGGCGGCGCGGAGGGCGTCGACGGCCGAGGCCGGATCGGAGGCTCCGTAGACGGCGCTGCCCGCCACGAACACGTCGGCGCCCGCCTCCGCGCAGCGCTCGATGGTGCCGGCGTCCACTCCCCCGTCCACCTGCAGCCAGACCCGCCCGCCGTGCCGCTCGATCATCTCCCGGGCCCGCCGCACCTTGGGCAGCACCCCGTCGAGGAACTTCTGCCCGCCGAAGCCCGGCTCCACGGTCATCAGCAGCAGCATGTCGACCTCGCCCAGCAGGTCTTCGTACGGCTCCACGGGCGTGGCCGGGTTGAGCGCCAGGCCGGCCCGGGCGCCGAGCGCACGGATCTCGCGCAGGGTCCTGATGGGCCCCTTGGCCGCCTCGGCGTGGATGGTCACGCTGCCCGCCCCCGCCTCCGCGTACTGCGGCGCCCAGCGGTCGGGGTCGTCGATCATGAGATGGCAGTCGAGCGGCGTCGAGGTCGCCTTGCGCAGCGCCTCGACCACGGGCAGCCCGATGGTGAGGTTGGGCACGAAGTGGTAGTCCATGACGTCGACGTGCAGCCAGTCGGCGTTGGGCACGGCGGCGGCCTCATCGGCGAGCCTGGCGAAGTCGGCGGCGAGAATGCTGGGCGAGATCTGTACGGCCATGATTCCCCAAGTCTAGTGAACGGCCGGCACCCGGCTCTCCCGGGACATCAGTCCGAGCCTGATGAACGTCACCGGCGCCCCCACCTGCACCCAGAGCGCCAGGAGCGCGTACCCGGCGTACCTCGTCACGCCGGTCTGCGGCAGCACCTCGCGCTGGGCGTGCCAGATGAGCCCCGCCACGAGCGAGCCCAGCAGCCAGCGGGCGGCCCGCACGCCGAGCGGCCCGCCCGCGTCGAACCAGCCGAGCCTGTCCATGATCGACGTGCCGGCCAGCATGCCGAACAGCCCGCCCGACATGGCGACGATGGTGTCCAGGCTCTCGGGCGCGATCGTGCCGGCGCTGCTCCACGCCACGGGTGGCGACCATCCGGCGTAGGGCGCGTTGGCCAGCACGGCGGCGGCGAGCAGCGCGCCGGAGACCGCCACCGAGCCGGTCAGCTGCACCCACAGCGCCTGCCGCCGCCACCACGCCGTCGCGGGCCGCTCCAGTTTCAGCACGAGCACCAGTACGGCCAGCCCGAGCAGCACCCCGGCCACCACGTCGGAGATGAAGTGCACGCCCAGGTACACCCGGCTCAGGCAGACCAGCCCGATGACCGCCGCCCCCGTCCACCACGCCCACGGCCTGCCCGCCGCCGCCGCGAGCCTCGTCACGCCGGCGGTGCCGATCTGCGCGTGCCCGGACGGCAGCCCGAAGGAGCCGCTCTCGACGGAGAACGGCTGGATCCCCGCGTCGATCCAGTACGGCCTGGGCTGGTGCAAGGCGAGCTTGGCGACCGCGTTCGTACCGGCGGACACCAGAACCGTGAGGCCGAGGCGCACTCCTAGGGCCGGGTTGACGCACCAGTAGAGCACTGGCAGGCACACCAGGAAGAACGTGTCCGTGCCGAACACGGACACGCCCTCCATGACCGGCCGTACCGCGTCGGACCACCGCTGGAGCCAGACGATCGGCTCCAGCTCCATCATGTGCAGCTCGTCCAGAAGATCCACGCCACCGATCGGACCACATCAGCCGGCGATCCGCCCGTCGAACGCCTTACGCGACGGGACGGTTACCCGCCAAAGCACCGACCAGACCACACCGGCGCAGCACCGCCCGACAGACACCACACGCGACAAAGGCTGGCACCAGAACGCCGATCCGGCCGCACCTGCCGGAACCCGCCCGGCACATGCCAGGACGAACGCACGACAACGCCAGGAACGCCGATCGCACCACGCCGGGCGAGAAACCCGCCCGGCGGGCGCCTCACGCGACGGGTCGTTTGCGCAGCAACGCCAGGAACATGGCGTCGGTGCCGTGCCGGTGCGGCCAGAACTGGACGTGCGGGCCGTCGCCCAGGTCTTCCACCTCGGGCAGGTAGTCGCGGGCGTCGAGCTGTTCGACGTCGGACCTGCGCGCCATGACGTCCGCGACCACCACCAGGGTCTCGGCCAGGTGCGGTGAGCAGGTGACGTACGCGACGACGCCTCCGGGGCGCACGGCGTCCAGCGCGGTGCCGAGCAGCCGCCGCTGCAGCTTGCCCAGCTCGGCGATCCCGGCCGGGTCCCGCCGCCATCGCGCCTCCGGCCGCCGCCGCAACGCACCCAGCCCGGTGCAGGGCGCGTCGAGCATCACCCGGTCGAACACCCCTGGCCGCCACGCCGGCTCGGTGCCGTCGGCCGTCACCACGGCCGCGTCCCTGGTCGTCTGCCAGACCAGCCGGGCCCGGTGCTGCTGCACGTCGGCCGCCACCAGCCGCGCTCCCCCAGGAAACGCCACGGGACCGTCACCGGCCGCCGAACCAGTAGCCTCAGCACCCCCACCGGCCGCCGAACCGGGGGCCTCCACACCAGCGCCAGCCGCCGAACCAGTGGCCTCCGCACCAGCGCCGAACGCCTCCAAGCCCTTGGCCGGCTCCGGGCCGCCGGGCGCATCCGCCTCCACTTCGCCGGCCGCGCCTGCGCCGGCGGGAGTGGGTGGGTGCGGACGCTCCTTGCTCAGACCCGCGAGGTCACCGTGGGTGGCGATGGCGTCGAGGAGGCCCGCCTTGCCGCCGGGACCCGCGCACATGTCGAGCCACACCTCGTCCCCGTCCCCCTCGAGAGGGACCCGGGTCAGGGCCAGGGCCACCAGCTGGCTGGCCTCGTCCTGGACGGCGGCACGCGTCTCCGCCACGGCCTCGATCTGCCCGGGATCGCCCTCGCGCAGGTGGGCGGCGTACGGCGAATAGCGGGCGGGCATGGCGCCGACGTCTTCCAGCTCCGCCACCGAGCTCCGCCCGGGCCGGGCCACGAGAGTCACCAGGGGACGGGCGTTGTCGGCGTCGAGCAGGTCGGCCATCTCATCGGGACGGCCGAGGGCGTCGCGGAAGGCGGAGACGATCCAGCGGGGATGGCCGTAGGCGATGGCCAGGTGGCCCACCGGGTCGTCGGCCGGGTCGGGCGCGACGATGGGGATCCATTCTTCGAGCGTCCTGGAGCCGATCTTCCGCAGCACCGCGTTGACGAACTTGGCCGCCCCGGCGCCGATGCGCAGGCGTACCAGATCGACGGTGGTGCCGACGGCCGCGTGCGGCGGGACGCGCATGCGCAGCAGCTGGTGGGCGCCCAGCCGCAGCGCGTCGCGCACGTCGGGATCGGGCGCACGGTCGCTGCACATCTCGATGACGGCGTCATAAGTGCCGAGCCCGCGCAGCGTCCCGTACGCGAGCTCGGTCGCCAGCGCGGCATCGCGCCCCTTGATGCCGCGGTCGCGAAGGAGCCGTGGCAGGAGCAGGTTGGCGTACGCGTCGCGCTCGTCGACCGCGCGCACGACGTCGAAGGCCGCGTTGCGTGCCTGGTCGCGTGCCGGTCTCGGTGGCCTCCGCGCACGGCTTCCGCCGCCCCTGCCTCCGGTCCCTTGGTCCCCCCTCGTCCTCATCCCCTCAGACTTTCCTTCATGCCTTGGACGGCAGCCTCTCGAGCATCTCGCCGAGCAGCGCCCTGACGTCGATCATGTCGCTCTTGAGCCCTCCGACATCCGTCTTGAGGACCGTCTTCAGCTCTTTGACATCGACCTTGAGCTCCGCGACATCCGTTGTGAGCCCCCCTACATCCGCCTTGAGCCCTGAGACATCCGTGGTGAGCCCTGAGACATCCGTCTTGAGCCCAGCTATATCCGTCTTGAGGACCCCGACATCCGTCTTGAGGACCCCGACATCCGCCTTGAGCCCTGAGACATCCGTGGTGAGCCCTGAGACATCCGTCTTGAGCCCAGCTATATCCGTCTTGAGGACCCCGACATCCGTCTTGAGGACCCCGACATCCGTCTTGAGCCCCGCGACATCGACCTTGAGCTCCGCGACGTCTGTCTTCAGCTCCTTGACGTCGGCCTCCAGCACGGCCACGCGGCCGTCGAGCACTTCCAGCTTCTCCCTCGTCTGCATAGCCAGGCCGAGGGCCTTGTCGGTCTTCTGCTCGATCCGCGCCGCCTTCCCCTCCGCCTTGAGCATCGACCGGTCCATCCGGCGGGTCCAGCTGGTGATGTCGCGAATCCGGTCGCGCGCATCACAGATCGTCGCAAATGCGACATCCTGGTCCTCGCGGAGGTTGTCCATGCGCGCGATGAGCGCCTGCGCTTCGTTACTGGTTGTAGTCATGGCGTCGATGTTACAGAGCGCATCATGCTCGACACGCGGCGTCACTTGAAGATCTCTTTACCCTCTGGGCGAACCCCGCGAGCCCACTCCACGGCCCCCATCACCCGCTTGCCCTGCGGCTGCACCTCACCCAGCTCGACCGCATCGGTGGCGGTCCCGACCAGCACTTTCGTCTTCGTGGCGGCGATCTCGCCGGCGGGCAGCCGCTCCTCGGGAACCACCCGCACCGGCCCCAGCTTCACCCGCTGACCGCGGAACTCGGTCCACGCCCCAGGGGCGGGTGTGCAGGCGCGGACGAGCCGGTCGACGTGCAGGGCGGGCTTGGTCCAATCGACGCGGGCGTCGGAAACGGTGATCTTGGGTGCGATCGTCACCCCGTCGGCGGGCTGCGGCCGGGCCTCCAGGGTGCCGTCCTCGACGCCGTCGAGGGTGGCGGCGAGCAGCCCCGCCCCCGACACCGACAGCCGCTCCAGCAGCGCCCCGCTCGTGTCGGTGGTGCGGATCTCCTCGGTCACCACGCCGTAGACGGGCCCGGCGTCCAGCTCTTTGACGATCTGGAACGTCGTCGCCCCGCCGATCTCGTCGCCGTGCAGGATCGAGTGCTGCACCGGCGCGGCCCCGCGCCAGGCGGGCAGGATCGAGAAGTGCAGGTTGATCCACCCGTGCCGGGGGATGTCGAGCGCCGACTGCGGCAGCAGCGCACCGTACGCGACCACCGGGCAGCAGTCGGGCTCCAGGGCGCGCAGCCGGTCGAGGAAGCCGGGGTCGCCGGCCTTGACCGGGCGGAGCACCTCGATGCCCGCCTCCTCCGCGAGCTCGGCCACCGGCGAGGGGTGGACCTTGCGGCCCCGGCCCGACTGCGCGTCGGGGCGGGTGACGACCGCCACCACCTCGTGGCGCGGCGAGTCGATCAGGGTCCGCAGCGACGGCAGTGCCGTCTCGGGTGTGCCCGCGAAGACCAGACGCATGCTCTCAGAGTGCCTTTCCGCCGGTGGCGTGCGGCGAGACCTTGATCACGGGGGCGGCCAGGCCGCTCCACTCGGCCTCACGGACGGCCTTCATGGCCAGCTTGCGCTGCTTGGGGTCCATGCGGTCGATGAACAGGATCCCGTCGAGGTGGTCGGTCTCGTGCTGGAAGCAGCGCGCCATCAGGTCGGTGCCCTCCAGCGTGACGGGCTCGCCGTGCATGTTGAAGCCCTTGGCGACGGCGCGGATGGCCCGCGGCGTCGGGTATGACAGGCCGGGGAAGGACAGGCAGCCCTCCTCGCCCTCCTCGTCCATCTCCGAGGACAGGTCGAGGTCGGGGTTGATCACGTGGCCGAGCTGCTCGTCCACGTAGTAGGTGAACACGCGCAGCCCGACCCCGATCTGCGGGGCCGCCAGGCCGGCGCCCGGGGCGTCCATCATCGTGTCGGTGAGGTCTTTGACCAGCTTGCGGAGCTCCTTGTCGAAGTCGACGACCGGGGCCGCCGGGGTGCGCAGCACCGGGTCTCCGAACAGCCGGATCGACTGGATCGCCAAGGGGGTTACTCCGTTCTCACGCGTGGATCAACCCAGTTTAGTGTGCTCGAGCGAGCGCGCCTTCATCGCGGCCTTGCGCGCCGCCTTGACCACGGCCTGGTCGTCGTGGGCGGTGGCGAGCATGTCGAGCACGGCGATCGTGTCAGGGTGGCCCGTCCCCGGCATCTCGCCGACCAGCTTGATCAGGTCTTCCCCGGGCTCGGGTGTGTCGATGCGGCCCGCGGCGGGCCCCGACAGATGCATGAGGGCGGCCAGGGAGTCGACCGCCAGCCAGGTGTGGTCCTCGGGGCTGAGCGTGGGGGCCTCGAGGTCGCGGATGTGCAGCCAGGAGGCGGCGTAGCGGCGCATGAGCGGGTCGTCGAGGGCCTGCCTGACGGGCTTCTCGGCCTCCGGGCCCAGCTCCTCGAGGATGGCCCCGACCGCGCCGCGCTGCCCCGCCGTACCGGACGCGGCTATCTCGATCAGGTCGTGGGCCGCGGACTCCGGCGAGCGGCGCTCCAGCCACCCGGCGACGGCGCTCTGCGTGGCCGAGCCCTTGACCAGCGCCTCCACCAGCTCGGCCGCCGACAGGTCGGCGAACACCTCCACCTCGGCCGTCGTCGGCGCGTCGTGGCCCTCACGCAGCAGGTCGCGGCGGATGGCCCAGACGCCGAGCGGGGTCAGCGCGGTGCGGCCGGCGGCGGTCTGCTCGACGAGCCCGCAGTACGCCAGCAGCGAAAGCGCCTCCAGCAGCTCGGCGGGCAGCGCGGCGGCGAGCCGGCGCATCTCGACGGGGCCGGGCGCGCAGGCCACCTCGTGGGACTGGAGTATGCCCCTGGCGAGGTTGGCGGTGGCGACGCCGGAGCGCACGGAGTAGATCGTGGCGAGCATCTCGGCCAGGTGGCCGTCGACCACGGCCGAGCCCGTCAGGCCCTCGTCGGCACGGTCGAGCACGTCCATGACCACGCCGTCCCAGAACTCCAGCGTGGCCTCGACCGTGAGCTGCATCGACAGCGGGCCTCTTGAGGCGCGGCCGCCGAGGATCTGGAGCAGCCCGGTGTTGACGGCGACGATCCAGATCAGGCGCAGCCGGGAGGCGGGCAGGCCCAGCTCCAGGACGGCGGCCTCCGCGTCCGCCTGGGTCAGGTGCCCCTCCGTGGTGACGTCGCGGGTGCCCGTCCAGCCGGTGAGCCTGATGGCGTCGGCGACGAGCGGCACCGCGGGCACCGCCGCGGCCAGCTCCGCGTCGGGCGCCGGCAGCACCGGCGGGAACGTCAGCGCTTCGTGCTCCACGGAAGTCTCCTCAGGAGGCCGTGGCGGCACGGCGGCCTGCTCATCGATCAGCTTGCGCAGCTCGGCGAGGTCGAAGACGTTGTTTGCCACCCACGAAACTTACTGCACAGCAGTCACATGAGCGTACTCAACGGATGGCGCGGGACCGGGCTTTGAACGCCGCCTTGCGTGCCGCCTTCGCCACCGTGCCGTCGGAGATGGAGCGTCCGAGCAGCTCCAGGACCTCGACGACGTCGGGGTGATCGACCCGCCACATCTCCTCGATCATATGGGCGGGCGGGCCGGAGGCGGCCATGTTCTCGGCGAAGTTCTCGGGGTCCTCCTCGGCCGCGGGCATCGCGAGCGCGAGCATGTCGACGCTGACCCAGAGCAGCTCTTCCTGGGTGAGCTGCGGCGCGGGCAGCCCTCTGGCGGCCAGCCAGTGGATGGCGTGCGGGCGCAGCTCCTGGTCGTCGAGGTAGTCGCGTACCTGCGGCTCGGCCGCGGCGCCCAGCCGGTCGACGATGGTGATCGCGATGCCGCGGGCCACGGCGGGCGCGCCCGAGGCGGCGGCCAGCAGCTCGGCCGCGGCCTCGCCCGGCGACCTGCCGGTCAGCCAGCGGTCGATGTCCTGCTCGGCGAGCTCGGCGGGCACGCCTTCGAGCAGCCCCTCGATGAGCCCGAGCGCGTCGGATTCGGCCAGGTCGGGGGCCTCGGGCGCGTCGAGCCCGAGCGACAGGTAGTGCCGGCGCAGCCCCCAGACGGCCAGCGGGGTGAGCTCGGCGCAGTCGCCCGTGACGTGGATCATGCCGTGCCGGGCCAGGTGGCCGAGCGCGGCGTCCAGGTCGGCCTCGCCGTCGCCGGCGAACTCGTCGAGGTAGTCGCGGATCGCGGTGAGCGGCACGCGCACCTGGACCCGGTAGAGCATGTCGAACAGGTCGTAGAGCCCCTGGTCCGCATCGTCCTCGAGGAGCGAGGCGACCCGCTGCGCCCAGGCGTCCAGCGGCTCGCCGGTGTCGGGCAGCGGGTCCTCGGCCAGCACGGGTACGGTCTCCAGCGCCGCGAGCAGCTCCTCCCGTGAGGCGAGCCGGGCGGCGGGCAGCGGCGTGCACCCGGGGCAGTCGCAGGGCGCCTCGCCCAGGTCGGGCACCTCGCCGGAGGGGATGGCGATCGCCTGCTCGAGCGACTCCGGGCCGATGGAGCTGAACAGGGTCTTGGCCATGCCGAAGTTCGCCTGGTCGGCGAGGGCCTCGGGCATGCGCGGCGCGATGTCGTCGAGCCTGTCGCGCATGAGCGCCACCGTCTCCTCGGACACCGCGCCCGACTCGCTGAGGTAGTCGACGAGGGTGCGGGCGGCGGCGACCGTCTCCGGAGCGCTCTCCGGGGGCGCGATGACCTTGCGCGGGTAGATGGACAGCAGCAGCTCGTCGAAGGTCTCGGGGGTGAAGTCACCCAGTTCGTTGACGTTGAGGTAGTCGCTGGCGTAGTCGCAGAGCAGGCGGACCTCGTCCGCGTCCACCTCGACTTCCCGCGCGCGCCCCCAGGCACGCAGGGCGTCGATGGCCCGGTTCACCCATTCGATCGACACAGGGGCACGCTAACGGCTGGTCTTCAGATGAGCGAATCGGGGAAACGGTCTAAATCAGGTCGAGCGGGTCGACACTTACCTTCACGACATCTGGCGTCTTACGCGCCGCACGCACCCCACTGGCCCCTTTGAGCGCGGCGGCCAGCGCGGCGCCGCCGGATCGCCGTACCCGGATCATGGCCCGTTCCAGGCCGGACTCGTCCACGGGGACGGGGCCGAGCACCTGGGCGCCAGAGGGGAGGCGTACCTCCTCGAGCATCTGCCTGACCGCGCTCGCCGCGCCCGTGAGCGTCGCCATCCGCACCGCGGGCGGGAACCCCAGCTCGGCGCGGTCGCCCAGCTCGCGCTCCGCGTGGGTGACGGGGTCCCACCGCAGCAGCGCCTGTACGGCGGGCAGCGCGGCGTCGCCGAGCACCACCAGCTCGGCGGCGGGGCGGAGGAGGGCGGCGGCGTTCATCCACCGGCGGACCGTCTCCTCGGCCGCCCTCAGGTCGGCCCTGCCCAGGAGCGCCCACCCGTCGAGAAGCACGGCCGCCGCGTAACCGCCCCGCGCCACGGGCTCGGCGCCGGGCGTCGCCACGACCAGGGCGCGGGTGTCGGGGACGGTGGCCAGGACGCCGTCGCGGCCCGACGTGCGCACCTGTACGGAGGGGAAGGCCCTGCCGAGTTCCTCCGCCGTACGCCTGGCGCCGGTGACCACGGCGCGGAGCCTGGGGCTGCCGCAGGACGGGCAGCGCCAGTCGGCGTCCACCCGGCCGCACCAGCGGCAGTAGGGGGCCGCGTGACCACCCCTGAGGGCGAGCGGCCCGTGACACAGAGCCCTCGGCCAGTCCGAGCCCTGGGCCGCCGGCGCGCCCATCGCGTCCGGGGCCGCGATCCCCGCGCCAGGCAGACCCTCCGTCGACGCCGCCGCACCGGCGCGCCCCATCGTGGCGCCGCCGGACGCGGCGGAAGGACCCGCGGAGGGCGCGCCCAGCAGCGGTATGGCCGTCCCCGCCGAGCGGACGGCCGCGGCGGTGGGCGGGTCGGGGAACGGAACGGCCGTCCGGGTCGGGGGCAGGGTGCACCGGGCGGGGGCGCGGCAGTGCCGGCAGGCCAGGGCGGGCAGGTAGCCGCGTCTGGGCACCTGTACCAGCACAGGCCCGCTCTCCAGGCCCTGCCGGAGTGCTCGCCAGGCGATGCTGGGAAGCCTGGCCTGGCGGGCCGCCTGGTCCTTGGCCAGCTCGGCGTCCTCTCCCGCGGGGCGTACGCGGGGGGCGAGGCTCCTGATCGTCGTGCGGGCGGCCACGATGGGCCTGGCCCACCGGCCGGCGACGAGCTGGGTGGCCTCGGCGGTGCGGGCGTAGCCGCCGATGAGCATCGCCGCGCCCGTCCTGTGGGCGCGCAGGCCGAGGACCTCCCGGGCGTGCGGATAGGGCGCCAGGCGCTCGGCGTGCAGGTCGTCTCCGTCGTCCCAGATGGCCACCAGGCCGAGATCGGAGACGGGCGCGAACATGGCGGCCCTGGTGCCGACGACGGCCCGTACCTGCCCTCTCAGCACCTTCAGCCACCGCCTGTAGCGCTCGGCCGGGCCCAGGTCGGCGGTGAGCGCCACGTGCCTGTCCGGGCCCAGCACCCGCTCGAACTCGCCGTCGGCCAGCGCCACGTCCTTCCCGTCGGGCACCACGGCGACCGCGCCCTTGCCGCCGTCCAGCGCCGCCCGGACCGCCTCGGCCATCGCCCCCGCCCATCCCCTGGCGCCGGGCAGTGCCGACCACACGGCCCGGGGCGCGCGTCCGTCGCGCAGCGCGTCGAGGAAGGAGGGGCCGGTGGGGTACGCGTCCCAGGCGCTGTCGCCGGTGGGCGGTTCCGCGGCTGGAGGCTCCTGCTCGGGCGGCACTTCCGACTCGGCCTTGGCGTGGCGGGGCGGGACGGCCAGGCGGAGCACGTCGGTCAGTGTGCCCGCGTACCGGTCGGCGACCGCCCTGGCCAGCCCGGCGATCTCAGGCGTGAGCACGCGTTCTGGGGAGACCACGCGTTCGAGCGGCATGAGTCTTCCGTCGTGCTCGCTCTCGGCGGCCCGTTCCAGCAGGAACCCGTCGACCAGCTTGCCCGCGAACCGCACCCGCACCCGCACCCCCGGCTCGGCCGTCTCGTGCATGGCGGCGGGCACCAGGTAGTCGAAGGGGCGGTCGAGGTGCGGGAGCGGGCTGTCGACCGCGACCCTCGCCACGGGCCGGTCAGGGGCGGGTACGGGGGCGCCTTTGCTGTCCTTCGACGACGCTGGGGGCCGCACGGCGTCGAGCGGCAGAAGGGCGTCGTCGGAGTCGGTCACGCATAACGTCTACCAGACCCGACCACCCGAAACCTCCGCCACTCACATGCCCGGATCGCCACGCGCGCACGTCCGGAGCGTCACCCGCGGCCCATGCGGCGCGCCCGAGGCCGGACCCTGGCGGGGGCGCGCTCCGATGCCACGCGAGATCACGTGGCGGCGCTCCCCGCACGCCGAGGTGAGCCATATCGCCACCAAGCCGGAAAGCTGCGCCATCGCACGGCAGGCAGCACCGAATCGCCACAGAACCGGAAGGCCCGGGCCATCGCACGGCAGGCAAAGTGGTGCCGCCACCTGGCCCCATCAAGCCGCGTCGTCGCCGGCCACCTCACATCGGTGCGAGCGGTGCGGCAACGCCCCGCATCGAGTGCGATGAGCCCACGGCGGCATCATCCGGTGACGGCGCCGACCGGCGATTGGGATGGCTTGCGGTGGCGGCGGGCCGGCACATGACGCGGTCATCCCACGGCGGGGTCAACCCACCGTGGGATCAGCCCGCGATGAAGATCAGAGGCCCAGGGCGGTGCGCAGGGCCTCGGCGCGGTCCGTGGACTCCCAGGAGAAGCCCTCGCGGCCGAAGTGTCCGTAGGCGGCGGTCTCCGAGTAGATCGGGCGCAGCAGGTCGAGGTCGCGGATGATCGCCGCCGGGCGCAGGTCGAACACCTGGAGCACGGCGTCCTGGATCTTCTCCACCGGCAGCTTCTCGGTGCCGAAGCACTCCAGGAACAGGCCCACCGGCTGCGCCTTGCCGATCGCGTACGCCACCTGCACCTCGCACCGGTCGGCGAGGCCGGCGGCGACGACGTTCTTGGCGACCCAGCGCATGGCGTAGGCGGCCGAACGGTCCACCTTGGACGGGTCCTTGCCGGAGAAGGCGCCGCCACCGTGGCGGGCCATGCCGCCGTAGGTGTCAATGATGATCTTGCGGCCGGTCAGGCCGGCGTCGCCCATGGGGCCGCCGATCTCGAAGCGGCCGGTCGGGTTGACCAGCAGGCGGTAGCCCTCGGTGTCGATCTCGAGGCCCGCCAGCACCGGGTCGACCACGTGCTCCTTGATGTCCGGCGTCAGCATCTCCTTGAGGTCGATCTCCGCCGCGTGCTGCGTGGAGACGACCACGGTGTCCAGCCGGACCGGGGTGTCGCCGTCGTACTCGATCGTCACCTGGGTCTTGCCGTCGGGACGGAGGTAGGGCACCACGCCCGTCTTGCGCACCTCCGACAGCCGCTGCGCCAGCCGGTGGGCCAGGGTGATCGGAAGCGGCATCAGCTCGGGGGTCTCGCGGCAGGCGTAGCCGAACATGAGCCCCTGGTCGCCCGCGCCCTGACGGTCCAGCTCGTCGCCGTCGCCGTCGACCCGGTGCTCGTAGGCGCTGTCGACACCCTGGGCGATGTCGGGGGACTGCGCGCCGATGGACACCGACACGCCGCAGGAGGCGCCGTCGAAGCCCTTGTGTGAGGCGTCGTAGCCGATCTCCAGGATCTTCTCCCGGATGAGGGCCGGAATGTCGACGTAGGTCTCAGTCGTGACCTCGCCTGCGACATGGACCTGGCCGGTAGTGATCAGCGTCTCGACCGCGACCCGGCTCCTGGGGTCGTCCTTGAGCATGGCGTCGAGAATCGCGTCACTGATCTGGTCAGCGATCTTGTCCGGGTGGCCCTCTGTGACCGACTCGGAGGTGAACAGGCGACGTGACAACTCAGTGGCTCCTCATGCAGCGGCTGCTGACGGATGTAAGGCCCAGGACGCATGGGCACGCCTGAGCCTCGCCGAAGTCTAGCCCTACCCGGCGCCGGGGCGCGAAACCGTCCACTATCTGGCTTCCCATCACAGCTCGGGCAGAGGGTCGGGTGGCAGGGTCTCCGGCGCGAAGATCTCCGCGTCGGCGGCCGCCACCACGGCGGCGTACTCCTCATCGAACTCGAACGCCATCGAGTCTAACTCGATGATCGGTCCAGGCAGGATAGGGCCGAGCCTGGTGTCTCTCGGGAAGGCCGCGAGCACCGCGACCGGCCGATCGCTCCTGAGCGTCCTTGTGGCCAGCACCGAGATGGCCGAGTCGGTGACCACGATCAGGAAGTTCCCCGTCCCCGTCTGCCCCGCGGACACCGCGGGAAAGACGTAGTGGATCTCCTTGTGGTCGCCGAGCAATGTTCTACAACGATCCCTGACAGCAGAACCCACCGGCATTCCATCCCCCTTCGTCCCAAGTATTTGCAGGCGAGGGAAGATGTAGCAATAGACGATCAGGTAATCGGTCTTACACACTTTGGGGGCATTTGCGGGGCGCAGGTCGCCCTTTGCGGACGTACGGCCGGTACCGGAATCCCGCGGGTCAGGAGAGCCGGGCGGCGACCAGGTCCCACACGGCGTCGGCGACGTCCTCCTTGGGCCCGAACGGCACCTCGACCGGCTCGCCGCCCGCCACCAGCACGGTGGCCGCGTTGTCCGGGGTGCCGAAGGCGAGGCCCTCCCCCACCTGGTTGACGACCAGCAGATCGCAGCCCTTGCGGGCGAGCTTGGCCTGCCCGTTGGCGAGCACGTCGTGCGTCTCGGCCGCGAATCCGACGATCACCTCCGGGCACGCCCCGCGCCCTCCGCGCGGTGCGACGCCATCAGGCCCCGGCTCAGGGCTCCGCGGGACACCGTCACCCGCATCCGCCTCGAGGTCCGGCCGCGAACCGCTGGAGGCGCCGCCGCCCCAGGGCAAGGCCGGGTCGCCCGCCGCTCCACCGCCGGCATGCGCTCCACTGCCCGCACGCGCACCACCGCCCGCGCGCGTTCCACCGCCGGCATGCGCCCCTGCCGCGCGGGCGGCGCCGCGGAGGGCGCCGAGCTCGGCGAGGATGTCGGGATTCTTCGTCAGATAGACCGGCTCTGGCTCGCCGTCCGTCTTCTTGATCTTCGTCTCGTGCCGCGTCGCGGGCCGGAAGTCGGCCACCGCGGCGGCCATCACCACCACGTCGGCGTCGGCAGAGGCGGCGAGCACCGCCTCGCGCAGCTCGGCCGCCGACTCCACCCGCACGACCTTGGACCCGGCGGGGTCGGGCAGCGCCACGTTCGCCGCCACCAGGGTCACCTCCGCGCCCCGGGCGGCGGCCGTGCGGGCCAGGGCGTACCCCTGCAGCCCCGAGGAGCGGTTGCCGATGTAGCGGACGGGGTCGATCGCCTCGCGGGTGCCGCCGGCGGAGACGACGACCTTGCGCCCGGCGAGGTCGCGAGGCCGGCCCCGCAGCACGCGCAGGCAGATCTGGAAGATCTCGGCCGGGTCGGGCAGGCGGCCGGGGCCGGTGTCGGCTCCGGTGAGGCGGCCCACGGCGGGGTCGAGCACGACGGCGCCCCGCTCGCGCAGCGTCGCGACATTGGCGCGGGTGGCGGGGTGCTGCCACATCTCGGTGTGCATCGCGGGCGCGAACACGACCGGGCACGTGGCCGTCAGCAGCGTGTTGGTGAGCAGGTCGCCGGCCAGCCCGTGGGCCGCTCTCGCGAGCACGTCGGCGGTCGCGGGCGCCACCACGACGAGGTCGGCCTGCTTGCCGATCCGGACGTGGGGCACCTCGTGAACGTCGTCCCACACCTCGGCCGACACGGGGTTGCCCGACAGGGCGGCCCAGGTGGGCGCGCCCACGAACTTCAGCGCCTCGCGGGTCGGGACGACCCGCACCTCGTGCCCGGACTCGGTGAACAGGCGCAGCAGCTCACAGGCCTTGTACGCGGCGATGCCGCCGCTGACGCCCAGGACGACCTTCATCGAAGGGGTCAGACCGCGCCTTCGATCGGCTCGGCGTTGAGTAGACCCTCGGAGACCTCGCGCAGCGCGATGGACAGCGGCTTCTCCTGCGCGTGCGTCTCGACCAGCGGCCCGACGTATTCCAGCAGGCCCTCGCCGAGCTGGGAGTAGTAGGCGTTGATCTGGCGGGCACGCTTGGCGCCCATGATCACCAGGGAGTATTTGCTGTCGACGATGTCGAGCAGCGCGTCGATCGGCGGGTTGGTGATGCCCTCCGCGGCCGGGGTGGTGCCTGCCACGATTGTCAGACCTCTCGGTTGGTGGTTGTCGTGACCCCCTGAGGGTCAGTCATCAAGGCTATCAGCCGA
Source organism: Nonomuraea sp. NPDC049400 (assembly GCF_044466425.1). NCBI lineage: Bacteria > Bacillati > Actinomycetota > Actinomycetes > Streptosporangiales > Streptosporangiaceae > Nonomuraea > Nonomuraea sp. NPDC049400. The sequence goes on from NZ_JBITMP010000006.1 coordinate 244,343, forward strand.
GAGCACACGACTTGGACGTTCGTGTTCACGAGAGTCAGGTCGAACTCCGGCTCCGCGGCCATCTCGATCCGCCCCGCCTCGAGGCGGCGCGCGATGACGTCCTCCGGCTCGGTGCCGCGGCCGCGCAGCCGCTTCTCCAGCTCCTCCCAACTGGGCGGAGCAAGGAACACCAGCAGCGCCTCCGGCATGCTCCTGCGCACCTGCCTGGCGCCTTCGAGGTCGATCTCGAGCAGCGTCGGCACGCCGTCGGCGAGCTTCTTCAGCACCGGCTCGCGCGGTGTGCCGTAGCGGTTTCCCGCGAACTCCGCCCACTCGAGCAGCTCGCCGGCCGCCACGAGCCGGTCGAACTCCTCGCCGTCGACGAAGAAGTAGTGGACCCCGTTCACCTCGCCGGGCCGGGGCCTCCTGGTGGTCACCGAGACCGACAGCCACACCTCGGGGTGTGCCCGCCGGAGCTCGGCGACGACCGTGGACTTGCCGACGCCCGACGGCCCTGAAAGGACCGTCAGCCGCCGTTCGCTCAAGGGCAAGAATCCGACCTCCGCTCCGGGCCCGAATGCCTCGTAGGCACTGACTTCGCCGGACCAGGACCTGTCGGTCACTTTCCTACCCCCCGTTGAACCTGCGCTTTCTTGTGGAACAGAGATTAGCTCTCGTTGCCACCGAACTCGCGCTCGAGGGATGCCCTCTGGTTCGCGCCGAGACCCCGCACGCGGCGGGACTCGGCGATGGCAAGCCGCTCCATGAGCTGCTTGGCGCGGACCTTGCCCACGCCGGGGAGCGATTCCAACAGGGCCGACACCTTCATCTTGCCGATGACGTCGTCGGTCTGCCCATCCTTGAGCACCTCAGCCAGAGAAACCGCGCCATGCTTGAGCCGGTTCTTGACCTCGGCACGCTCTTTACGGGCCTTTGCAGCCTTCTCCAGGGCTGCGGCGCGCTGCTCAGGGGTCAGTGGAGGAAGAGCCACGCCGGGTCACCTCGAATTTCTGTCGATGTACTCGGACGGGAAGGGAAACTAGCTGGTCATCGCCCCCTAAGCAACGTCAAGCGCCGTTTCTCTCCGCACAAAATCCACTTCATCACTGTCCGTGTCCGTAAAATCACATTCCGCTGATCAAATCGCCCTCACTTCCCGCTTCGCGCGTCGGCTCACGACGGTGTCGCGAAACGCAACGATGATCGCATTCCAGCCACCCGCAAATGTCCGAAACCTCGCCCACACCAGGGCCGAAACCTCGAACGAAGATCGCGTACGAGCGCCTTCGCGGATGCATTACGATCTTGGGATGACCCCTGCACGCCCATGATCCGAAAGTTCGCGAAACCGGCCCGCGCCGCGGCGCCCGAGGGGTCCAGGCGACCATGATCCGTCGACCCGGCACGACGGGAGTCGCACGCGTGCGCACCGCGTCATCCGCGTCACGGTGGCAGTGGAGGCGCGGCCGGCGATTCGCCACGGTGGCGGTCAAGGACACGCGTCACCCACGAGTCGGCACGACAGGCAAGGATGCGCGTCACGGGCCTCGGCGGCCGGCCATGGCGGACGGCAAGGGACGTCGGCGCGTGCGGCCCACCCTGCGCAGCCGTGGCGAACGAGGCTCTTGACGGGCGCGCGGCCCACGGCGGCCCCACCGTGAGCCGAGCGCGCCGGCCATGGCAGGGCGAACGGGGGGAAAGCGGGGAACGTCAGGACGCTCGGCGCAGAGAGGCCGCGATGGCGGCGGCGGCCGCGCCGGGGTCCGGCGAACCGGTGATGGGGCGGCCGATGACGAGGAGGTCGGCTCCGTCGGCGAGCGCCTGTTCCGGGGTGGCCACCCGCGCCTGGTCCTGCGTGTCGGCCCCGGCAGGCCGCACTCCGGGCGTGATGAGCGTGATCCCCTCCCCCACCTCCGCCCGCACCGCGGCGACCTCGTTGGGCGAGCACACGAGCGCCGTGGCCCCCGACTCCACCGACAGCGCGGCCAGGCGGCGCACGGCGTCGTCGGCGGGCCCCACGAGCCCGATCCGGCTCAGGTCGTCCTCGCCCAGCGAGGTCAGGATCGTCACTGCGGCGATCTTGGTGTGCGGGTCGGCGGCGTCCACGGCGGCGCGGATCATGGCCGGGCCGCCGGCGGCGTGCACGGTGAGGATCGCCGGGCGCAGCCGGGACACGGCGCGGGAGGCGCCGGCGACGGTGTTCGGGATGTCGTGGAGCTTGAGGTCGAGGAACACGTGTACGCCGCTCGCCCCCCGCACGGAGGCGATCACGTCGGGGCCGTAGCGGAGGTAGAGCTCCAGACCCACCTTGACCGTGCTGACGTGCGGCGTCACCAGGGCCGCCCACTGGGCGGCGGTCTCCAGGTCGGGGGCGTCCAGCGCGACGGCGATGGGCGCGGGAGTCAGGAGGGGTGCGGGAGTCAAGACGTGCTCTCCTCGATATGGCAGAAATGACGACTGATGATCACGGGGTGCTCTCTTCGGAGTCGACGAGCAGATGGCGGGGGGCGCTCCCCGGCGGGCGGTGGGCGAGCCCCACGGCGTCGGCCAGACGCTGGAAGCCGCGGGCCCTCAGCAGGTCCTCCAGCTCGCGTTCGATGCGCAGGCAGGCGTAGGGGTCGTGGAACAGCGCCGTGCCCACCCCGACCACGCAGGCGCCCGCCAGGACGAGCTGGAAGGCGTCCCTGCCGGTCATCACGCCGCCGATGCCGATCAGCGGCACCCCCGGTAGCGCCGCGTGGACCTGCCACACGCACCGTACGGCCAGCGGCAGGATGGCGGGCCCCGACAGCCCACCGGTGACGGCGGCGAGCGAGGGCCGCAGCGCCTCGGTGTCGATGGCCATCCCGAGCGGGTTGTTGATCATGGACAGCGCGTCGGCCCCGGCGTCCACGCAGGCCCGGGCGACCGAGACGATGTCGGCCACGTCGGACGCGAGCTTGGCCACGACCGGCACGTCGTAGCGCATGATGGACCGCACCGAGGCGATCACCTCGGCCGCCGCGCTGCCCTCGCGGGCGAAGACGCGGCCGCGGTCCTCCATGTTCGGGCAGGAGAGGTTGACCTCCAGCGCGGTGACCCCGGGCGCGTCGGCGAGCCTGCGGGCCAGCTCGGAGTATTCGGCGACGGTGCCGCCGCCGATCGAGACGATGGTCTTGATGCCCCTCTGGGCGAGCCAGGGCAGCTCCCGCTCCAGGAACGCGTCGATGCCCGGGCCCTGCAACCCCACGGCGTTCAGCATGCCCGAGGGCGTCTCGGCCATGCGCGGCGTGGGGCGCCCCGCGCGGGGCGCCATGGTGATCGAGCGGGTGGTCAGCGCCCCGAGCCGGTGCAGGTCGAAGAACTGGGCGAGCTCCCGCCCTGAGGAGGCGCATCCGGCGGCCGTGGTGATCGGGTTCGCGAGCTCCACGTGCGCCAGAAATGTCCGCATATCAACTGACATGTCGTGCACCGCCTCCGGGGGCGCCGAGCGCGTCGAACGGGATCGTTCCCACGTCCTCGAAGCGCACCCGCTCCCCCCGGAACACCGGCCCTTCAGCGCACGCCCGAACCATCCTGGTCACTCCGTCGTCCCCGATGACGGGCAGCACGCACGTCATGCACACCCCGATGCCGCAGGCCATCGACTCCTCGACGGCCACCTGCACCGGGATGTCGAACTCCATCCCCACCGCCGTCACCGCCCGCAGCGTCTCCATGGGCGCGCAGGCGTAGACCGCGTCGGCCCGCGTGTCGGCGATCACCGAGGGTAGCGCGTCGGTGACCTTACCGCGTAGCCCGAGCGAGCCGTCCTCGGTGGTCAGCGTGGTGGTCTCGGCGATCCTGCGGGCCCGCATGGCCCCGAACACCCGCTCGGCCCCGGCTCCGCCCAGCACGAAGTCGACCCGGCAGCCCCTCTCCAGCAGCGCGTCGGCCAGCGGGAACAGCACCGCGGAGCCGTACTCGGAGCCGACCAGCACGCAGTGCGCGGGGTCGCGCGGCAGCGGAAAGGGCCGGCCGAGCGGCCCGACCAGGTCGAGCGTGTCGCGGGCGCGCCGCTCGGCCAGCCAGGCCGTGCCGGGCCCCGAGGCGGTGAAGACCAGCTCGACCGTGCCGCCGTAGTCGGACTTGACGTCATGGATGGACAGCGCGCGGCGCGTCACCATCGACGTGTAGGCCCCACCGACCGCCACGGAGACGAAGTGACCGGGGCGGTAGCGCTCGGCAATGCCGGGCGCCACCACCGTCAGCGCATGGTAGGCGTCGACCCGGCGCGTCGTGAGCACCGTGCCCGTCACCTGCACCGGAGTGCCGGCCAGTCGTCTTCACCTCCCGTGCGGGGTCAGCCCCGGAGTGCCTGCGCGTGCTCCTGGAGTGACCGTACGCCGACGTCGCCGCGCACGATCGCCTGGATGCCCGCCGCCGCGGCCGCGAGCCCCGAGACCGTGGTGATGCACGGGATGCCGCGCAGCACCGCGGCGGTGCGGATCTCGTAGCCGTCGAGCCGCGGCCCCGACTGTCCAGGGCTGCCGAAGGGCGTGTTGACGATCAGGTCGACCTCGCCGTCGAGAATGGCCTGCACGCTCGTGGGCTCACCTCCGGGACCTGTCCCCTCGCTGTGCTTTCGCACGATCTTGGCATGGACGCCGTTACGGCGCAGCACCTCGGCGGTGCCCTCCGTGGCCAGGATCTCGAAACCGAGATCCGCCAGCGCCTTCACAGGGAAGATCATCGCACGCTTGTCCCTGTTGGCCACGGATACGAACGCGCGTCCCTTGGTCGGGAGGTGGCCGTAGGCGCCTGCCTGGGACTTGGCGTACGCGGTCCCGAAGAACTCGTCGATGCCCATGACCTCGCCCGTGGAGCGCATCTCGGGCCCGAGCACGATGTCCACGCCCCTGAACCGGTTGAAGGGCAGCACCGCCTCCTTGACCGCGATGGAGGAGTCGAGCGGCAGCGTCCCGCCGTCGCCGGTCGCGGGCAGCATGCCCTCCTCGCGGAGCGAGGCGATCGAGGCGCCGAGCATCACCCGGGCCGCCGCCTTGGCCAGCGGCACCGCGGTGGCCTTGGACACGAACGGCACGGTGCGGCTGGCGCGCGGGTTGGCCTCCAGGACGTACAGGACTCCGGCCGACATCGCGTACTGGACGTTCAGCAGCCCGCGCACCCCCACGCCCCGGGCGATGGCCTCGGTGGCGGCGCGGATGCGCTTGATGTCGTGGCTGCCGAGCGTGATGGGCGGCAGCGCGCACGCCGAGTCGCCGGAGTGGATCCCGGCCTCCTCGATGTGCTCCATGACGCCGCCGAGATACAGCTCCGACCCGTCGTACAGCGCGTCGACGTCGATCTCGATGGCCTCGTCCAGGAACTTGTCCACCAGCACCGGGTGGCCGCCCTCCTGGGCCGCCATGTAGGTCGTCAGCGTGTCCTCGTCGTAGACGATGGCCATGCCGGCGCCGCCGAGCACGTAGGACGGCCGGACGAGCACGGGGTAGCCGATCTCCTCGGCGATCTCCCGCGCTTCCGCGACGGTGAGCGCGGTGCCGTGCTTGGGCGCGGGCAGGCCGGCCTCGGCCAGCACCCGCCCGAACGCGCCGCGCTCCTCGGCCAGGTGGATCGACTCGGGCGAGGTGCCGACCACGGGCACGCCCGCGTCCTTGAGCGCCTGCGCGAGCCCCAGCGGCGTCTGGCCGCCGAGCTGCACGATCACGCCCACGACCGGGCCGCTCTGCTGCTCGGCGTGCACGACCTCCAGGACGTCCTCCAGCGTCAGCGGCTCGAAGTAGAGCCGGTCGGAGGTGTCGTAGTCGGTCGAGACGGTCTCGGGGTTGCAGTTGACCATGACGGTCTCGAACCCGGCCCTGGACAGCTCGAACGAGGCGTGCACGCACGCGTAGTCGAACTCGATGCCCTGCCCGATGCGGTTGGGCCCGGAGCCGAGGATGATGACCTTCTCGCGCTCGCCGAAGGGGACCTCGCTCTCCTCGTCGTAGGTCGAGTAGAGGTACGGCGTCTTGGCAGCGAACTCGGCGGCGCACGTGTCGACGGTGTTGTAGACCGGTCGCAGCCCCAGGGCGTGGCGCAGGTCGCGCACCCTGGCCTCGTCGATGCCGCGGATCTCGCCGATCTGCGCGTCGCTGAAGCCGTGGTGCTTGGCCCGCTCGAGCACCTCGGAGGTCAGCTCGGGCGCGGCGGCGACCGCCTCGGCCTCCTCGTGGAGCAGGAAGAGCTGGTCGATGAACCAGGGGTCGACGTTGGTCGCCTCGAACAGCTCATCGGGCGTGGCGCCCGCCCTGATGGCCTGCTGCATGGTGCGCAGCCGCCCGTCGTGCGGGGTCCGGCATGCTGCCAGCAATTCGGACTTGTCGGAAATAGGCCCGGCCCAGGTGAAGGACGACTCCTTCTTCTCCAGCGACCGCAGCGCCTTCTGCAGCGCCTCGGGGAAGGAGCGGCCGATGGCCATGGCCTCGCCCACGGACTTCATGTGCGTGGTGAGCGTCTGGTCGGCGCCCCTGAACTTCTCGAACGCGAACCTCGGCACCTTCACCACGATGTAGTCGAGCGTCGGCTCGAAGGAGGCCGGGGTCTCCTTGGTGATGTCGTTGGGGATCTCGTCGAGCGTGTAGCCGATGGCCAGCTTGGCCGCGATCTTCGCGATCGGGAACCCGGTGGCCTTCGAGGCCAGCGCCGAGGAGCGCGACACGCGCGGGTTCATCTCGATGACGATCATGCGCCCGGTGCGCGGGTCGACCGCGAACTGGATGTTGCAGCCGCCGGTGTCCACGCCGACCTCGCGGATGACCGCGATGGCGACGTCGCGCATGTTCTGGTATTCGCGGTCGGTCAGGGTCAGCGCGGGCGCGACGGTGACGCTGTCGCCGGTGTGCACGCCCATCGGGTCGATGTTCTCGATGGAGCAGACGATGACGACGTTGTCGTTCTTGTCGCGCATGACCTCCAGCTCGTACTCCTTCCAGCCGAGGATCGACTCCTCCAGGAGCACCTCGGTGGTCGGAGAGGCGTCGAGCCCCGCGCCGGCGATGCGCCGCAGGTCGGCCTCGTCGTAGGCGAACCCGGACCCGGCACCGCCCATCGTGAACGACGGCCGGACCACGACCGGGTAGCCCAGCTCCCCGGCGGCGGCCACGCACTCGTCCATCGTGTGGCAGATGGCCGACATGGCCGACTCGGCGTTGAGCCCGTGCTCACGGGCGACCTTGGCGACGATCTCCTTGAACCGCTCGCGGTTCTCCCCCGCCTGGATCGCGTCGAAGTCCGCGCCGATCAGCTCGACCTCGTACTTCTCCAGCACGCCTGACTCGTGCAGCGCGACCGCCGTGTTGAGCGCGGTCTGCCCGCCCAGCGTCGGCAGCAGCGCGTCGGGCCGCTCCTTGGCGATGATCTTCTCGACGAACTCGGGGGTGATCGGCTCCACGTACGTGGCGTCGGCGAACTCCGGGTCCGTCATGATCGTCGCCGGGTTGCTGTTGACCAGGATGACCCGGAAGCCCTCGGCCCGCAGCACGCGGCACGCCTGGGTGCCCGAATAGTCGAACTCGCACGCCTGGCCGATCACGATCGGCCCCGAGCCGATCACCAGGACGGACCTGATGTCCTCACGCTTGGGCACGGCTCATGACCTCACAGAACTCGTCGAAAAGGTAGGCGGCGTCGTGGGGCCCCGCGGCGGCCTCCGGGTGGTACTGGACGCTGAAGGCGCGCCCGTCGAGCAGGCGCAGCCCTTCCACGCAGCGGTCGTTGAGGTTGACGTGGCTGACCTCGGCCTTGCCGTACGGGGTGTCGAACGGCCCGTCGAGCGGCGCCTGCACGGCGAACCCGTGGTTGTGTGCCGAGATCTCCACCTTCCCCGTGCGCACGTCCTGGACGGGCTGGTTGACGCCCCGGTGCCCGTACCGCAGCTTGTAGGTGGAAAGGCCCAGGGCCCGCCCGAAGAGCTGGTTGCCGAAGCAGATCCCGAAGAAGGGGACCTTGGCCTCCAGGACGCCCTGGAGCGCGCGCACGTCCGCGGTGGCGGGGTCGCCGGGCCCGTTGGAGAAGAACACGCCGTCCGGCTCGACCGCCATGATCTGCTCGTACGTGGCCGTCGCCGGCAGCACGTGCACCTCGCAGCCGCGCTCGGCCATCCGGTGCGGCGTCATGCCCTTGATGCCCAGGTCCACGGCCGCGACCGTGAACTTCTTCGCGCCGATGGCGGGCACGACGTAGGGCTCGGTGGTGGCCACCTCGGCGGCGAGGTCGGCGCCCTCCATGCGGGGCGACTGCCGCACCCGCTCCACCAGCTCCTCGACCGGCTGGGTGGGCGCGGTGAAGATGCCGGCGCGCATGGCGCCGCGCTCGCGCAGGTGGCGGGTGAGCGCACGGGTGCCGGAGATGGCGATCCCGACGACGCCCTGCTCCTTGAGGTAGTCGTCGAGCGAGCGGTTGGCCCGCCAGTTTGAGACGACTCTGGACGGCTCGCGCACGACGTAGCCCGCGACCCAGACGCGCCTGGACTCCGGGTCCTCGTCGTTGACGCCGGTGTTGCCGATGTGGGGCGCCGTCATGGCGACGATCTGCCGATGGTAGGACGGGTCCGTGAGGGTCTCCTGGTAGCCGGTCATGCCGGTGTTGAAGACCATCTCGCCGAACGTCTCGCCCTCGGCGCCGTACGGAGTTCCGTGGAAGACGCGGCCGTCTTCCAGGACGAGCACCGATGTGTTCAAACCAGCTTCCCTTCGAGAACGGTCGGCCTGCCGCGCAGGAACGTGGCCACTACCCTGCCGGGCAACGTCATCCCCTCGTACGGGGTGTTCCTGCTCTTCGACGCGTATGCCGACGGATCCACCTCGGTGCGTACGGACGGGTCGTACAGCGTGATGTTGGCCGGAGCGCCCGCCTCCAGCGGCTGCCCCTGGCCGGACAGCCGGCCGATGCGCGCGGGCACGACGGACATGCGCTGGGCGACGCCCGCCCAGTCGAGCAGCCCGGTCTCGACCATGGCCTCCTGGACCACGCTGAGCGCCGTCTCCAGGCCGATCATGCCCATGGCCGCGGCCGACCACTCGGTCTCCTTGTCCTCGACCGGGTGCGGGGCGTGGTCGGTGGCGACGACGTCGATCGTGCCGTCGGCCAGCGCGGCGCGCAGCGCCTCGACGTCGGCGCGGGTGCGCAGCGGCGGGTTGACCTTGTAGATCGGGTTGTACGCGCCGACCGGGGACTCCTCGACGAGGTCGTCGGTGAGCAGCAGGTGGTGCGGGGTGACCTCGGCGGTGACGTTCCAGCCCTTGGACTTGGCCCAGCGGATGATCTCGACGGAGCCGGCCGTGGAGACGTGGCAGACGTGCAGTCTGGAGCCGACGTGGGCGGCCAGGAGGCAGTCGCGGGCGATGATCGCCTCCTCGGCGACCGCGGGCCAGCCGGTCAGGCCGAGCCTGCCGGAGACGACGCCCTCGTTCATCTGGGCGCCGCCGGTCAGCCTGGGCTCCTGGGCGTGCTGGGCGACGACGCCGTCGAACGCCTTGACGTACTCCAGGGCGCGGCGCATCAGCACGGCGTCGTCCACGCACTTGCCGTCGTCGGAGAAGACCCGCACGCGGGCGGCCGAGTCGGCCATCGCGCCCAGCTCGGCGAGCTGCCTGCCCTCCAGGCCGACGGTCACGGCGCCGACGGGGTGCACGTCGCAGTGCCCGAACTCGTGCCCGAGCCGCCACACCTGCTCGACCACGCCCGCGGTGTCGGCCACGGGCGAGGTGTTGGCCATGGCGTGCACGGCGGTGTAGCCGCCCCGGGCCGCCGACTGCGTCCCGGTCTGCACGGTCTCGGCGTCCTCGCGGCCGGGCTCGCGGAGGTGCGTGTGCAGGTCCACGAGGCCGGGCAGCGCGATCGCGCCCGCGCCGTCCACCACGAGCTCCTCGTCGGGGTGCGCCGGGCCGCCCTTCCCCTTTTCTCCCGAAGGACGGCCACCACTGACCGCGGCCCCTTCGTGGCCGGCGGGAGTGATCGCGGTGATCACCCCGTCCGAGATGCGGATGTCGACGGGCTCCCCGCCGAGAATCCTGACATTTCCGATGATCATCATGCCTCCTTCGTCGGCACAATGATCAAGATGCTGTGCCTATTGGTTCGCTCGCTTCGCTCCCTCACGTGCTCTCTCCCCCAAGCAGCAGGTACAGGACGGCCATGCGGATGGTCACGCCGTTGGCGACCTGCTCGACGATCGTGGACCGGGCCGAGTCGGCCACCTCGGCGGCGATCTCCATCCCGCGGTTCATCGGCCCGGGGTGCATGACGATCGCGTCGTCGGGCATCTTGGCGAACCGGTCGCGGTCGAGCCCGTACCGGCGGGAGTATTCGCGCTCGCTCGGGAAGTACGCGGCGTTCATCCGCTCCTTCTGCACGCGCAGCATCATCACCACGTCCGACTTGGGCAGCACCGCGTCCAGGTCGTACGACACCTCGCACGGCCAGGAGCCGACGGCGACGGGCAGCAGCGTGGGCGGCGCCACCAGCGTGACGTCGGCGCCGAGCGTGTGGAGCAGCAGCACGTTGGAGCGGGCGACCCGGCTGTGCAGCACGTCGCCGACGATCGTGACCTTGCGCCCTTCGAGGCTGCCCAGGCGGCGGCGCATCGAGAAGGCGTCGAGCAGCGCCTGCGTGGGGTGCTCGTGGGTGCCGTCGCCGGCGTTGACGACGCTGCCGTGCACCCAGGTGGCCAGGCGGTGCGGCGCGCCGGAGGCGCCGTGGCGGATGACCACCGCGTCGGCGCCCATGGCCTCGAGGGTGAGCGCGGTGTCCTTGAGCGACTCGCCCTTGGACACGCTCGACCCCTTGGCCGAGAAGTTGATCACGTCCGCGGACAGCCGCTTGGCCGCCGCCTCGAACGAGATCCGCGTACGGGTGGAGTCCTCGAAGAAGAGGTTGACCACCGTGCGCCCGCGCAGCGTGGGCAGCTTCTTGATGGAACGTTCCGAGACTCTCGCCAGCTCCTCGGCGGTGTCGAGGATGAGCAGCGCGTCCTCTTTGGACAGGTCGCCGGCGGAGATCAGGTGGCGGTTCACTTGGCGTCCCCCTTCACGAGGAGCACGGCGTCGCGGCCGTCGATCTCCTGCAGGTAGACCCTGACCTTCTCGCTCTTGGCCGTGGGAAGGTTCTTGCCGACGTAGTCGGCGCGGATGGGCAGCTCGCGGTGGCCGCGATCGACCAGCGTGGCCAGCTGCACGGCGGTGGGCCGGCCGAGGTCGTTGAGCGCGTCGAGCGCGGCGCGCACGGTGCGGCCGGAGTAGAGGACGTCGTCCACGAGCACGACGACGCGGCCGTCGATGCCGTCCGGCGGCAGATCGGTGCGGCCGAGGGGCCGGGCGGGCTTGAGCCGCAGGTCGTCCCGGTACATCGTGATGTCGATCGAGCCGACGGGGATCTTGACGCCTTCGAACTGCTGGATGCGCTCTCCGAGCCGGCGGGCCAGCGTGGCGCCGCGGGTGGGGATGCCGAGGAGTATGACGTCGTCGGCGCCCTTGGTGCGCTCGAGGATCTCGTGCGCGATCCGGGTCAGCGCCCGATGGATGTCCGGGGCTTCGAGCACGGCTCTGGAATCGGACATGGCGAATCTCACCACCTTTCCCGCCTCACGGGACGGGTCTTAAAGGGTGTTGTGGTCGGCACACACAGTACCAGGGGCTACCAGGAACAATGCGAGGGGCCTCGCATGGCGTCACGACGCACCGACGGGGTACGGATGGCGTACCGGCCTCACCCGCCGGCGATGTGCCGTCTGGAGGAGACACAGCGGAGATGACCTTTCACGTCGATTCCGAGGTCGGGCGCCTGCGCCAGGTGCTCCTGCACCGGCCGGACCTGGCGCTCAAGCGGCTGACCCCGTCCAACAAGGACGCGTTCCTCTTCGACGACGTGCTGTGGGCCAAGCGCGCGATGGAGGAGCACGAGGAGTTCCAGCGGGTGCTGACCGACCGCGGGGTCAAGGTCCATCTGCTGGCCGACCTGCTCAGGGAGACCGTCGAGATCCCGGAGGCGCGCAAGCACATCATGGACGCGGTCATCGACGAGCGCTGGCTCGGTCCCGGGGCCATCGACGACGTGCGCAACGTCCTCGACAGCATGGACTCGGCGACGCTGCAGCTCTACCTGACCGGCGGCGTCACCAAACGCGAGCTGGTCGAGATGGGCTGCGACCCCGACTCTGTGACCTTCCACACCACCGGCGAGCACGACTTCATCCTGCCGCCGCTGCCCAACCACCTCTTCACCCGCGACACGTCCTGCTGGATCTACGACGGCGTGTCGATCAACGCGATGAAGAAGAAGGCCCGCATGCGCGAGACGGTCAACATGGAGGCCGTCTACATGTACCACCCGACGTTCGCCGACGGCTTCGGCCGGCCCGAGAGGGGCGGCTTCCACTGCTGGATGCCGGGGCAGTCGGTGGCGCCGGCCACCATGGAGGGCGGCGACGTGCTGGTCATCGGCCGGGGCGCGGTGCTGGTCGGCATGAGCGAGCGCACCCAGCCGCAGGCGGTCGAGATGCTGGCGCAGCGGCTGTTCGCCGCCGGCTCTGCGCGGCGCATCGTGGCGCTGGACATGCCGAAGGCGCGGGCGTTCATGCATCTCGACACCGTGATGACGATGCTCGACGTTGGCGTGTTCACCAAGTACGCGGGCCTCGGGATGCTGCCCGCGTACACCATCGAGCCCGGCGAGACGCGCAAGGAGCTCAAGGTCACCGATCACCCGCCCGAGCACATGCACAAGGCCATCGCCCACGCGCTCGACCTGGACGACATCAAAGTGCTGACCCCCACGCAGGACGTCCGCGCCGCCGAGCGGGAGCAGTGGGACGACGGCTGCAACGGGCTGGCGCTGGAGCCCGGCGTGGTCGTCGCCTACGAGCGCAACACGACCACGAACAACTACCTGCGCGACAACGGCATCGAGGTCATCACGATCAGGGGCAGCGAGCTCGGCAGGGGGCGCGGCGGCCCGCGCTGCATGAGCTGCCCGCTCGAGCGCGACGCGGCATGAGGGGGTAGGCGGATGCGGGTCATCGTCGCGCTGGGCGGCAACGCGGTGCTCAAACGCGGCCAGGCGCCGGACGCGGACGTCCAGCAGGCCAACATCCGGGCGGCCGTCAAGACGCTCGCCCGGCTGGCACTCGAGCACGAGCTGGTCATCACCCACGGGAACGGCCCGCAGGTCGGCCTGCTGGCCGTGGAGAGCGCCGCGGACCCGAGCCTGACCAGGCCGTACCCGTTCGACACGCTCGGCGCGCAGACCCAGGGGATGATCGGCTACTGGATGCAGCAGGCCCTGCAGAACGCGCTGCCCGGCCGGCAGGTGCTGGCCATGGTCACGCAGACGCTGGTGACGGCCGTCGATCCCGCCTTCGAGCACCCGGCCAAGTTCATCGGGCAGGTCTACACGCAGGAGGAGGCGGAGAAGCTGGCCGCCGAGTACGGCTGGACGGTCAGGCAGGACGGCTCCCACTGGCGGCGCGTCGTCCCCTCGCCCGTTCCCCGCCGCATCGTCGAGACCCGGCTGATCCGCACGATGATCCGCGAGGGCGTGGTCGTGATCTGCGCGGGCGGCGGCGGCATCCCGGTCGTCCGCGACGAGCGCGGCAGGCTGACCGGCGTGGAGGCGGTCGTCGACAAGGACCTCACCACCTCGATGCTGGCCGAGGCGCTCGACTGCGACGCGTTCCTGAGCCTCACCGACGTGCCGCGCGTCATGCGCGGCTTCGGCACGCCGCACCAGAGCGAGATCGCCCACACCACGCCGCACGAGCTGCGCGCCCTGGAGTTCCCCGCCGGGTCGATGGGGCCGAAGGTGGAGGCGGCCTGCCGGTTCGTGGAGACGACCGGCGACATGGCCGCGATCGGACGGCTCGACCAGGCCGAGCGCATACTCGACGGCTCGGCGGGAACGATCGTGACACCCAACGGCAGCTGGCCGCTGACGAGCACGCTGTAGGGGGTTTCCGGTGACGCTGGCCCGACGGCTCTTCCGAACCAAGCCCGCCGAGCGCATCGTCGCGGAGGGCGGTCACGGGGAGGGCGGCGAGCTGCGGCGGACCATGTCGCTGTGGCAGCTGACGCTCTTCAGCGTCGGCGCCACGCTCGGCACCGGCATCTTCGTCATCCTGGGGCAGGCGGTGCCCAAGGCGGGGCCGGCGGTGGTGCTGTCGTTCGTGCTGGCGGCGATCACGGCGCTGTTCTCGGCCCTGTCGTACGCCGAGCTGGCCGGGACGATCCCGGTGTCCGGCTCGTCCTACTCCTACGCGTACGCGACGCTGGGCGAGCTGGTGGCCTGGGTCTGCGGCTGGTGCCTCATGCTGGAGTACGCCGTCTCCGTGGCGGCCGTGGCCGTCGGCTGGGGCGAATACCTGAACGCGTTCCTGCGGGCCCTGTTCGGCTTCACGCTGCCCGAGGCGGTCACTCGCTCCCCCGGCCAGGGCGGCGGCGTGGTCAACGTCACCGCGATCGTCATCGTCCTGCTCGCCACGTGGCTGCTGCTGTACGGGGCCTCCGAGAGCGCCACGGCGAACGCGATCTTCGTGGTGATCAAGGTCGTGGTGCTGCTCTTCTTCTGCGCGGTGGCGTTCACGGCCTTCCAGGCCCGCAACTTCGCGCCGTTCGCCCCCATGGGGGTGGCCGGGATCACGGCGGCGGCCTCGCAGGTGTTCTTCTCCTACATCGGTTTCGACGCCGCCTCGACCGCCGGCGAGGAGGCCAGGAACCCCAGGCGCGACCTGCCCCTCGCGATCATCCTGTCACTGGCCGTCGTGACGGCCGTCTACGTGCTCGTGGCCGTGGCGGCCATCGGCGCGATGCCGTGGACGGACTTCGACCCGGACAGGACCGAGGCCGGCCTCTCCCACATCGCCGACCTGGCCGCCGGGGCGTCCTGGCCGGGCCTGATCGTCTCGTTCGGCGCGGTGATCGCCATCGCCAGCGTCGTGCTCACGGTCATCTACGGCCAGACCCGCATCCTGTTCGCGATGTCCCGCGACGGGCTCATCCCGCGGATCTTCCAGCGGGTGGACATGCGCCACCAGGTCCCCGTCGCCAACACCCTCATCGTCGCCGCGTTCATCTCCGTGCTGGCGGGGCTGGTGCCGCTCGGCCAGCTCGCCGAGGCCACCAGCATCGGCACCCTGTTCGCCTTCGCCATCGTGAACGTCGGCGTGCTGGTCCTGCGCTACCGCAGCCCCGAACTGCCACGCGGCTTCCGCGCGCCGCTGTTCCCCGCCACGCCGGTGCTCGGCGCGATCTTGTGCGTCGTCGTGATGGCGGGCCTGGCCGGGGCCACCTGGGTGGCGTTCGGGCTGTGGATGCTCGCGGGTCTGATCTGCTACTTCCTGTACGGCTACGGCCATTCGCGGCTGAATGCCGAGGTGACCTGAATGAAGCTCCACGACGTGCTGGCCGGCTACATGCCGGAGCCCAGGGGCCTGGACGGGCTGGCATTGGCCGTGCTGCTCAAGCGGCAGGCGCACGGGCGCCTGACGGTGGCGTTCGTGCAGCCGCCCGCGTGGTCCACGCCCGGGCCGGCCAAGGCCGAGGAGAGCGCGTGGCGGGCGTACCTGATGGAGCAGGCCGACGCGACGCTCTGGCAGGCGCGCCAGCTGGCGGGCGAGGAGGCCGACTACGTGGTCCACACGCACAAAGGCAGCGGACGCGGGCTGGTGGAGCTGGCACGCAAGCGCGGCGCCGACGTCGTGGTGATCGGCTCGGCCCCCGGCGGCCGCAAGGGCCGCATCGCCCTGGGCAGCACCGCCGACCAGCTCCTGCACTCGTCCTCCGTCCCCGTGCTGCTCGCCCCCCACGGCTACGCCGACAAGCCCCCCGCCGCCCTCGAACGCCTCACCGTCGCCTACCGCCGCGGCCCCGGCTGCGACGCGGCGGTCAAGGACGCCGCGGCGACGGCCGGGTCCTTGGGCATCCCGCTGCGGCTGGTCACGCTGGTGATCAGCAGCGGCAGGCCCGCCAAGGTCGAGGAGGAGATGCTCATGCGCCTGCGCGACGAGGCCGCCTCGAACCTGCGGGCGGCGGCCCACGGGCGGCCACAGGTGGTGGAGGTGGAGGTGCTGGAGGGCCCCAACGTCGCGCAAGCCCTCGGTGCGACCTCGTGGCTCCCCGGTGAGATGATCATATGCGCTTCGAGCGCCACCGGGCCACTCAGGCGGGTCTTCCTCGGCGACACCTCGATCAAGATCGTACGGGCTGCGACCTGTCCTGTCATGATTCTCACACGCGAGAAGTGACGAGGCGAAATTCCTCGTCAAACTATGACGAAGTACTGTTACAAATGGGACAGCAGGTGCGTTTGTGGCGTTCTCTACCGGACCGGATTCGGCATCTTTTTTCCAATCAGCTTGACCTTAGGCGTCCGCCCCTTTACCGTCACTGTCCGTAACCACACCTCGCGGCGTTCCGGGTTAAACCCGGGGCCACGGCTACCGTTGGTGCCTAGCTCGGCACCAGACCCCCCGGTGGCTAGGGCATACGCCGCAAGGGAGCACAATCTACTGAGAGCGATACATACGAGAGCCGGGGGGCCACACAATGCCGTCTGAGTACGCAAAGTCGCTGGGTGCACGACTGCGCGCCATCCGCACCCAGCAGGGCCTGTCCCTGCACGGGGTCGAGGAGAAGTCGCGCGGCAGGTGGAAAGCCGTAGTCGTGGGCTCCTATGAGCGTGGCGACCGAGCGGTGACCGTGCAGAAGCTTGCCGAGCTTGCCGATTTCTACGGGGTGCCCGTATCCGAGCTGCTGCCGGGCGGTGCCGCGCCCAGCCCGCTCGGTCCGACGCCCAAGCTTGTGATCGACCTGGAGCGCCTGGCGGCGCTGCCCAAGGAGAAGGCGGGGGCACTGGCCCGCTACGCCGCCACGATCCAGAGCCAGCGCGGTGACTACAACGGCAAGGTGCTGTCGATCCGCCAGGAGGACCTGCGCTCCCTGGCCGTGATCTATGACAAGTCGCCGAGCGAGCTGACCGAGGAGCTCATCAGCTGGGGCGTCCTCGACGCCGAGGCGCGCCGCGCCGTCGAGTCGTTCTAGCCGGTCTCGACCTGGAGGCAGGTCGTCCACCTGAGGGCTCGCCGCCGCACCGGCGAGCCCACCGGCTCCTCGCACCGGGGACGACCTGCCTCGCGTTTCTTCCCGGGGCCGAGCTCGGCGCACACCGCCGTGATCTCCGACCCTTCGATGTGTGATGAAGATCACCTTCGCCGTCGGCACGCCCGACCGGCCGCCTCGCGCGTAGCATCCGGGCCTCGTCTCGAGCGCGAACCTCGACGGGCATGGGATCGCACCGCACGCACACTCGGCACCCTTGGCCGGTGCCGCACTCCAAGCCCGGCGCACAGTGGCGTTCCTGCGGGGCCGCCATGCCGCTCCGGGCGCCGTATTCCGGACAGCGGGCATCCACGAGGCGCGTCCCTGGCGCAGGCCGCTCGTCCCTGACGCAGGCCGCGCGAGGCGAGTGCTCGGCTCAGACGCGGGCAAGCGTTCGCGGGCGGTCCGCGTTCGGCTCCCGAGCCCACGCGACGGGAGCACGCGCGGCCCAGGCCGAAGACCGCCGTGCCGGGTCGGCGAGCCGTGCCCCTGAGCGTGACAGGCAGGCGCTCAGCCCGCCAGGGGGACGTCCACCGGTAGCTGGGGCTGGGAGGGGACGCCCAGGAGGTCTTCCACCGTGGAGACGAAGGTCTCCGCCTCGGCCAGGAGCTCGTCGGCGTCGGCCGCGCTGACCTTGCTGACCATGCCCGCCTCGGCGGCGGCGCGCTTGGCGGCGCTCACCGAGAAGTAGGCCGCCCACTCGGCCAGGTGCGGCTCGGCCTCCGGCAGCAGGTCCCAGGCGCTGCGCAGGCGGCGCCTGCGGCCCTCCATGGGACGGGGACGGGCGGCCAGCATCGCCGCCGCCGCGCGAAGGGCTGCCAGGTGGGCCGCCACATATCGGGATGCCGGAGTGCGGGCGCCGGCCGCCTCCGCCAGGCAGGAACGTGAATCGGTCAAGTGTGCCCGAACCGCAGGCGACAGCCGGGGCCCGGGCGTGTCTCTAGGCCGTGGTGCCATCTTGCGCGCCTCCTTGGAGTCGTGGGCGGCTGCCGGCGTCCAGCCGGTGGAGCCAACACTTGCAGACCCCACTGACATTTCTGCCGGGCTGGCCGGACGAGGAGCTTCCCCTCTCCCCGTCCGGCCAGGACACGCCCACTCGTCTCCGCCGACGACGAGGACGCGCCCTTCGCCCGTGGAGCCTGGCCGCGGGTATCGCTTGGGGAAGCGAACGGCCCGCGACCAGGTCCTTGTGACGCTGAGCCGCGAGCCTCACCGTCACTAGGTCGAACATAATTTCGATCACGCTCGGTGTCAACCGATTCCACGAACACAGGTTCGACGTGTCGCGGCCCGCAGGAAGAAAAAGGCCGTCACCGCAGGAGAACGAGATGCGGCGACGGCCCTCGGGCCGTTCGGGTGCGTCAGACGCAGGTCAGGCGATGGAGATGGCCCCCGACGGGCACAAGGTCACGGCGCGGCGGACGCCGTCCTCCAGCTTCTCCGGCGGCACCTTCTGCAGGAGCACCACCGTGCCCTCGTCCTCGCTCTGGTCGAACACCTCCGGCACGGTCAGCGCGCACATGCCGGCGCCGATGCACACCGTCGTATCTGCCTTGATTTCCATGATTACCTACCAAGTGACTGGGAGGCGGTGCACCCCATAGATGCCCATATCGGAGCGCATCGGCACCTCCTCGGGTTTTACGGCCAAGCGTAGACCTGGGAAGCGGCGCAGCAGTGCGGGATACGCGATGCGCATCTCGGAGCGCGCCAGCTGCTGCCCCAGGCATTGGTGGATGCCGTGGCCGAAGGTCAGGTGCCCGCTCGCGGGCCTGGTGACGTCGAGCTGCTCCCCGTCGGGGAAGCGGGCCGGGTCGCGGTTGACGGCGGGCAGGTGGAGGGCGACGGTCTCGCCCGCCTTGATGAGATTGCCCTCGATCTCGACGTCCTCCAGCGCGGTACGGACCGGTCCGACGTGGATGATCGTGAGGTAGCGCAGCAGCTCCTCGACGCCGTTGTCCACCACTGACGGGTCGTCGCGCATGGCGGCGAGCTGGCCGGGGTTCGTGAGCAGCGCGTACGTCCCGAGCCCCAGCATGTTGGCGGTCGTCTCGTGCCCGGCCACCAGCAGCAGGAACGAGACCCCGGTGAGCTCCTCGTCGTTCAGCTCCCCGCCCTCGATGAGCCCGCTGAGCAGGTCGTCGGACGGCTCCTCGCGCTTGCGCTGGATCAGCCCGTACATGTATGCCATGACCCGGCCGAGCGCGGCGATCGCCTCCTCGGCCTTGGTCTCCAGGTTGAGCAGGAGCTTGGAGTCCTCCTGGAACTGCGTACGGTCCGCGTACGGCACCCCGAGCAGCTCGCAGATCACCAGCGACGGGATCGGCAGCGCGAACATCTCCACGAGGTCCACGGGACCGCCGGCGGCGGCCATGTCGTCCAGGCGGGCGTTGACGATCTCCTCGATCCTGGTCTCGAGCACCTTCATCCTGCGCACGGTGAACTGCCCGGTGAGCAGCTTGCGGTAACGCGTGTGGTCGGGCGGGTCCATTTGCAGGAAGACGCCGGCCGGCGGCTTCCCCTCCCGCCGCATCTTCGCCCGTTCCACCTGGCTCGGGAGCGGCGGATGCGCGAGCTCTTGACGGTTGCTGAAGTGCGGGTGCGCCAGGATGGCGCGGGCCGCCGAGTAGCGGGTCACCAGCCACCCGCGGTGGCCGTCGGGGTACGTCATGCGGTGCATGGCCCCCTGTTGTCGCAGCTCAGTGGCTTCGTCGGGCGGGTCGAACGGGCGCCGGCGGGCCATGGGAAACGTGACGTCGGACATGCTGCGGCTCCTTTCCGAGTGCGACTCCATAAAACCCCGCTCAATGCAAAATTGCAATCCATGCAAATAGTCAACGCTTGCAGTACAGTTCTGGACATGATGGAAAGCGGTGGCGTGGGACTGCGGGAGCGCAAGAAGCAGCGCACGCGCCGGGCACTGGTCGAGGCCGCGCTCCGGCTGTTCGACGAGAAGGGCTACGAGGAGACCACGCTCGCGGAGATCGCCGCGGCGGCCGATGTGTCGACGCGCACGTTCTTCAGCTACTTCGCCAGTAAGGAAGACGTGGTCTTCTACGACTCCGAGGGCCGGATGGAGCAGGCGGTCGCCGTGCTGGCAGACAGGCAGCCGGAGGAGTCACCGGCCGACGTGCTGCGCAGGATCGTGGAAGAGAGCCTGGAGTGGCTGACCACGTACGAGGAGTTCACGTTCGAGGACGCGGGGCTGCGGCTGCGGCTCGTCCTGAAGGAGCCCGCGTTGCAGGCGCGGGCGCTGATGATGCTGTTCGAGAACCAGGCCAGGCTGGCGCGGGCGCTGCACGCGGCATACCCGGACAAGCTGGACCCGGTGGAGGCGGCCGCCGCGGTGGGCGCGGTGTTCGGCGCGGTCAAACTGGCGATCCTCACGAACATGGACACCGACCGATCCGTGGAGGAGATGTGGGCCACGGCGCGGCGCGCGGCCGAGATCACGCTGTCCGGTCTGTGCTCGCTCGGTTAGCCCCGGGACGGCGCCGTCTGGGAAGCTGTCCGGAGCGGAGGAGGGAGCCGGATGGCGGGCAGAAGGTGGCCGGTCGCTCTCGGCCTGCTGGTGCTGGGGCCGGTCCTGGCGGCGGCGTACGCGGGCGTCAACCTCGTGGCCATCAAGGCGGCAGTGAAGGCGCAGATCACGAGCCCCGCGTGGGCGGGCGGGCGGCTCGGTCCCGACGGGATGACGGCGCTGGGCGCGGACACCTGGCAGCTGGTCTGGTGGACCGCGCTGCTCGCGGGCGTCCTGGGCATGGCCTACGCCGTCATCGGCGTGCTCCTGCGGCGGCCCGGCCGGGGCCGCACCATGCTGTTCGTGTTGTCGGGCGTCCTGGTCGTGCCGTACGTCCTGGCGGTCGTCGTCGCCCTGCTCAACCCCGTCAGGTTGACGGCGCAGCTCTACCGCTCCCCCGACTTCGCCGGCGGCCTTCCCGCGTGGCAGGCGGGCACGGTCTTGATCCTGGTGGCCGCCGGGCTGGCACAGGCCGCCGGGCTGTTCCTGGCCGCCGCCGAGGGCAGGCGGGCGGCCGGTGCTCTTCGTGAAGCTCAGCCCTGAAGGCCGGACTTCACCTCCGCGACGATCACGTCCCGCGCCGGCCTGGGCGGGTCCACGAACGCGGACAGGTCGCCGCGCCGGCCTTCGAGCAACCCCGCGTTGATGTTGGAGAGTATCGAGACGGTGTGCCCCACCTGGTACGGCTCCATCGACGCGAGCAGCGGCCGCACCTCGCCCAGGGGAGCCGTACGGTACTCGACGGGCCGCCCGAGCACCTCGGCGAGCACGCCCGCGAGGTCGTGCCCGCCGACCGCGCTCACCCCTTCCAGTTCGTACGTCTTGCCGGCGTGACGGCGCGGCCCGCCCGCGGACAGGTCGTGCCACGCCTCGGCCGCCACGCGCACGGCGACGGCCGCCAGGTCGTCCCTGGCCACGACCGGCACCCGCCCGTCCCCGAGCGGCGCCGCGAACACCCCGCCGCCGGCCGCCCCCGCGGCCCCGGCGAGCGCCAGCCCAGCCGCGAGCTCGGCATACAGGCCGTTACGCAGCACGGTGACGTCGAAGGGCGCCTCGGCCAGCCGCGCCTCGGTCCACCGGTGCGCGAGGGCTATCGTGAGCCGCTCGCCGGAACCGGCCAGGCTCGTGTAGATCACGTGCTTGACGCCCGCGGCGGCGGCCGCCCGCACCACCGCGCCGTGCCGGGCCAGGACGACGTCGTCCTCGGCGTACCCGGCCGACACGAACACCAGCACGTCCACGCCGGCGAACGCCCCCTCCAGCGTCTGCGGCCGGTCGAAGTCGGCCCGGCGAAGTGTCGTGCCATCCCCCGAACTGCTGGCCCCGGCCACCTCCAGCCCCTCCATGGCCCGCAGCCCGTCGAAGATCGAACCGCCCAGCGCCCCGGACACGCCCGTAACAAGAATCATCAGACACCCCTAATGTGGATCTGCCACATGAACAGCACCAGCATGGGCGGGGTCCGGCACCCGGCATAAGGAGGCACTCTCATGTCAGTCGCGCACACGGAGGTAACTTCCCAGGCCGAGGGCCCGTGCGGGGACGATGACTGCGGGATCCGCGACGTGCTCGACCGCATCGGCGACAAGTGGACGGTGCTGGTGATGGTGGAGCTGGTCAAGGGGGTGCGGCGATTCAGGGAGCTGCAGCGGGCGGTTCCCGGCATCTCGCAACGGATGCTGACGTTGACCACGCGGCGGCTGTGCCGTGACGGGCTGGTCGAGCGGACCGCGTACGCGACGATCCCGCCGCAGGTCGAATACCGGCTGACGCCGATGGGCCGCAGCCTGGCGGAGGCCATCGAGCGGCTGGCCGACTGGTCGCGCGAGCACAAGGCCGCCATCGAGGACGCCCGCGAGCAGTGGGACGCCGCCCAGTAGGGCTTACCGGCAGTGCCTGCTCGACCAGGTCGTCCAGCCCATCTGGGCGCCGCCCCGGCCGGTCGCGGCCCAGCCCGGCGGCGGGACCGACCCGTACGGGACGACGGCGGTGCAGGCGCCCTCCGGGGGCCGCCCGTCGTAGAGCTCGAGCTCGGTCCACGACACCCGGTACGCCAGCGGCACCCACAGGTTCCACCTCACTCGCCGGTCCACCGCCACCCGCCCCGGGGGCGGCGCTGGCAGCCAGTCCGCACCGGACGGGCGCGCGGGCGCCTGTTCGGCGGTGAACGCGATGTCGATCAGCGCCAGCACGCCCACCACCACGAGCAGCCGGGCGCGCCCGGTGGCGAGGAAGGCGGCTCCGGTCAGGCAGGCCAGCATGATCAGGGCGGGCACGGAGGCGGAGACCAGGTCCAGCGAGTCGCGCACGCCGGTGAGGAAGATCACCTCGGGGAAGTCGAACGCGATGAAGCTGTAGCGCTCCAGGCGGTCCCCCGCGTACCAGGCGGCCGCTCCGCCGGTCACCGCCGTCAGCCCGGCGGCGGACAGCGCGTGCCGCACGACGCCCAGGCGCCCGCCCTTCAGCAACACGAGCAGCCCGGCCAGGGTCCAGGCCACCGCGACGCAGGCCAGGTAGCGGCCGTAGACGTAGTTGCCGACGCGGTGCTCGTCCGGCAGGGCGGCTGAGGAGGCGTACGCGATGGCCAGGGTCGCGAGCAGCAGGGCGCCGGCCAGGACGCGGTGCTGGAGCGGAGCGGACCGCCGTACCAGGAGGGCCGCCGCTCCCGCCAGGCCGATCCCCGCGAGCCCCCAGGTGCCGACGATGAGGTACCAGAGCTGACCGGCGGCTCCCGACAGAGCCCATGCCTGCCCCTCGAGGCTCGTGAGCCTGGACAGGAGCAGCCCGGACAGGTCACGGGTCCCGCCCGGGTACAACGCGGCGGCCAGCGCCCCGTTGAGCGCCTTTCCCGCCGCCGCCACCGCGCCCGCGCTCACCAGCGCGGCGACCGCCGGCATCATCGCCTTCCGGCGTGACGGCACCATGTCCCGGCGGAACGACACCACCACCATGATCAGCACGCACACCGCCAGGACGACCGTCCCCCGCAGGTGCGCCGCCATCGCGAACGCCGACAGCGCGCCCGCCGCCGCCCCGGCCCGCACCGACCCGTACGCGACCAGGTCGTGCACCGCGACCAGCCAGGCCAGCACCAGCGTGGGCAGGATCGCATCGGTCAGCGCCAGCCCGGAGAACACCAGCAGTGCCGGCGAAAGCCCCGCCACGAACGCCGAGATCAGCGCCGCCCGCCCGCCCAGGCCCATCCGCCGCAGCAGCAGGTAACCGAGCGGGTAGGCGGTCGCCGCCGCCATCGACCCCACCACGACCACCAGGCGGTACGCCAGGACCGGGTCGGAGGTGAGCCAGAAGATCGGGACCAGCAGCGCCGGGTACGCGCCCTGGTAGAAGGTCGAGCCGGTCAGGTCGCCGCCCGGCCCGCCCGCCAGCCAGCGGGCCGCGAGGAGGTACCCGGTCTCGTCCGGGTTGGCCACCGGTCCGGTGTGGTACCGGTACAACCACAGCCGCAGCCCCACGTGCGCGACCCACCCGGCCGCCAGCACCCACCACAGCCGGGACCGCCCCTCGCGCCGCCCTGCCACGCGTGCGGGCGCGGGCGCCATGAACGTCGTCGTCATGAACTCCCCCCAAAAAAGGTCAGGAGGGAGTCCAGCAAAGGGCCCATAACGGCCCCGTCACGGTATTTGGTTATGTGCGCGTTATGCCGCCAAGGCCCCCGTCACGCCCGGCCGGGCGTGACGGGGAACGCAGGAGGTCCGGCCCGCCTCAGGCGCGGCTGAACTTGCCCCGGACGTGCACGGGCACACCCTTGCCCAGCATCCCGGGCAGGACCCCGGCCACGTTCATCGGCATGCGCACGCACCCGTGCGAAGCCGGATACAGCGGCACCGACAGCGCCCCGTGGAAGGCGATGCCGCCGTTGAAGAAGATCGGGTTGTAGAGTTGGCCCAGGTACGACCGGTGCCACCCGCGAGCGCGCCACGTCGTCTTATAGTCGCCCGTCGGCGTCCTGGCCGAGCCGCAGAACCGCTGCCGCTTGCCCTGCCAGGTGGCGGTCTCGCAGTAGGGGACGCCGCTGCCCGAGGAGATGTGGGTGATCAGCTTCACCTGGCCGCCGACGTACAGGACCATGATCTGCTTGGTCAGGTTGACCTCGGCCCGCGTCGGCTTGCCGTTCCTGACCAGGACCTTGGGCGACTTCGGTGCCTCGAGGGCGTCCCACGTGCGCTTGGCGACGGTGCTGGACGGCTTGATGCCGTTCACCTTCTGGAACGCCCACACGGCCGTCAGCGTCGACCCGCCATACCTGCCGTCGGCCTTGCCGGGGCGGTAGCCGAGCTGGGCCAGGCGGCTCTGCAGCCAGCGGACCGCCTTGCCCTTGGCGCCGAGCTTGAGCGTCTTGCGCGGCGCGACGACCGTGGCGGTGGGGCCGGATTGCGCGCCCGCCGCGAGATGCGTGACGACCGGGGGCACCGCTGTCAAGGCCGGTGACGCCGCCGTCGAATGTCGCGGCGCCTGAGTTCCGCAGCCCGAGAGTGCGACGGCGCCAGCCGTCAGAAGAGCAGCCACTCCGGGCAGCCGTCGAGCCCCCACTCGTACCACCTCTCATACCATTATTGAACAGATCATCGGACCCTACACCACTCACCATGAACCGGTAATGAAGCGGTCAACTGTTTAGAGTGTCTCCATGTCTGAGAAGTTGCCGCCGAATGCCGTCGTCGTTCAATCCGCGCTGCGTGAGCTGGGAGCGGGCGGCGAGATCGTCGTACTGCCCGAGAAGGCCCCCACGGCCGCGACCGCCGCGGCCCAGCTCGGGTGCGAGGTCGGCGCCATCGCCAACAGCCTGATCTTCGACGCGGACGGCGCGCCGCTGCTGGTGCTGACCAGCGGGGCGCACCGCGTGGACGTGGAGCTGATCGCCCGCACGGCGGGGGTGGGGAAGGTACGGCGGGCGACGCCGGAGTTCGTCAGGGCGGCGACCGGCCAGCCCATCGGCGGCGTGGCCCCGGTCGGGCACCCGGCGCCCGTGCGGACCCTGGTGGACAACTGGCTCGGCAAGCATGAGGTGGTGTGGGCGGCCGGAGGGCATCCGCTGACCGTGTTCCCGACGACGTTTGACGAGCTCGTGCGGATCACCGGGGGCACAGCGGTGGACGTCGAGTAGTGTGCGACGGGTGATCGAGTTTCGCGGGGCGGGTCCGGCCGAGTTCACGGAGCGGCTGGAGACGGTGATCGACATTTACACGGCTGCCATGAACCCGCCCGCGGACCAAATCAACGGCCGCAAGGCCATCATGCGAAATCACGCGACATATCCCCATTTTCAGTGTTATTTCGCAGAATTGCGGGATTCGTCCGTTTCTAGCCCTCGCACCGTCGGCTTCGCGTACGGCTTCCGCGGCGCGCCCGGGCAGTGGTGGCACGATGTGGTGCTCCGGGCCCTGACCGACCGTATCGGCCGGGAGGCCGCCAACGCCTGGCTGGGCTACGCGTTCGAGCTGGCCGAGATCCACGTCCACCCGGACTACCAGGGCAAGGGCATCGGCCGCGCCATGATCCGCACGCTCTGCGCCGGCCGCCCAGAGCGCTCGGCCGTGCTGTCCACCCATGACCAGCCCACCGCCGCCCGCCGCCTCTACGCCAGCATGGGCTTCACGGACCTCCTCACGAGGTTCGTGTTCCCGGGCGGCCACGAGGACTACGCCATCATGGGCCGCCGCCTGCCCTTGACCTGACCGCGGCCACTGAGGGAGACGTGACTGCTGGGTTTGTTTGGGCATGGGTTGGGGCACCATCCATTACGTAAGGTATCCGCCCCTTTACCCACCGTCTGCTGTCCCCTGCCCGTCACCCGCCCGGTCCCCCTGCGGGCGGGTGGCGGGCCACCCCACCCTCAGTGCGACGGTGCGACCCATCCGACGCGCCCCACCCAGCGCGCGGACCACCCCCGCCGCCCAGCCTCCCGCCATGCGGGTCCCCTCCGGCACCGGTGCGGCGGGACGGTGGCCGCGAAGCCCGGCGCAATCTGTGCGGCGGTCAACCCCGTGCGAGTCGGCGGGCGTCTCCCGGAAGCGCCCAGCCACATGCGGCGGACGCGCCGAGCGGTCGGCGAAAGTAGCGGATTTGTGCACTTACGGCGCCCACGTCTACCGGTCGCCGCAAGTGGCGCGGTGCGCACGTACGGCGAGTGTCGCCGCCGTCACCCTCAAGCGGAAAGAGCCACCCGCTCAAGGCGCTGGAAGACCTCACGCGAGGCGCTGGAGCGGTTGAACGTGATGAAGTGGATGCCCGGCGCGCCCTCGTCGAGCAGCCGCTGGCACAGCTCGGCCCCGTGGTCGATGCCGAGCCGCCGCACCGCCGCCGGGTCGTCCGCGACCGCCTCGAAGCGGGCCGCCACCTCCGGCGGGAACGGCGCCCCCGACAGCTGCTCCGACCGCGCGATCGTGCTCATCTGCGTCACCGGCATGATGCACGGGATGATCGGCGTCTCGCACCCTCTGGCCGCCACCCGGTCGCGCAGCCGCAGATAGTCCTCCGCCCGGAAGAACATCTGCGTGATCGCGTAGTCGGCCCCCGCCTGACACTTGCGCACGAAGAATTCGGTGTCGGACTCGATGGACGGCGAGCGCGGGTGCTTGTACGGGAAGGCGGCGACGCCGACGCAGAAGTCGCCCGCCTGCCTGATCAGCCGCACCAGCTCCTCGGCGTAGAGCACGCCGTCAGGGTGCTGCACCCACTCGGCCGTCGGGTCGCCAGGGGGGTCGCCGCGCACGGCCAGGATGTTGCGCACCCCGGCGTCGGCGAAGCGCCCCACCAGGTGGCGCAGCTCGCGGATCGAATGGTTGACCGCGGTGAAGTGCGCCACGGGCGTGAGCGTCGTGTCGTGGGCGATCCGCTCGACGATGCCGACAGTGCGGTCACGCGTGGAGCCGCCCGCGCCGTAGGTCACCGACACGAACGTCGGCCGCAGCGACTCCAGCTCCCTGATCGCCTTCCAGAGCTGCCGCGCTCCCTCGTCGGTCTTCGGCGGGAAGAACTCGAAGGAGAACGACCGGCCACCGGCGGCGAGCAGGTCGCGGACGGTGGGAACACGATCGGGCCGGATGGAGGGTCGACCAAGCGCCATGCCCCAAGGTTACAGGGCACCTCGCCGCCACAAGGTCACGGACTTGCTTCCTTAAGGGGCCGGCGCGCCACTCTAGGGGTCACAGCCATGTCACCTCCGGGGCCACCCGCCACACCTCTGGGACACCTGCGAATTCGAGTCCGGGCCCCCGGCCACTAGTCTCAAGGCATGACCACTGACGCCGCCGGCATGGACACCCTGCGCAAGCAGGTGGAGCGTGCCCTCGGAGAGTTCGTCGAACGGCAGTTGCCCGCCCCGGGCGATCCCGAGCTCGCGCCGCTGCGCACGGCCGCCGACGAGCTGCTGTCCGGCGGCAAGCGGCTGCGTCCGGCGTTCTGCTACTGGGGCTGGCGCGGCGCGGGCGGCACGGACGTGCCCGAGATCTTCACCGCCGCGGCCTCGCTGGAGCTGCTGCAGGCCAGCGCGCTGGTGCACGACGACGTGATGGACAAGAGCGACCTGCGCAGGGGGATGCCGTCCGCACACCGCCGTTTCCAGGCGCTGCACGAGAAGTCGGGCTGGCACGGCTCCGCGGAGCAGTTCGGCGAGGGCGCGGCGATCCTGCTGGGCAACCTGCTGCTGATCTGGTCGGGCGAGATGTGGCGCACCAGCGGCCTGCCGCCCGAGTCGCTGGCGGCGGCCCAGCCGGTGCACGACCACATGCGCACCGAGCTCATGTGCGGCCAGTACCTCGACCTGCTGGAGCAGGCGCACGGGGAGAACACGTTCGAGTCGGCGCTGCGGGTGGCGCTGTTCAAGAGCGGGAAATATTCGGTGGAGCAGCCGCTCAGGCTCGGGCTGGCGCTCGCCGCGGGCAAGCTCGCGCCGTGGATGGACGAGCTGTGCACGGCGTACGGCACGCAGGTCGGGATCGCCTTCCAGCTCCGGGACGACATCCTCGGGGTGTTCGGCGACCCGGCGCAGACGGGCAAGCCCGCCGGCGACGACCTGCGTGAGGGAAAGCGGACGATGCTCGTCGCCCGCACGCTGGCGGCCGCCTCCCCCGCCGACGCGGCGACCGTGCGGCGGCTCCTGGGGGATCCCGGGCTGGACGAGCACGGGGTGGACACGTTGCGGCGGATCATCGACGGCACCGGGGCGTTGCAGGAGTGCGAGGACCTGATCGGCGACTACCTGAGCAAGGCGTTGTCGGCGCTCGACGACGCCCCGGTGACCGCCGAGGCGCGTGCGGCGCTGGCTGAGCTGGCCATCGCCGCCACCTCCCGCAAGACCTGACACGCGCTCGGGTCGGGGCTGAGCGCGGACGCGCGCCCTCCAGGGACAGTACGCGGGGCGTGCGGAAAGCGTCCGCCACCACGCGGGCGCGCCGGTCGAGGGCCCGAGGCGCCCGCGGGGTGGCGGACGCCTCGGCGCGAGGTCGGCGGGACACGTGTGGCCGTGCCGGGGCGGCCTGCGGGGCTCAGCCGGAGGACAGGCGCTTGGCGAACTCCGCCGCGGCCGCCCCCGGGTCATCCGCGTCCGTGATCGCGCGTACGACCACCACCCGGCTCACCCCGTACGACATCACCTCGTCCAGGTTGGCGAGGTCGATGCCGCCGATCCCGAACCACGGCCGTGCGGTCTCCAGCGCGGCCGCGTGCCTGAGCAGCGGCGGGCCTGGGGCCGGGCGGCCGGGCTTGGTGGGCGTGGGCCAGATGGGGCCGCAGCAGAAGTAGTCGACGCCCGGCTCCACGGCCGCGGCGGAAGCCTCGGCGGCGGAGTGGGTGGACCGTCCGATGACGATGTCGTCGCCGAGTATCTCTCGCGCGACCGTCACAGGAAGGTCGTCCTGCCCCAGGTGGAGCACGTCGGGACGGGCGGCGTAGGCGATGTCCGCCCGGTCGTTGACGGCCAGCAGTTTGCCGTGCCGGTCGCAGGCGTCGCGGAAGACTTCGAGGAGCGCGAGTTCTTCGCGTGCCTCCAGGCCCTTCTCCCGCAGCTGGATGATGTCCACGCCGCCGGCCAGCACCGAATCGAGGAACTCTGCCAGGTCGCCGCGGTCGCGCCGGCCGTCGGTGCAGAGGTAGAGGCGCGCCTCAGAAAGCGAGGGCTTGGGCACGCCGCTTGACCTCGGTGTGACGGCCGGCCTTGATCGCCTCGATGGGCGACCCGGGCAGGGAGTCGTCAGGGGTGAAGAGCCAGCGCAGCGACTCGACATCGTCGTAGCCGGCGTCCTGCAACACGGTCAGTGTGCCGGGCAGGCCCTTCATCACGTCCTTTCCGTCGAGGAACACCGCAGGCACCTGCGGCCCGCCGCTGCCCCGGCGCACGCCGAGCAGCTTGTGGTCCTTGAGGAGTTGCTTGGCCCGCCCGATCGAAAGCTCCAGGCGCGAGGCCACTTCGGGGAGAGTGAGCCACTCGGCTACGAGCTGGTCGGTCTCCCGGTCGATCTGTGCAACAGAAAGCGTCACGAAACCACAACTACCACATGGCGTGCTTGCTCAAACAACACAATCCCGTAGAGGGACATCTGGATCTACCAGGCGTTCCACGTCGAGACGGTGTCCCGCGTCGATGATTCTGCGCCCCTGTACGAGGTCCCGCGGCCGGTCCACGGCGAGCACCGCCGCGGCGACGTCGTCTGCCGTGAGCCAGACGGCCGACCACTTGCCCTCCGGGTCGCCGCGGTAGACGAGCCGCTCCCCCGCCGGATGATGGCCCGCGTACTGCACCATGTGCCCGAACTGCTCCGACCAGAAGTACGGAACGGGATCGTAGGCCACGTCCTCGCCCAGCAGGCTCGCGGCGGCGACCTCGGGGGCGTTGAGCGCGGTGTCCCAGTGCTCCACCCTGAGCCTGGTCTGCCAGCGACGTGACCACCAGGCGGCGCAGTCGCCGACGGCGACCGTGTTGGGCAGCGAGGCACGCAGGTGCTCGTCCACGACCACGCCGTTGTGCAGGTCGATGTCGGCGCCGGTGAGCCATTCGACGGCCGGCCGCACGCCGATGCCCGTGACGACCACGTGGGCCGCCACGAACTCGCCGCCGACCAGGCGGACTCCGCCCTCGTCCACGGAGTCGACCATGGTGCCGAGCCGCAGGTCGATGTCGTCGTACCAGCGCTGGGTGCGGGCCCCGATCTCGGCGCCGACGGCGGTCGCGAGCGGCGCCGGGCCCGCCTCGATGACGGTCACCGCGCATCCGGCGCGGCGGGCGGCGGTGGCCACCTCGGCGCCGATCCAGCCCGCGCCGATGACCGCGACGCGGGCGCCCGGGACGAGCATGGCCCTGAGCTCGTGGGCGTCGTCGAGCGTGCGCAGCACGTGCTGGGGACCGTCGCCGGGCAGCCTGATCGGCTCGGCCCCGGTGGCGATGACCAGCCCGTCGTAGCCCACCTCGCCCTCGGTCGTCTCCACGACGCCCGCGCGCAGCGACTTGGCGCTGACGCCGGGGCGGAAGTCCACGTCGATCGCGGCCAGGTCGGTGCCGACGTAGCTGGTGTCGGCGTCGCCGAACAGCACGGCCTTGGACAGCGGCGGGCGGTCGTAGGGGCGATGGCGCTCCTCACCGATCAGCGTGATCCTTCCGCCGAATCCCCGCCCCCGCAGCGCTTCCACGGTGCGCACCCCGGCCAGGCCGGCTCCTACCACCACGACATGATTCACGTTCATGACCATAACGGAGGGCGGTGCCGGGCCGTCGCGGCGAGGCCGTAGGCTGGGGACGAAAAGACGCGCGGGAGTCCGGCCGTAACCGGGCTGAGAGGAAGGCTTCACCGGGCCTTCGACCGCAAGACACCTGATCCGGATCATGCCGGCGAAGGGAGCGCGGATGGATGTGATCGTGGGCGGCGGGGTCGTCGGGCTCTCCGTGGCCTGGCGGCTGGCTCGCGACGGACGACCTGTCACCCTGGTTGACCCCGCCCCGGCCTCGGGCGCCTCGCACGCGGCCGCGGGGATGCTGGCGCCGGTCAGCGAGGTCGCCTACACCGAGGTGCCGCTGCTGCGGCTGGGTGTGGCGTCGCTGCGCCGCTGGCCCGCCTTCGCCGCCGAGCTGGCCGCCGACGCGGGGCTGGCCGGCACCGAGGCCCTGGATCTGCGCTCCGACGGGACGCTCGACGTGGCGTTCGGGGCGGACGACCTGGCGGCGCTGGACGAGCTGGCCACGTACATGGAGAAGCTGGAGCTGCCCGTCGAGCGGCTGAGCGGGCGCGAGTGCCGCCGGCTGGAGCCCATGCTCGCCCCCTCCGTGCGGGGCGGGCTGCTGGCCCCCCGCGACGCCTGGGTGGACCCGCGCCGGGTGACGGCGGCGCTGCTCGCCGCCCTCGACCGGCTGGGAGTCCCGCTGGTGCGCTCGCGCGTCGGCGAGCTGCTGCGCGACGGCGACCGGGTCACCGGGGTGCTCCTCGGCGAGGGCGCCGAGATGCGGGCGGAGCGGGTCGTCCTGGCGGCCGGGGCGTGGAGCGCCGGGCTGGCGGAGGTGCCGGTGCGGCCGGTCAAGGGGCAGATCATGCGGTTGCGTTCCCCGCAGCCGCTGCTCACCCGCTGCGTACGCGGCACCGTGCACGGCACGCCGGTCTACCTCGTCCCCCGGGGCGACGGCGAGCTGGTGGTCGGGGCGACCCAGGAGGAGATGGGGTTCGACACCCGGGTGACCGCGGGCGGTCTGTACGAGCTGCTGCGGGACGCCAGGGAGCTGGTGCCGGGCGTCACCGAGCTGGAGGTCGCCGACGTGGTGGCCGGGCTGCGGCCGGGCACGCCGGACAACCTGCCGGTCATCGGCCCGAGCGGCACGCCCGGGCTCGCGCTGGCCACCGGCCACCATCGGGGCGGCGTGCTGCTGGCCCCGCTGACGGCCGACATCCTGCTGGGCGAAGAGGGCGAGCTGGCGGCATTGTGCGCGCCTGGAAGGTTTCGGGAAATTTCATGATTGTGACGATCAACGGGGCCGTGCACGAGGTGACCGACGGCATGACCGTGGCGCAGGCCGTACGCAGATTGACCTCGGCCACCACCGGCGTGGCCGTGGCCGTGAACGACGAGGTGGTCACGCGGAGCTCGTGGGAGACGACGGCGCTCGGCGAGCATGACCGGGTGGAGGTTCTGACGGCGGTGCAAGGTGGATGATCTGATCATCGCCGGGGAGAAGTTCGCTTCCCGGCTCATCATGGGGACCGGCGGCGCGCCCTCGCTGGAGGTGCTCGACCAGGCGCTGGCCGCGTCCGGCACCGAGCTGACCACGGTGGCCATGCGGCGGCTCGACCCGAACGCCCGCGGCTCGGTCCTCGACGTGCTGCGCAAGCGGGACATCAAGGTGCTGCCCAACACGGCCGGCTGCTTCACCGCGGGCGAGGCCGTGCTGACGGCGCGGCTGGCCAGGGAGGCGCTCGGCACGAACTGGGTCAAGCTCGAGGTCATCGCCGACGAGCGGACACTGCTGCCCGATCCGATCGAGACGTTCGACGCGGCCGAGCGGCTGGTGGCCGACGGGTTCGTGGTGCTGCCGTACATCGGGGACGATCCCGCGCTGGCGCGCAGGCTGGAGCAGGCGGGGTGCGCGGCCGTGATGCCGCTGGGCGCGCCGATCGGCTCGGGCCTCGGCATCCGCAACCCGCACAACATCGAGCTGATCGTCGAGGCCGCCTCGGTGCCGGTGGTGCTCGACGCCGGCATCGGCACGGCCAGCGACGCGGCGCTGGCGATGGAGCTGGGCTGCGACGCCGTGCTGCTGGCCACGGCGGTCACCAGGGCGCAGCGGCCCGACCTCATGGCGGCGGCCATGAAGGGGGCCGTGGCGGCGGGGCGGCTGGCCCGGCTCGCGGGCCGCATCCCGCGCAGGCGCTACGCGGAGGCGTCATCCCCGATGACCCCCTGAGGCGCGTGGGTGTCGTCACGCGGACGCGGGGGCGTTCCGCAGGGAACGTCTCCGCATCGGTTTCGGGCGGCAAGGCCCTGCGGGTGGTAAAACGCCCGTAAACTCAGCGGGGTGGATACGACGACTGCGGACCCCCTGGTCGGGCGACTCGTCGATGGCCGCTACCGCATCGAGAGCCGGATCGCCCGAGGCGGCATGGCGACCGTCTACCTCGCGCTGGACATCCGGCTGGACCGGACGGTGGCGCTGAAGGTCATGCACAGCTCGCTCGCCGAGGACCCGGCGTTCGTCCGGAGGTTCATCGGCGAGGCCAAGTCGGTCGCCAGCCTCTCGCATCCCAACGTGGTGCACGTCTTCGACCAGGGCACCGACAACGACGTCGTCTACCTGTCGATGGAGTACGTGCCCGGCAGGACGCTCCGCGACATCCTGCGCGATCGCGGCAGACTGCCCGCCCGCGAGGCGCTCGAGATCATGATCCCGGTGCTCGCCGCCCTGGGCGCGGCCCACCAGGCCGGGTTGGTCCACCGCGACGTGAAGCCGGAAAACGTCCTGATGACCGACGACGGCCGGGTCAAGGTCGTCGACTTCGGCCTGGCCAGGGCCATCGAGGCCACCAACCAGACCCGTACGGGCGTGATGATCGGCACGATCGCCTACATGGCGCCCGAGCAGGTCACCCTCGGCGCCGCCGACGTGCGCAGCGACGTCTACGCCGCGGGCATCATGCTGTTCGAGCTGGTCACGGGGCAGCAGCCGTATGACGGCCAGACGCCGATGTCGGTCGCCTACCGGCACGTCCACGACACCGTGCCCGCGCCGTCGTCGCTGGTCCCCGAGGTGCCGCCGCTGATCGACACGCTGGTGGCGCACGCGACGGCCCGCGAGCCGGACGCCCGGCCCGCCGACGCCACCGCGATGCTCGTTGCGGCCGTCGACGCGCACCGGATGCTGCCGCGGACGACCGATCCGCGGATGACGGCGCCGTCGATGTCCCACTCCCAGCCGCACGCCCGCACGGTCTCCGCCGCCCCCTCCATGCCGCAGGCGGCGCCGCCCCACACCATGATCCAGCCGCGGGAGGAGATGCCGAAGCGGCGGGGGTTCAGGCCCAACTGGTTCCTGGTGGTGCTCGCCGCCGTGATGGTGGTCGCGGTGGGGCTGACCGGCTGGTTCTTCGCACAGCCCGAGCTCGTCCACGTGCCCGAGCTGGTCGGCAAGAACCTCGAGCTGGCCAGGAAGACCGCCGTCGCGGCCGGCCTCAAGGTGCAGGAGGCCAAGGGCGAGAACGACGAGAAGACGGCCGAGGGCCTGGTGCTGCGCACCGACCCGGTCGCCGGCGCCGAGGTGGAGAAGGGCGGCACGATCACGCTGGTGCCCTCGCTCGGCCCCAAGCGCGTCGCCGTGCCCAACACGGCCGGCATGAGCGGCGACGAGGCCCGCAACGCGATCGCCGTCGCCGGGCTCACCGTGGGCGTGGTCAAGCGGCTGGCCAGCCAGCAGGTCGAGCGCGACAAGGTGATCCGCACCTCGCCGCAGGTGGGCGAGAAGGTGCGGGAGGGTGCCAAGGTCGACATCTACGTCAGCGCCGGGCTGGTCATGCCCGACGTCGGCGGCATGCCCAAGGACGAGGCCGCCGGATATCTGGGCGGGCAGGGTTTCCAGGTGCAGGTCAACGAGGTCGACGACGACGCCGAGCCGTGCACGGTCATCGCCCAGACACCCAAGGCGAAGTCCGAGGTGAACCCCGGCGCGCAGGTCATGATCACGGTGGCGCGGTGCCAGGACTTCTGGAACTGGTTCCGCGGCGACGACGACGAGGCCCGTGACGACCAGCAGTTCGCCCTGGTGCCGGTGGTGATCGGCAAGGACGTCAAGGACGCCAGGGCGGAGCTGCAGGCGCTCGGGTTCAAGGTGCGGGTGCAGCGGCTGGGCAATCGCGGCGTCGTGCAGTTCCAGCGTCCCCTGCCCAACAGCGAACGGCCTCAGGGCAGCACGGTCGTCCTCTGGCAGTGAGCTGAGCCGCTCTCCCCGCACCGGGCGGACTTGGAGCATGACACAAAAGTCCTGGCCGTCGGGGCGCTCAGTTCGGAGTTCTTGCGGATGGACCGGGCACGAAGCGCATGTGTGTACTTCTGACATGCCCGACACACTGACCGACTTCAACGCCAGATCCCCGGACGGCGCCGAGGAGGAGCTGCTCACCTGCTGCGCCTCCCGGGCCTTCGCCGCGAAGGTGGCGGCGCTGCGGCCGTACCGGGATCTGGGCGAGCTGGCCACGACCGCCGACGCCGCGGTCCGGGATCTCGCGTGGGACGACGTGCTGGAGGCGCTCGCGGCGCACCCGAGGATCGGGGATCGGGCCGCCGGGGACGGCAGGGAGGCGTCGTGGTCCCGGCAGGAGCAGTCCGGGGTGGAGGACGAGGTACGCCGGGCGCTCGCCGAGGGCAACCAGGCGTACGAGGAGCGGTTCGGGCACGTCTACCTGGTCTGCGCCACCGGGCTCACCGGGGCCCAGATGCTGGCCAGGCTCCGCGAGCGGCTGCGCAACGACGAGGAGAGCGAGCGCGCGGTCGTCAGGGGCGAGCTGGCCGCGATCACGCGGCTGCGGCTGGGCAAGCTCATGCGGGAGGGGACATGAGCTTCTCGACGCACGTGCTGAACGCGGTCACCGGGCTCCCTGCGCGGGGCGTCCACGTACGCCTGGAGCACGACGGCCGGGTCGTGGCCGAGGGGCGCACCGACGACGACGGCCGCATCAAGGGCTGGCATCCGGGCGCCGGGGTGCACCGGGTCGTCTTCGACACCGGGGCCTACCTGGAGGACACGTTCTACCCGGAGGTCGTGGTCACCTTCACCGTCACCGACCCCGGACGGCACTACCACGTGCCCCTGCTGCTCAGCCCGTACGCCTACTCCACCTACCGAGGGAGCTAGAGATGTCCGTCAGGCTCGGCCCCAACCGCTACGGCAAGGCGGAGACCAGGCTCGTCCGCGTGGTCAGGGACGGCCCCGTGCACCACGTCAAGGACCTCAACGTCAGCACCTCGCTCTCCGGCGACATGGAGGCCGTTCACCTGACCGGCGACAACGCCGCCGTCCTGCCGACCGACACGCAGAAGAACACCGTGTACGCGCTGGCCCGCGAGCACGGCGTGGGCCAGATCGAGGAGTTCGCGCTCGTGCTGGCCCGGCACTTCACCGAGTCGCAGCCGACGATCCACCACGCCAGGGTCGAGATCGACGAGTACGCGTGGAGCCGCGAGGGGCCGCACTCGTTCGTGCGCGAGGGCGGCGAGGTGCGCACGTGCGTCGTCCACCACGACAGGGACGGCCGGGCCACTGTGGTGTCCGGGCTGAAGGACCTGGTGGTGATGAACACGACCGGGTCCGAGTTCCACGGTTACATCGTGGACGAGTACACCACGCTCCAGCCTGCCACCGACCGCGTCCTCGCCACCGCCGTCGCCGCGCGCTGGCGGCACACCGGCGACACGCCCGCGTACGGCAAGTCGTACGAGCAGGTGCGGCGGTCCCTGCTGGAGGCGTTCGCGGGCACCCACAGCCTCTCGCTCCAGCAGACCCTGTACGCCATGGGCGAGCGCGCCCTGACCGCCTGCCCCGAGATCTGCGAGATCAGACTCGCGCTGCCGAACAAGCACCACTTCCTGGTGGACCTGTCGCCGTTCGGCCTGGACAACGAGAACGAGGTCTTCTACGCCGCCGACCGTCCTTACGGCCTGATCGAGGGCAGCGTGCTGCGCGAGGACGCACCTGACGCCGGATTCGCCTGGGAGTAGGGGAAATGGACTTCTTGCGGCCCACGACGTGGGAAGAGGCGCTGGCCGCCAAGGCGGACCGGCCCGACGCGGTGCCCATCCAGGGCGGCACCGACGTCATGGTCGAGATCAACATGGACGTGCGCAGGCCGGCGGCGCTGCTCGACCTCAACCAGGTGGCCGAGCTGCGGGAATGGGAGATGGTGGACGGCATGTGCCGGGTCGGGGCGGCGGTGCCGTACGCGGCGATCATCGAGGAGCTCGGCGGGCCGCTGCCGGGGCTCGCGCAGGCGTCGCGCACGGTCGGCTCGCCGCAGATCCGCAACCGCGGATCCGTCGGCGGGAACCTGGGCGCGGCCTCCCCCGCGGGCGACAGCCACCCGCCGCTGCTGGCCGCGGACGCCGTGGTCGAGGTGGACTCGCGCGAGCGCGGCGTGCGGATGATCCCGGCCGCCGAGTTCTACCTGGGGGTCAAGCGCAACGCGCTGGAGCCGGACGAGCTGATCAGGGCCGTCCACGTCAAGCCCGCGACGGGGCCTCAATACTTCTCGAAGGTCGGCACGCGCAACGCCATGGTGATCGCGGTGTGCTCGTTCGCGATCGCGCTGCACCCGGACGAGCGGCGGGTCGGCACGGGGATCGGATCCGCCGCGCCCACGCCGCGCCGGGCCTTTGACGCCGAGGAGCTGCTGGCCCGCGAGCTCGACTGGGCCGCGCCGCTCGACCCGGCGCTGGCCAGGCGGTTCGGGGAGCTGTGCGCGGCCGCCGCCGCGCCGATCGACGACGTGCGCGGCACCGCCGCCTACCGCGTGCACGCCGTCGGCGTGATGGCCCGCCGCACGCTCACCTGGGCCTGGAACGACCACCTAGGAAGGAGGGCGGCATGATGCGCGTCACGTTCACCGTCAACGGCCGCGAGGAGAGCGCCGACGACGTCTGGGAGGGAGAGAGCCTCCTGTACGTGCTGCGCGAGCGCATGGGGCTGCCCGGCTCCAAGAACGCCTGCGAGCAGGGCGAGTGCGGTTCCTGCACGGTCTATCTCGACGGCGTGCCGGTCTGCTCCTGCCTGGTCGCCGCCGGGCAGGCCGAGAGGCGGCAGGTGCGTACCGTCGAAGGGCTCGCCGAAGGGGACCGGCTCGATCCGGTGCAGGAGGCGTTCGTGGAGTGCGGGGCCGTGCAGTGCGGGTTCTGCACGCCGGGGCTGGTCGTGCAGGCGCACGACCTGATCGAGCGGGTGGGCCGCCCGTCCGACGCGGAGATCAGGGAGGCGCTCGCGGGCAACCTGTGCCGGTGCACGGGCTACGAGAAGATCATCGACGCGGTACGGCTGGCCGCGTCGCGGAAGGCGGCCGCCGAGTGAGCCTGCTCATCGAGAACGTGCACATCGCGCCGGTCGTCGGCCCCGAGATCGAATCCGGATATATCCGGATTGAGGGGGACCTGATCGCCGAGCTGGGCTCCGGGCCGGCCCCCGAGGTGCCGGGCGCGAGCAGGATCGACGGCACCGGCTGCCTGGCCACCCCCGGCCTGGTCAACACCCACCACCACCTGTACCAGTGGGCCTCGCAGGGGCTGGCGCAGGACACGACGCTGTTCGAGTGGCTGGTGGCGCTCTACCAGGTGTGGGCCGCCATGGACGCGGAAGTGGTCAAGGGCGCGGCCTCGGCCGGGCTGGGCTGGCTGGCGCTGTCGGGCTGCACCACCTCCAGCGACCACCACTACATCTTCCCCAAGGGCAGGGGCGATCTGCTCGCGGCCGAAATCGAGGCCGCGCGCGAGGTGGGCCTCCGCTTCCACCCCGCCCGCGGCTCCATGGACAGGGGCGAGTCGCAGGGCGGGCTGCCGCCGGACGTCGTGGTCGAGGAGCCGGCGGAGATCCTGGCCGCCACATCGGAGGCCGTGGACGCCTACCACGACCCGTCCTTCTCCTCGATGCTGCGGATCGCGGTCGCGCCGTGCTCGCCGTTCTCGGCCAGCGCCGAGCTGATGACCGAGTCCGCCGCCCTGGCCAGGGCCAAGGGCGTGCGCCTGCACACGCACATCGCCGAGACCCTGGACGAGGACGAGCACTGCGTGGCGCAGTTCGGGCTGCGTCCGGTGGACTACATGGAGAAGCTGGGCTGGCTCGGGCCTGACGTGTGGTTCGCGCACTCCGTGCACCTGAGCGACGCCGACATCGGCAAGCTCGCCGCCACCGCCACGGGCTCCGCGCACTGCCCCTCGTCCAACGGCCGGCTCGGCGCCGGGATCGCCCGCGTGTCCGAGATGCTGCGGCGCGGCGCGAACGTGGGCCTCGGCGTGGACGGCAGCGCCTCCTCCGAGCTGACCTCATTGGCCGGGGAGATGCGGCAGACCCTGCTGTTCCAGCGCGCCAGGTACGGTCCCGACGCGCTCACGGCCCGGCAGGCCCTGGAGATCGCCACGCTGGGCGGGGCGCGCAACCTCGGCAGGGAGAGCGAGCTCGGCTCGCTCGAACCCGGCAAGCTGGCCGACCTCGTCCTGTGGCGCGTCGACGGCCCCTTCACCTCGGCGGTGGCCGACCCGGTCTGCGCCCTCGTCTTCGGGCCCCCGCCGCCGCCGGCGCGCGTGCTGGTGGGCGGGCGCACCGTGGTCGAGGACGGCGAGCTGAAGACCGTCTCCCAGGACGCCGCCGGACGCGCGGGAGCGGCGGCCCATCGGCGGCTGATGAGGCTGGCCGAGGAGCGCGGCTTCACCGCTGCGAAGCAGGTCCATGGGGGCGACTAGGGTGAGAACGTCCCGGTACGAGCAGGAAAGGGCGGTCCCGTGTCGGAGGAAATCCCAGACGAGCTGCTGGCGCGGCTCAAGAGCACCTTCGCGTCGATCGACACCGACGGCGACGGCTACATCAGCGAGGCGGAGCTGAAGCAGCACTTCCCCGACCTTCCGGCGGAGGCGCTCGGGGCGATGAGCGAGGCCGCCGACTCGGATCAGGACGGCCGCTACTCGCTGGAGGAGTTCATCCGCACGGTCTCCTGAGCCGCGAGTCCCGAGCCCGGTCCTCACCACCTGCGCGGTCGCCGAGCCGGGGATGTGATGATGAGTCACGCCTTCCTGCCCGCTCGCACCGGGCAGGAAGGCGTGTCTGGACATTGTTCACCATCCTGTAGGGGTTCGTAGTGGTTCAGCAGGTTCTTGTCGCTCCCGACAAGTTCAAGGGGTCGCTGACGGCGGCCGAGGTGGCATCGCGCGTGTCGGCGGGGCTGGGCGTGCCCACCGTGGAGCTGCCGGTGGCCGACGGGGGCGACGGCACCGTGGACGCGGCCGTGGCCGGCGGGTTCGGCCGGGTCACGATCGAGGTGACCGGGCCCACCGGGGAGCGGATCCCCGCCTCGTACGCCTGGCAGGACACGGACGCGACGGCGGTGGTGGAGCTGTCGGAGGCGTCCGGGCTGCGCCGCCTGCCCGGCGGGCATGAGCCGCTGACCGCCACCAGCTACGGCTCCGGCGAGCTGATCGCGGACGCCGTGCGCCGGGGCGCCAAGCGGGTGGTCCTGGGCCTGGGCGGCAGCGCGTGCACCGATGGGGGCGCGGGCATGGCGCAGGCCCTCGGCGCGCGACTGCTGGACGCCGGCGGGAACGACCTTCCGCGGGGCGGGGCCGCGCTGAAGGATCTCGCCCGCATTGACATGTCGGGTTTTGTGGATGTTTCCGGCATTGAGTTCGTGGTGGCGAGCGATGTGGACAACCCGCTTCTCGGGCCCCACGGCGCAGCCGCCGTCTACGGGCCGCAGAAGGGCGCCACTCCCGAGGACGTCAGGACGCTGGAGGCCGGTCTGGCCAAGCTGGCGGCCGTGGCGACGGCGACCCATGGGCTGATGGGAGCCGTCGAGCACGACGACACGCCCCGGGCGATGGGCGTCGCCGGGGCGCCGGGAGCGGGGGCGGCCGGTGGGGTGGGGTTCGCCGCGCTGGCGTTCCTGCACGCCGAGATCCGGCCCGGCATCGGCTACCTGCTCGACCTGCTCGGGTTCGGCGAGCTGGTCAAGGGCGCGCGGCTGGTGATCACGGGTGAGGGGTCGCTGGACGAGCAGTCCCTGCGCGGCAAGGCGCCCGTCGGCGTGGCGCAGGCCGCGGCCAGAGCGGGCGTCCCCGTGGTGGCCGTCTGCGGGCGCCGTACGCTCACCGACGACGAGCTGCGGGCCGCCGGCATCGAGGCCGCCTACGCCCTCACGGACCTGGAGCCCGACCCCGACCGCTGCATGACCGAGGCGGGGCCGCTGCTCGAGCGGCTCGCCGCCCGGCTGGCCGACGTTCACCTCCGAGAGGACTAGATGATCGATCTGGTGATCCGATCCCGCAGGACCGTCACCCCGGAGGGCGAGCGGGCGGCGGCGGTGGCCGTGCGGGGCGAGAAGATCGCGGTCCTGCACGCCTACGACGCGCCGCTCGACGCCGCCGAGGACATCGACCTGCGCGGCCTGGCCCTCCTGCCCGGCCTGGTCGACACGCACGTGCACGTCAACGAGCCGGGGCGCACGCACTGGGAGGGGTTCGACTCGGCGACCAGGGCGGCGGCCGCCGGCGGCGTCACCACGATCCTCGACATGCCGCTCAACTCGCTCCCGCCCACCGTGAACGTGGCGGCCTTCGAGGCCAAGCTGCGGGCCGCAGAGGGCCAGTGCCACGTGGACGTGGGCTTCTGGGGCGGGGCCGTGCCGGGGAACGTCAAGGACCTCGCGCCGCTGCGTGAGCGCGGGGTCTACGGCTTCAAGTGCTTCATGTCGCCGTCGGGCGTGCCCGAGTTCCCGCCGCTGAGCACTGCCGAGCTGCGGGAGGCGCTGTCCGAGGTGGCCGGGATCGGCGGGGTGATGGTGGTGCACGCCGAGGACCCGGCGCTGCTCGGGGAGCCGGGCGGGCCGACGTACCGGGAGTTCCTGGAGTCGCGGCCCGGGGAGTCGGAGCGCAGCGCCGTCGCGCGGGTCGTGCGGCTGGCCGGGGAGACCGGCGCGCGCGTGCACATCCTGCACGTCTCCAGCGCCTCCTGCCTGGACGTGTTGGAGGAGGCCCAGGCGGCGGGCGTGGCGGTCACGGCGGAGACGTGCCCCCACTACCTGACGCTGGCGGCCGAGCAGGTGCCCGAGGGGGCGACCGCGTACAAGTGCTGCCCGCCCATCCGTTCCGAGGCCAACCGCGACCTGCTGTGGGACGGGCTGGCCAGGGGTGTGCTGAGCTGCGTCGTGTCCGACCACTCGCCGTCGCCCGCCGACCTCAAGGTGCCCGACTTCGCCGCGGCCTGGGGCGGCATCGCCTCGCTCCAGCTCGGCCTGCCCGCGATCTGGACGGAGGCCTCGAGGA
This sequence comes from Nonomuraea sp. NPDC049400, assembly GCF_044466425.1. Taxonomy (NCBI): domain Bacteria; kingdom Bacillati; phylum Actinomycetota; class Actinomycetes; order Streptosporangiales; family Streptosporangiaceae; genus Nonomuraea; species Nonomuraea sp. NPDC049400. The sequence goes on from NZ_JBITMP010000006.1 coordinate 286,946, forward strand.
GGGGGTACGGGCTGGGGGACGTGGTCCGCTGGATGTCCGCCAATCCAGCCTCAATGGCCGAAATTTCTGGAAAAGGCGGGATAGAAGTCGGCAAAGACGCCGATCTGGTGGCGTTCGATCCCGCGGCGGACAACCCCGTGGACGCCTCGCTCCTCCACCACAAGAACCCGGTCACCCCTTACCACGGCCGCGTGCTCAAGGGCGCCGTACTGACCACCTGGCTGCGCGGCCGGCCCGTGGACGGCGTGGCGCACGGACGATTCCTGTTGGGAGAGCGCTAGATGTCACCCTTCACCACCCTGCCGGACCTCGCCCTGCGCACCCTCGGCGGCTCCGTCGTGGCGGCCAGCGACGAGTCGTTCGCCGAGAAGGAGAGTCTGATCAGGCCGGGCCGTCCGGGCTTCCAGGCGGAGACGTTCGGCAGCAAGGGGCAGGTGTACGACGGGTGGGAGACCCGCCGCCGCCGCTCGCCCGGCCACGACTGGGCGCTGGTGCGGCTGGGGATTCCCGGCGTGATCCGTGGCGTGGTGATCGACACGGCGTGGTTCAAGGGCAACTACCCGCCGCACGCCTGCGTCGAGGCGGCCTCGGTCGAGGGCCACCCGTCACCGGTCGAGCTGGAGGCCGCCTCGTGGGTGGAGATCGTCCCCCGGGCCGAGCTCAAGGGGGACGCCGAGCACCAATTCGCCGTCACCGACTCGCGCCGCTTCACCCACGTGCGGCTGAACATCTTCCCCGACGGCGGCGTCGCCCGCCTCCGGGTGCACGGGGAGGCGCGCCCCGACCTGTCGGTGTACGACGGGCTCAGCCTCGACCTGGCCGCGCTGGCCAACGGCGCCCTGGTCACCGCCTGCTCGAACGAGTTCTACTCCGCTCCCAACAACGTCCTCGCCCCTGGCCTGGCCCGCCACCAGGCGGAGGGCTGGGAGACCGCCCGCCGGCGGGACGGGGGCAACGACTGGCTGGTCATCCGCCTCGCGGGCCGCGGCGTGCTCAGGCTGGCGGAGATCGACACCACGAACCTGCTGTTCAACGCGCCGGGCGCGGTCTCGCTCACCGGGCTCGACGGCGAACGCGAGGTCGAGCTCCTCCCGCGGACCCGCCTCCAGCCCGACACCCCGCACCGCTTCCGCCTCGGCCACCGGGATCCGGTCACGCACGTGCGGGTGGACATCTACCCGGACGGCGGTCTGGCGCGCGTCCGCCTCCAGGGCCACCTGACCCCCTGACCGGCCCTGACCGCGATGGCGGTAGTCTGGCGATCACCCACTGTGACGGCGCCCGATCGGGGCGTCCGGCTGAGCATCGGGGCCTGAGCCGCCGCTCAGTCCGCAGCGGCGGCACGCCTAAACTGAGAGCCATCATGACCCCAACATCCCTGATCGGCGGGCACGTGCTCGTCACAGGCGGCCTGGCGACGGGCGGCCTCAAATACATGGCCGAGATCGGCGCCGAGATGATCCAGGTGTTCGTCACCAACCCACGCGGCTGGGCGCTCACCGAGGGCAGGCCCGACGAGGACGCCAAGCTGGCCGAGTCAGGCGTCGACGCCTTCGTCCACGTGCCCTACCTCGCCAACTTCGGCTCGCCCAGCCCGGAGACGCTGGCCGGCTCCATCGCGCTCGTGCGCCACACGCTGCGGCGCGGGGCGGAGATCGGCGCCAAGGGGGTCGTGGTGCACACCGGCTCGGCGGTCACGCAGTCGCGCGACGACGCGCTGCGCCAGGTGCGGGAAAACCTGCTGCCGCTGCTGGACGAGATCCCCGACGGCGGCCCCGACCTGCTGCTCGAGCCGATGGCGGGGCAGGGCGCCATGCTGTGCGCGACGATCCACGACCTCGAGCCCTACCTGGCCAACCTCGACTGGCACCCGCGGGCGGGCGTCTGCCTCGACACCTGCCACGCCTTCGCCGCCGGTCACGACCTCGCGGCGGCGGGCGGGGTGCAGGAGACGTTCGACGCGCTGCACAAGATCGCCCCCGGGCGGCTCAAGCTGATCCACGCCAACGACTCGAAGGACGTGTGCGGGGCCAAGAAGGACCGGCACGAGAACATCGGGGCCGGGCACATCGGCGCCCAGCCGTTCGCCGAGCTCATGCGGCACCCGGCCATGGCGGGGGTGCCGCTCTGCATCGAGACGCCGGGCAAGGCGCCCAAGCACGCCGAGGACATCGCGCTGCTGAAGAAGCTCCGCGACAGCTGACCGAAACCCCGAAGAGGGGCAAATCGTGATAGGGGCGCCTGCTCGCGCGATCCGACCGCCCCCGAAGGCCGGATCGCGGGGCCGGCTGAGGGCCTCAGCAGGCGCCCCTCCACGGGACCGGCATGGCGGGCCCTACCCCCGTTGAGGGCCCGGCTGCCGTGGTGACCAGCGCGGTCACCGGTGAAGCCGACGCATCAGGCCTGCAATGAGCCCCCCGGCTCGTCCCCCCGATGCGCCGGGGTGGCTATCCGATGCCGAAACACTACGGTTGCGATCTTGTGGGCGAAACCCTGTTTATGGGCAGCTCGTTGAACGGTCCGTAGTCATCGATATACGGAGAGTGTTCTTACGGTGAGCGGTTGCTCTGGTGCGACGAACGGTAGGTTCCCGGGCCCGCGAGCTGCTGGGGCAGAGGTCAGCACGAAGGTCAGCACGCCCGCTTTCACGCCCGCCTCCCGCCGGAGCACGAGCACCGCCGTCACTCCCCCGCCGAGCGCGAACCCGGCCGCCACCCCGCGTCCGTCAGCCGTCGCCACCAGAACGCCTCCCGTGGTGGCCAACGCCCTGGCGGCCAGCACACCGGCGAGCGCGTCTCTCAGAGGCCCAGGAGCCGGCCTGGAGGGGAGTCTCCTCCCCGCCTCCCCGCCCCCGCATCACGCACGCGTATGTGCCCCAGGAGCCCGTACAGCGGCGGCACGACACAGAACACCGCCAGCGCCCGACCAGCGCCGCCGACACACCGTCACCGGACCGCTCTTCCGGGAGCCGTCACGAGATCACGCCCCGGTGCTGGCGTACGAGCTGCTCGCGCACCTGACGGCTGTGCCGCCTGCTGACCTGCAGCGTCTCGGTGCCGACGGTGAGCGTCACCCGTCCGCCCTCGAACCTGAGCTCGCTGACGTGCCGGCCCGAGACCAGCGTGCTGCGGTGGATGCGGATGAACCCGGCCTCCGACCACCGCCGCTCCAGCGCGGCCAGGGACATGCGCACGAGGTAGCTCCCGTCCACGGTGTGCAGCCGCACGTAGTCGCCCTTGGCCTCGGCGTACCAGACGGCCTGCTGCGGCACGAACCGGGTGCGCCCGCCCAGCTCGACCGGGATCACCTCGTCCTGGCCAGACTCGGGGGCCGGCAGGGAGGACGCCTCCAGCCTGCGCACGGCCTCCGCCAGGCGCTCGGCCCTGACCGGCTTGAGCAGGTAGTCGACCGCCTCCAGCTCGAACGCCTGCACCGCGCACTCCTCGTGCGCGGTCACGAACACCAGCTTGGGCGGGCTGGGAAAGCCGCCGACCAGCCTGGCCAGATCGAGCCCGTCGAGCCCCGGCATCCGGATGTCCAGGAAGATCCCGTCGAGCCGCTCGCCGCTGCCGATCATCTGCACCATGTCCTGCAGCGCCGCGACGCCGTCGGCGGCGGTCGCGACGTGTTCGATCCTGTCGTCCTGGCGCAGCAGGTAGGCCAGCTCCTCCAGAGCGGGCACCTCGTCGTCGACGGCCAGAACTCTCAGCATGTCCTCCACGCTGCCGTATGAAAGCAGAGGCCACAAGCGACACGCCAACATAGAGTAATGAATTGACTACAATGAGCTGAGTTGAGTCTTGGGCACCCGCAGCCTCACCTTCGTGCCCGCGCCCAGCGCCGTCTCCACGACGAGCCCGTAGCCGTCGCCGTAGATCTGGCGCATCCTCAGGTCCACGTTCGCCAGGCCGATGCCGCTGCCCTCGCGGGCCGGGTCCTCGTCCAGCATCCGCCGCGCGCACTCCGGGTCCATCCCGGCGCCGTCGTCCTCGACCGTGATGTGCGCCTCGGGGCCTGCGTCGCGCACCACCACCCGCACCTCGCCGCTGCCGCCGCGCCCGCGCATGCCGTGCTTGATGGCGTTCTCGACGAGCGGCTGCAGGCACAGGAACGGCACGGGCACGGGCAGCACCTCGGGCGCCACCTGCATGCTGAAGCGCAGCTTGTCGCCGAATCTGGCACGTTCCAGCAGCAGGTAGCGGTCGACGCAGGTCAGCTCGTCGGCCAGGGTCGTGAAGTCGTGCGCCCTGCGCAGCGCGTACCGGGAGAAGTCGGCGAAGTCGAGCAGGAGCTCGCGGGCGCGCTTGGGGTTCGTGCGGACGAACGAGGCGATCGTGGTGAGCGCGTTGTAGACGAAGTGCGGGGAGATCTGCGCCCGCAGCGCGCGCATCTCGGCCTCCAGGGCGCGCCGCCGCGAGGCGTCCAGGTCCGCCAGTTCGAGCTGGTCCGACACCCAGCGGGCGACCTCGGTGACGGTACGCACGAGCCCGGCGCTCACCTCGTCGTCGAAGGCCGCCAGCGTCCCCACGACCGTGCCGTCCACGGTCAGCGGCACCACGACGCCCCCCTGCGGCTCCCCCGCGAACACCTGCGCCCGGCCCGCCGCCAGCGCGGCGCGGGCGTAGGTGAGCACGTCGTCGGTACACGGCCCCTCCCAGGCCAGCGCGGCCTCGGTCGAGGTGATCGCGACGGCCCGGGCGCCGAGCAGCGTGCGCAGGTGCCGCACGGCCTTGCGGGCGGAGTCGCGGTTGAGCCCGCCGCGCAGAGCGGGGGCGGCCATCGCGGCGATGTGCAGCGTGGTGAATGTCGCCTCGTCCGACCTGCGGCCCTCGGGCAGCGCGTGGCGGCGCGACCGAGCCCGGGCAAGCCCGTAGCCGGCGATGAAGGACAAGGAAGACAGCGCCACGCACGCGGTGGTCAGCATGCGGGCAACCGTAGCCAAAAACAGAGCGTGTCCGGGGGAAAACTCTCAGTGAAGTCTAAGGGGGTCCCTCGCCGGGTTCTTCCTGGTAGGAGTAGCGCTGCTCGCGCCAGGGGTCGGCGATGTTGTGGTAGCCGCGCTCCTCCCAGAAACCTCGGCGATCTTCGAGGAGATATTCGATGCCGCGCACCCATTTGACGCTCTTCCACGCGTACAGATGGGGCACGACGATCCGCAGCGGGAAGCCCCGGTCGGGGCTGAGCGGCTTCTCGTCGAGCTCCATGGCGAACAGCGTGTCGGGCGCGGCGAAGTCGGACATGCGGAGGTTGGCGCTGTAGCCGTACTCGGCCCAGATCATCACGTGGCGCACCGCGGGGTCGGGCGGGGCGGCCTCCATGATCGTGGCAGGGGTGACGCCGCGCCACTCGTTGCCCATGAGGGAGAACTTGGTCACGCAGTGGAAGTCGGCGATGCGGGTCGTGCGGGGCAACCGCTCGAACTCGCCCCAGGTGTAGCTGTGCTCCGCGCCGGACGCGGTGGCGCCGAAGACCCGGAAGTCCCAGCTCTCCGGCTTGAATCGGGGAACCCTGCCGTAGTGGATCACGGGTCGGCCGCGCGGCACGTACTGGCCTGGAGGCAGGCGCGACTCCTCCACGATCACTCCCCTCACCGGATTCGCCGTCTTGGGCCATCCTGCCATCGGATCGTCCGCGCCTCGCGGGCGGGTGCGGCGCCGTACGCGAGCGGGCGGCCTGACCTGGCACTCCCGCCGGCCCACGCGGCCGGAGCCGTCACGTACTCATGAGTAACTTGAGTACGTGACCCCATGCGGCAGCCGGTCGCCCGGCGGCACGATGGCCGCATGACGAAGACCATCCAGCCCACGCATACCGCCGCGTTCTACGTCCAGGCGGTCCTGTCGTTCGCCGTCTCGCTGGCCTCCGTGGTGATCGCCCTGATCTACCTGCCCGTCGAGGGGTGGGTCAGGGCGTTCCTGGGGCTCGGCCTGCTGTACGTCGTCACCTCGACGATCACGTTGTGCAAGGTCGTACGCGATCGTCAGGAGCAGTCGGAGGTCACCAACCGCGTGGACCAGGCCCGGCTGGACAAGCTGCTGGCCGAGCACGACCCGTTCAAGGTCAGCACCTGAGCCCCGCCTGGGGCGGACCGTCGCGCACGGGGGTCGCGACGATCCGCGGCTACAGCGTGTACTCCTGGATCGAGTCGGCGAGCTGCACGCACAGCTCCTCGGCGTCGAGCCGCTTCTCGATCTGCTTCAGGTCCTCGATCTTGGCCCGCGTCTCCGCCCGCTTGGGCGCCAGCAGCGTGCAGCAGTCCTCGTCGGGCAGCTCGGAGATCTCCAGCGTGCCGATGCGCCGCGCCTCGGCCATGATCTCGGTCTTGTCCCAGCCCACCAGGGGGCGCAGGATCGGCATGTCCACCGCGTTGTCCTGGGCGGTGATGTTGGCCAGGGTCTGGGAGGAGACCTGGCCGAGCGCGTCGCCGGTGATCAGCGCGGAGGCGTGGATGCGGTGGGCGACCTCCTCGGCCGTCTTGAGCATGAGCCGCCGCTGCGCGATCACCGCCAGGCGGTCCTGGCCGGAGGTGCGGATCGACTGCTGCGCCTTGCCGAACGGCACCACCCAGAGCCGCGACCTGCCCTGGAACCTGTCGAGCTTCTTGACCAGCGCGTACGCCTTGTAGATCGACTCGGAGGTGGTGAACGGGATGCCGGAGAAGTGCAGGAAGTCGACGTGCAGGCCGCGCCGCATCATCCGGTATGCCGCCACGGGCGAGTCGATGCCGCCCGACATGAGCACCAGCGCCCGGCCGCTGCTGCCCACCGGCAGGCCGCCCTGACCGGGGATGCCGCCGGTGAAGATGAACACCTCGTCCCTGTCGACCTCGATGAACACCGTCAGCTCGGGGTTCTTCAGATCGACAGGGAGGCCGTACTCGTCGTTGATCGCGCCGCCCACGAGCCGGTCGAGCTCGTTGGAGCGCAGCGGGAAGCGCTTGTCGCGGCGGCGGGAGCGGACTGCGAAGCGGGCGCCCCGCTTGGCCTCCTCGCTCTCGCCCACCAGCTCCAGACCGGCCTTCAGCACGATGTCGGGGTCTTTGGCGACCCGCCACGCCCGGTGGATCCAGACCAGCCCCGGCACGTCGGCGACCCGCTGGGCCACGGCCTCCGCCTGCTCGGCTGTGGCGCCCTGGGGCAGGAAGATCGCGATCACGCCATGCCGCTTGCGCACGTCGACCTTGAGGTCGAGCGACTGGAGCGCGTCGCGGATGTTGCTGATCAGGCGGCGTTCGAACAGCTCGCGGTTCTTGCCCTTGAGGACGATCTCGCCCAGCTTGAGCAGAACGCACGGCTCGCCCAGGGCGGACATCGTCATGGTGGAACCTCCGGGAAGATGGGGAATTGCGCGTGTTGATGCCAACGTCGCTTGATGCCAACGTCGCGCCTCATTGAGTTTAGTCCGCGTCGAGTCCCCGCTCGATCGCATATCGCACCAGCTCCACTCGGTTGTGCAACTGGAGCTTGCCCAGCGTGTTCTGGACGTGGTTCTGGACCGTGCGGTGGGAGAGCACGAGCCGTTCGGCGATCTGCTTGTAGGTCAGGCCCTTGGCGACCAGCCTGAGCACCTCGGTCTCGCGCTCGGTCAGCCGCGGCCCCTCGGCGGGCGCGGAGTGCGCGGCCAGCCGCCGGTATTCGCCGAGCACGAGCCCGGCCAGCCCCGGGGTGAAGACGGCGTCGCCGTCGGCGGTACGGCGTACCGCGTCGAGGAACTCCTCCCGGCTGGCCGACTTCACCAGATATCCGGACGCGCCCGCCTTGACGGCCTCCAGCACGTCGTCCTGCTCGGCGCTGGCCGACAGCACCAGCACCCTGGGCGGCGGCTCGACCGCAGCCAGCCTGGCGGCCACCTGCGGGCCCGGCATGTCCGGTAACCGCAGGTCGAGCACCACGACGTCCGGCCGCACCGCCCCGGCCGCCCGCACGGCCTGCCGCCCCTCCCCCACGACGGCCACGACCTCGTAACCGGCCTCGGCGAGATCCCTGGCGACGCCGTCACGCCACATCGGATGGTCGTCCACCACCATCACCCGCACCATGCCGCAACTCTAACCGCGCCCCTTCGGGGGCAGCGGTCCCCAGGTGGTGCCGGAGGTCAGGCGGGGAGGGTGATCTCGACCTCGGTGCCCTGGCCGGGGACGCTCACGATCGAGACCTCGCCCCCGAGCTCGGCCACGCGCCCCCGGATGGACCGGGCGACGCCCATGCGGCCGTCGGCGAGCGCCTCGTCCAGGCGACCGTCCGGGATGCCCGGCCCGTCGTCCCTGATGCTGACGGTCACCGTGCCCTCGCCCGACTCCGCCAGCACCCAGGCCCGGGCCCCAGGACCGCAGTGCGCGCGGACGTTGTCCAGGGCCGCGCCGACCGCCGCCGCGGCCTCCTGCGCCACCGCGGCAGGCAGCACCAGCGGGGTCGCCGGGGTGGACACCGTGACCTCGGGCGAGCCATACCGCAGCAGGAGGGCGCGCAGATCTGTCGCGCCAGAAGCCGGCGGGCCGGTCGTGACGAGATCGCGCAGGGCGGCCTCCTGCTCGCCCGCCAGGCGCCCCAGCTCGGCCGCCTCGCCGCCGATCTGCCGCCCGCGCCGCTGGACCAGCGCCAGCACTTGCAAGACCGAATCATGGATGTCGCGGGCCAGCCGGTCGCGTTCGCGCTGGGCGGCCTCCATCTCGATGGCCCGCTGCATGCGCTCCTCGGCCTGCCTGGCCAGCCGGGCCACATGACCGACCACGACGCCCGCCAGGAAGAGCAGGACCGCGCCGTTGATCAGGATGGGCTCCTCATGGGTGCGGACCCGCAGCCACAGGTCGCCCGCCGCGACGACGGCCGCCGCCACCGCGCCCAGCCGCCTCCCCCCGTGCACGGCCCAGGCCAGTACGGGACCGGCCACCCAGGTGGCGGGGACCGGCATGGTGCCCTGCGCGCCCTGGCTGGCGCCTTCGACGTACGGGGAGGCCAGCAGGCAGGCCATCGTCACGAGCAGGTCGATCGCCAGCAGCGGCCACCGGCGCAGCGACTCGGCCGAGTAGGCGAACGTCGCCGCCGCCGTCCACAGCGCCATCACGCCGATGACCAGCCAGCCCAGCACAGGATGCTCGTAGCCGCGGTACTGGGCCATCAGCACGGCCGCGTACACCAGCGACGCGACGCGGTAGACCGCGATCGCGCGCCAGAACGGGCCCTCAATGGCCATGAGCCCCTCTCATGTTCCGACAGAAGGGTTGACAGATAGTGTCGCTATCCATGCGAATAGGACATGCCGGATGAAACAATCCGGGAACCCCTAATTGCAAGGAACCGATAGATGACCGCTGTGAATCATTTCACCTACGGCCTGCTGACGCCGCTGCTCGCCTACGTGATGTCGTGCATCGGGTCGATGCTCGGACTGCGGCTCACCGCACAGGCGCACGCCTCGCGCGGCGGTTCCCGGGTGCGCTGGCTGCTCGGCGCGGCCATCTCGATCGGCGGCACCGGCATCTGGGTCATGCACTTCATCGCCATGATGGGCTTCCAGGTGGAGGGCACCCAGATCAAGTACGACGTGTGGCTCACCGCGGCCTCCGCGGTGGTGGCCATCGTGGTCGTGGGCACCGGCCTGTTTCTCGTCTCCTACGGCGGCGGCCGGGTCCTGGCACTGCTCGGCGGCGGCCTGCTGACGGGGCTCGGCGTGGCCTCCATGCACTACCTGGGCATGTACGCGATGAACATGTCCGCCCACGTCGCCTACGACCGCCTCACCGTGGCCGCCTCCGTGGCCATCGCGGTGGTGGCCGCGACGGTGGCGCTGTGGTTCACGCTCCGGGTCAAGAAGCCGATCTGGATCACCCTCGCCGCCCTGGTCATGGGCGTGGCCGTGTCGGGTATGCACTACACCGGCATGTACGCGATGCGCGTCACGGTTGACTCCGAGCCCGGCGTGGTCACCGGCGCCGACGCGCTCGACTTCCTCGTGCCGCTCATGACCGTGATCAGCCTGATCACGCTGACCATGCTGCTCATGGTGATCCTCTCGCCGTCGGAGGAGGAGCTGCATGAGGACGCGGAGCTGGTGGCCAAGCTGGAGCTGCGCCGCCGCGCCGCCCAGCAGCAGCAACTCACCTACCCCGCGCCCGCCGCGCCGATGCCCCAGCCGCGCCGTGCCATGCAGGCTCGCAGAAGATAGTTGCGCGGGCGACAACCCCCTGTTCATACTCCCTTATCGGTGTGTAAGGGATGGGTGGGGGGCATGTCGCCGATTGACCATTTCTCGTTCGGGCTGTTAACGCCCGTTCTCGCGTACATCATGTCCAGCGTGGGCTCCATGCTGGGCCTGCTGCTGACCTCGAGAGCCCGCCTGGCCGGCGAGCGCGAGGGCAAGTACTGGCTGGTCGGGGCGGCCCTGGCGATCGGCGGCACCGGCATCTGGACCATGCACTTCATCGCCATGCTGGGCTTCTCGGTGGCCGGCTCGGCGATCCGCTACGACGTCCCGCTCACCGCCCTGTCCGCGCTCATCGCGGTCGTGGTCGTGGGGCTGGGGCTGTTCCTCGCCTCCCACGGCGGCGAACGATTATGGTTCCTGCTCGGCGGCGGCGTCCTGACCGGATGCGGCGTGGCGAGCATGCACTACCTCGGCATGGCCGCGATGAACATGTCCGGCCACATCTCCTACGACCCGGCGGTCGTCTCCCTCTCCGTCCTGATCGCGATCGCGGCGGCGACCGTGTCGCTCTGGTTCACGCTGCGGGTCAGGGGCGCGCTCAAGATCGGCGGTGCGGCGCTGGTCATGGGCGTGGCGGTCTCGGGGATGCACTACACGGGGATGTACTCGATGTCGGTGACCACGCACCCGGAGCTGGTGCCCGTCTCCGGCGCCAGGGCCATCGACCTCCTCCTGCCGCTGATCGTCGGCATCAGCGTGATCACCGTGGGCCTGCTGCTCGCTGTCATCCTGTCGCCCTCGGAGAAGGAGCTGCGCAGAGAGGCGGAGTACAAGGCGCGGCTGCACGAACACGACGAGGGCGCGCCGGAAGTGGATCTCTTCGGCACGCCCCGCGGTTGAGCTATCTCCTAGGTACGGCTTGCGACGCGTGGTGGGCCGCCGACTCGCCGCGGCGCAAGCCGTACCCCGAAGGGGGTTGTAGCGGTAACCCCGCTGGTTCAGAAGGTACGGCCGCGCGCTTGCAAGCCGCTTTCAGCTAACCGAAGAACACCTCCGCCTCGGCGTAACGCGAGACGGGCACGGTCTTCAGCTCCGCCGTGGCCTCGTCGAGCCCGACGCGGACGATGTCGGTGCCGCGCAGCGCCACCATCTTGCCGAAGTCGCCCTCGTGGGCCGCGTCGATGGCCTGCAGCCCGAACCTGGTGGCCAGCACCCGGTCGTACGCCGTCGGAGTGCCGCCGCGCTGGATGTGCCCGAGCACCGTGGTGCGGGCCTCCTTGCCGGTGCGCTTCTCGATCTCCTTGGCCAGCACCTCCCCGATGCCGCCCAGCCTGACGTGGCCGAACGCGTCGAGCTCGCCCGTCTGCAGCTCCATCTGGCCCTCGATCGGGTGGGCGCCCTCGGCGACCACGATGATCGGCGAGTATCGGGTGCGGAAGCGGGACTCGACATATTCGCAGACCCGGTCGATGTCGAACGGCCGCTCCGGGATGAGGATGACGTTCGCCCCGCCCGCCATGCCCGCGTGCAGCGCGATCCAGCCCGCATGGCGGCCCATGACCTCGCAGATGAGCGCCCTGTGGTGGGACTCGGCCGTGGTGTGGAGGCGGTCGATGGCCTCCACCGCGATGTTGACGGCGGTGTCGAAGCCGAAGGTGTAGTCGGTGCCCGACAGGTCGTTGTCGATGGTCTTGGGCACGCCCACCACATTGACGTGGCGGTCGTACAGCTGCTTGGCGACGCCCAGCGTGTCTTCGCCGCCGATGGCGATCAAGGCGTCGACACTGGTGGCGGCGAGGTTCTCCTTGATTCGGTCAACCCCGCCCTCGATCTTTATCGGGTTGGTGCGGGAGGAGCCGAGTATGGTGCCACCGCGTGGCAGGATGCCCCGCACGGCCTGGATGTCGAGCGGCATCGTGTCGCCTTCCAGCGGGCCGCGCCAGCCGTCACGGAAGCCGACGAACTCATGACCGTAGACGCTCACCCCCTTACGCACCACAGCCCTGATCACGGCGTTGAGACCGGGGCAGTCGCCGCCCCCGGTGAGCACTCCAATACGCATGGCGGGTTCCTCCCGATGGGGGTCACCTTGATGTCAGACTCGCATTGTGCCCGCCGTCACGGGCAGTGGTCTAGACCAAACGCACAGCTCCGCGACATAAACATCGATTGCGAGGAGATTTCGTGAGTGTGTTGGCCATCGACGCCGGGACAACGGGGGTGACTGCGCTCGTTGTCACCGATAACGGGCAAATCGAGTCCATGGGCTACGAGGAGTTCAGGCAACATTTTCCCTCGCCAGGCTGGGTCGAACACAATCCGGAGGACATCTGGCAGGCCACCCTCTCCGCGTGCAGCGCGGCGCTGAGCCGTGCCTCCGGCTCGCCGTCCTGTGTCGGACTCACCAACCAGCGCGAGACCGCCGTCCTGTGGGACCGGCGGACGCTGGCCGCCCCGTGCCGGGCCATCGTCTGGCAGGACCGGCGCACCGCCGAGATATGCGGGCGGCTGCGCGAGGCGGGCCACGAGCCGCGCGTGTCGGAGCTGACCGGGCTGCGGCTCGACCCGTACTTCACGGCCAGCAAGCTCGCCTGGCTGGCCGAGCACGAGGAGGGCGTGTGGGAGGGCGTCGAGACCGGCAACGTCGCCGTCGGGACGGTGGACTCCTACCTCATCGCCAGGCTCACGGCGGGCGCGCGCCACGTGACCGACCCGTCCAACGCCTCACGCACGCTCCTGTACGGCCTGGAGTCCGGCACCTGGGAGCCCGAGCTGTGCGAGCTGTTCGGGGTGCCCGAACACGCCCTGCCCGAGATCGTGCCCAACTACGGACCGCTCGGCCACACCGAGCCGTCGGCCTTCCTCGGGCTGGAGCTGCCGATCAGCGGGGTGGCCGGCGACCAGCAGGCGGCGCTGTTCGGGCAGACGTGCTTCGACGTGGGTGACGTCAAGTGCACCTACGGCACGGGCTCGTTCGTGCTGGCCAACCTCGGTGGGGAGATCGTCAGGTCCGAAGCGGGGCTGCTGACCACCGTGGCCTGGCAGACGCCGTCGGGCGAGCGCACGTTCGCGCTGGAGGGGTCGATCTTCGTGACCGGGGCCGCCGTGCAGTGGCTGCGCGACGGGCTGGGATTGATCGGCACGGCGCCGGAGTCGGAGGCCCTGGCGCGCACGGTGCCCGACAGCGGCGGCGTGGTGTTCGTGCCGGCCCTGACGGGACTGGGGGCGCCGCACTGGGATCCCCAGGCGCGCGGGCTGATCACCGGCATCACCCGCGGCACCACCCGGGCCCATCTGGTCAGGGCCACGCTGGAGGCGATCGCGTTCGAGGTGCGGGACGTGGTGGAGGCGATGACCGGGGGTCCGGTGCCGGTGCTCAAGGCCGACGGCGGGGCCAGCACGAACGACCTGCTCATGCAGCTCCAGGCCGACCAGCTCGGCACGGCGGTGGAGCGCCCGGTCATCCAGGAGACCACGGCGCTCGGCGCGGCGTTCCTGGCCGGGCTGGGCGCCGGGGTGTGGGGGTCGCGGTCCGACCTGCGCAAGACGTGGCAGCTCGAGCGGCGCTTCGTACCCGGCGCCCGGGACGACGCCGGCTACGAGCGGTGGCGCGCGGCCGTCGAACTGGCATCCCATCATCCGTCAACCACGGGTTGACCGCGAGGGGCGCCAGAGCGCGGCGCTCACCTGGTCGGCGTAGCCCTCGATCTCGTGCTCCCCGCGCCGCGACTCCTGCACGTTCGTGGTGGCGGCCGCGGGGTGACCGGCCGCCCCGGCGGGCCGCCACTTGGCCGACTTCTTACATGATCAGCACGCAGGCCGGGCGCTCGGCCTCGTACGCCTGGCCGGACGGCTGGGGCACGCCGTCCTTCAGGTCGAAGCGGGTGACGGCGTCCGACTGCCGGTTGGCCACGTACATGGTGGTCCCGTCGATGGCGAAGTGCCTGGGCCAGTCGCCGCCCGATGGCACCTCTGCCACCGGTGACAGGTCCTCGGCGCGCAGCACGGAGATCGTGTCGGGGCCGCGGTTGGCGACGTACACGAGGTCGCCCTCGATCTGGAGGTGGGACGGAGCGTTCTCGCCCTCCTGCCGGGAGGCGGGGGCGACGGTGCGGCGTTCGCCGTCGATGAGGGTGACGGTCGCGTTCAGCTCGCCCGCCACGTACAGGCGGGATCCGATGAACGCGAAGTGGCGCGGGCCCGTGCCCGGGTGGAGCGGGATCGGCTCCAGGACGGTGCCGTCGTAGCGGTAGCGGCGGATCTCGTCGGTGCCGAGGTCGGAGACGTGCAGGATCCCGTCGTGGAAGACGGCCTGATGGGCGTGCGGCCCCTCCTGGCGGTCCTTGTCCGGGCCGGAGCCCTTGTGGCGCAGCACGATCGGATCACCCTGGAACGCGCCCCGGGAGTCGAGGCGGTAGATGACGGCCGTTCCGTCGCCGTAGTTGGCCGCCGCGAGCACGCTGCCCGTGGGGTCCACGGCGACGTGGCAGGGGCTGTCGCCCTCGCTCGGCCGCTCGTCCAGCGGGCTCAGGCTCTCCCCGGCCTGGAAGGCGGTCAGCCAGCCGCGCTGGAGCTCACCCGCCGCGTACAGCACCGGCAAGGTGGGATGGGCGGCCAGGAACGACGGCGACGCCACTCTGGTGAGCCTGCCGCCGAGGGTGAAGATGCCTGGGCCATATCCGCCTACATAGACCTGCTTCACAGCTGGGATCCTTCCATGGTTGACTATGGCAATGAGTTCGTTGACAGAGGCAAGGGTTTCTGAGATCAGGGCCTTCAACCGGTTCTATACGAAAGTGATCGGCGTGCTGCAGGCAGGCATGCTCGACTCGCCGTATTCGCTGACAGAGGTGAGGGTGCTGTTCGAGCTGGCGCACTCCGCGCCGATGGAGACCGGCGAGCTGCGCGCCCTGCTCGGCCTGGACGCGGGCTACCTCAGCAGGATCCTGACCCGCCTGGACGGCGACGGGCTGGTCGCGCGCGAGCGCTCCACGTCGGACGCGCGCAAGCAACTCGTACGGCTCACGCCCGCGGGCATGGAGACGTTCCGGTCGCTCGACGAGCGCTCGGCCGAGGAGATCGAGCGGCTGCTCGCCGCGCTGCCGGACGAGGGCCAGGAGCGGCTGGTCACCAGCATGGCCACGATCAGGCGGCTGCTGGGCGCCGAGGGCAGGCGGGAAGCCGTTGTGATCAGGCCTCCGCGCGCCGGCGACCTCGGCTGGGTCGCCTTCCGGCACGGCGAGCTCTACGCCCGCGAGTACGGCTGGGGCACCGAGTTCGAGCAGCTCGTCGCCAGGATCGTCGGCGACCTGGACTTCTCGCGCGACGCGGGGTGGATCGCCGAGGTGGACGGGGAGCGGGCCGGGTGCGTGTTCTGCGTGCACCAGGACGAGACGACGGCCAAGCTCCGGATGCTGCTGGTGGAGCCGTCCGCCCGGGGGCACGGGATCGGGCGGAGGCTCGTGGAGGAGTGCGTGCGGCACGCGAAGGCCGAGGGGTACAAGCGGATGACGCTGTGGACCCGCGACAGCCTGGTGAGCGCGCGGCGGATCTACCAGGCGGCCGGGTTCGAGCTGGAGTCGGAGGAGAAGGGGACGGAGAACGGGGTCGAGGTCACCGAGCAGGTGTGGTCGCGCGACCTCCAGGCCACCAGTTGAGCGGTCCTGCCAGGCGCATCAGGCTCGGCACGAGCACCGCCCTGATCACGGTCGCGTCCACCAGCACGGCCACCGCCATGCCGACGCCGAGCATCTGCACGAACGTCACCTGCGCCGTGGCGTAGGCGGCGAACGTGAGCGCCAGGATGCCGCCGGCGGCCGTGATCAGCGGCGCGCCCCTCTGCAGGCCGGTGGCCACGGCCTGCTCGGTGTCGCCCGTCCTGTCGTACTCCTCCTTGATGCGGGAGAGCAGGAACACCTCGTAGTCCATCGACAGCCCGTACGCGACGCAGAGCATCAGGATCGGGATGCTGGGATCAAGCGTGCCCGTCGGGGTGAAGCCGAGCAGACCGGAGAGGTTGCCGTCCTGGAAGACCCAGACGATGGCCCCGAACATGACGCCCAGGCTCAGGACGTTCAGCAGCGACGCCTTGATCGGGATGACCAGGCTTCTCGTCATCCCGAAGAGGACCAGGAACGTGACGCCGAGCATGAGCGCCAGCACCAGGGGGAGCCGGTCGACGACCGAGGCCCGGTAGTCGGCCAGCTCGGCCGGGTAGCCGCCGATGAGGACCTCGAAGGGCGACTCGACGGCGCGTACGGCCGCCACCAGCCGGACGGGGTCGCCGGCCAGCGCCTCGGCGGACGGGACCACGGAGAGCCAGGCGCCCTGCCCCTGGAACCTTCGCGGGTCGCCGTCACCTGCCCGCCGGCCGTCCGCGAACGAGCCGGCGGCGGAGTCGACCTGGGCGACCCCGGGCAGGCGGGACAACGTCACGGCATACTGCGAAATATCCCCCGCCGTCCGATCTTTCGAGATGATCTGGATGGCGTCGGTCTCCTCCGCCGGGAAGGCCTGACGGATCACCTCCTGGGTCTGCCGGGACGACGCCTCCAGGGGCAGGATGCGGTCGTCCGCCACACCGAAGCGCAGCCCCAGGAACGGCGAGGCGAGCAGCAGCAGCACCGCCGTGGCCAGCCCGCCGAACACCAGCGGCCGGCGCATCACCCTGGTGGCCAGCGCATGCCAGAACCCGGACTCGCGCTCGGTCCTGACCCGCCGGGGCAGCACCGTGCCGCCGATCGAGGCGAGCACCGCGGGCAGCACGATCACCGCCGCGAACAGGCCGCCGATCACGACGGCGATGCCCGCGTACGCGAAGGACCGCAGGAAGTCGAACGGCAGCGCGAACAGCACGGCCAGAGACGTGGCCACGGTGAGCCCGCTGAACAGCACGGTCCGCCCAGCGTGCTCGACGGCTGCGGCGATCGCGCTCGCCCGGTCGGCGCCGCGCCGCGTCTCCTCGCGGAAGCGCTGGATCACGAACAGGCAGTAGTCGATGCCGAGCCCGAGCCCCATGGCCAGGGTCAGGTTCAGGGCGAACGTGGAAATCTCGGCAAATATCAGGACTCCGCGCAGGAGCGCCAGCCCGATCACCATGGCGAGCACCCCGGCCAGGATCGGCACCAGCGCCGCCATGGCACGGCGCTGGTAGAGCCAGAGCAGCACGAACGCCAGCGGGAAGATGACCAGCTCGGCCCGCACGAAGTCCTGCCTGGCCAGCGGCACGGTCTCCCTGAAGACCTCCTCCCCTCCCCCGGCCCGCACCTGGAGCAGGCCGGTGCCCTTGGTGATCTCGGGCACGAGCCTGGGCAGCACCTGTGCGCGCACGTGGCCGGCGTCCCCGGGGATGCGCACCATGATCAGCGCGTGTTTGCCGTCCTCGCTGCGCAGGGTGGCGGGCTTGCCCCTGGTCCAGTACGAGGCGGACTCGGCGACCCCCTCCTGTCCGGCGACCCGCGCGGTCAGCTCCCTGCCCTCGGCCTCGGCGGCGGGATCGTCCACGGTGCCGGACCTGACGGTCACCAGGAAGATCATGTCGGGGCTGCCGGTGCCGAAGCGCTCGACCAGCTCGGCCTGCGCCCGGTCGGACTCGCTCCCCTGCGCCTCGAACCTGGCCAGCGACAGCCGCGGCACCGCCCCCGCCGCCAGCGCCGCGGCCACGACGAGCACGACGGCGGAAAGCGCCAGCACGATCCTGCGGCGCCGTACGAGGAGGAATCCCAGCCTGCGCAGCGGCGGCCCGCCCGTCTCCTCCCGAGCCGGCCGGAGCTGCGTGTTCACGGTCATGTCCGTCTCCCCCCGAGCAAACTCGGTAAACTGCTCGTGTTTTCGTCGTCGGATCAGAAATACAAGTAAATGCTCGCATTTGTCAACGAGGAGACCCATGCCTGAACGCACGGTCCGCCGGCAGGCGCGTGGCCTGAAGCGCATGGCGGAGATCCTCGACGCCGCCGAGTCGGTGGTCGCCGAGGTGGGATATCCGGACATGACGACGAACCACGTCGCCACGCGGGCGGGGATGTCGCCTGGTTCGCTGTACCAGTTCTTCCGCAACAAGGAGGAGATCCTGGACGGGCTGGTGGCGCGCTACACCGTCGACCGGCAGGAGTTCTGGGCGGCGCGGCTGGCCGCCGTCACCCCGGAGGTGCCACTGGAGGTGCTGGTGGGGCAGCTCGTGGACGAGAGCGTCAGGTTCAAGAGCGCGTCACCGGCGTACTGGTCGCTGCTGTACGGGTCGGCGACGGGCGATCAGCTGGCCGCGGCCTCGCAGCGACTGCACGCCGACATCGCCCGGCAGGTCGCGGCCATGCTGCGCCGCCGCTCCCCCGAGCTGCCCGAGGAACGCGCGGCGCTCATGGGGACGATGGCGGTGGCCATGGTGAAGGCGGTGATGCCGCTGGTCACCTCCGCGCCGCCCGAGCGCGGCGCGGAGCTGGTGGACGAGCTGAAACTCGCGCTGGTGCGTTATCTGGCCTGATCAACCACAGCCGGCCCGAGCAACTGCAGCTGGCCTGATCGACCACAGCCGGCCTGATCAACCGCGGAACGGCCCTGCCACCTCGAACGTGTGGCCCTCGGTGCGCCCGCGCCTGGCCGAGAAGTAGAGCCGCTCGCCGCCCGGCGAGAAGGCCAGCCCGGTCAGCTCCGCCCCCGGGTGGCCCTCCAGCCTGAGGAACGGCGTGACCGCCCGGTCGGGGGCGATGACGTCGATCTCCGTCGTCTCCCTGGCCACGTAGAGGTCGCCCGAGGGGGCGGCGGTGATGGCGCGCACGCCCTCGCACAGCCGGTCGAGCGTGGAGGTCTGCGCGTCATAGGCCCACAGGCCCGTGTCGCCCTTGGTGGTGAAGTAGCACACCCCGCCCGCGTAGTGGCAGCCGTCGCCGCCGTCGAAGTGGCGGGCGTCCTCGACCTGGTGGCGGGCCGCCGCGCGCAGGGCCGCCGGCGAGGGCACCGTCTGCCAGCGGCCGCCGGCGCACAGCACCTCGAGCGTGCCCTCCGTCAGGTCGCCCCAGTCGCCGGGCCTGAACCGGTAGAAGCAGCCGTCGGGCTCGTCCTCGGTCATGTAGATCACGTGCCGCTCCGGGTCGCAGGCGGCGGCCTCGTGCCTGAAGCGGCCCATCGCCAGGCGGGGGCGCGCGGCGCGCGCGCCGTAGGGGTCGCACTCGAAGACGCGGCCGCGGTCGCCCAGCTCGCACGACAGCCAGGTGTGCCACGGCGTGGCGCCGCCCGCGCAGTTGAGGTCGGTGCCCGACAGGATGCGGTAGGCGTCGCCGACGGTGCCGTCGGGGCGGAAGCGCAGCGCCGAGGCGCCGCCGAGCAGCGGAAGCTCGGAGTTGGACACGTAGATCCAGCCGGCGCCGTCGGGGAAACAGGCGCCGCCGTCGGGCGCGGCGTGCCAGGTCAGCCCGGCGACCTTGTGGCCGGAACGGGCCACCACCCTGCCGGTGAAGCCCGAGGCCAGCGCGAGGCCGTCGGCGCCAGGCGGGCCGAGCGGACCGTACGGGCTGGTGCCGCCCCGCCAGAGCGGCCCCGTGCGGAGGAGAGTCTTGTGGGACATCGTGGGCCTCCCTCTAGGTGCCACGCTAGTCGACCGCACGGACATGAATGGCAGGGACTCGCGACATCAAACTCTGCGCAAACCCCGGACTCCCTCCGCGCGATCATGCGGCCAACACCCCGTACCCGAACCCGGCGCCCCCGCCCGTACCGCCCTCTGGTGGGACCGCCGCCTCACGTGCCGCTCGCGGCATGCCGAAGCCCGGGCTCCCGATCGGGCTCCCGGGCTTTCGGCAGATCAGTCAGGCCGTCCGGTCAGGCCATGGCCTGGAACATCCAGTGCTGCTTGTCGATGTCCTGCGCCACCGAGATGAGCAGGTCCTGAGAGACCGGGTCGGGCTCGTCGGTGGCCCGGACGCGCTCGTGCATGCGCTTGCTGACGCCGCTCAGCAGGTCCGTGATCGTCGCCACCACCTTGCCGTCCTCCAGCCAGCCGGACTCCGGCTGCTGGAGCTTCGTGGCCCTGGCGACCGTGGCGGAACGGCCGTCCGGGTTGGCGCCGATCGCGACGGCGCGTTCGGCGATGGTGTCCATGTGCCTTCTGGCCAGTTCGGTGAGCTCGTCCAGCTGGAGATGGATCGAGCGGAAGTGAGGGCCGATGAGGTTCCAGTGTTCTTGCTTGGCGACCAGCGAGAGGTCGATGAGATCGACCAGGGCGCCCTGTAGAGCCTCCGCGACGGCGTTCTTGGCCTCGCCCGAAAGTGGGCCGGTAATCGCGGCCATGTCGTGTTCCTCCCCGTAGGTCGGACTTTTCCCTAATTAGAACGACAACGACGCGGCGGCAGGCATTCCGGCCTGTTGTTGACAGTGTAATAATGACAGTGTCATCGTGGAGGTATGAGCGACACCTGGACCATCGGCGAGCTGGCCGAACGCGCGGCCCGCGCCCTGCGCGGCGGCGGGTCGCCGGTCAACGGCCGGGTCCGTGACGTGCCCGGAGAGCGGCTGATCAGGTGGTATACGACGATCGGCCTGGTGGACCCGCCGTTGACCAGGCGCGGCAGGATCGCCCAGTACGGCCGGAGGCACCTGCTGCAGCTCGTGGCCGTCAAGCGCCTGCAGGCGGCCGGCCACTCGATCGCCCAGATCCAAGCGGCTCTGGCCGGCGCCACGGATCGCATGCTTGAGGCCACCGCCGGCCTGGCGCCCACCTCCGGGGCGGACGCGACACCGAGGCTCGGCGCCGCTCCCCACCTGGCCCCCTGCCTGGAGGGCTCATCGGCGCTGAACGACATGGCGGGGCCGGGACCCACATCGCGACCGGACGACGCACCGGCACCGGACGGGGCGACTCGACCGGACGGGGCGGATCGGCTGGAGGACGCGTTGCTCAGCGAGCCGCCGCTGAGGCACGGGCCCACGCCCACCGGCCGCGCGAGACTGGAGACCGATACCACGTACGACGGCCCAGGACGCGGTGCCGATGCCACACACGACGACCCGGGATGCGATACCCGAGCCACGCACGACGGCCCGGGACGCGCGACCCGGGCCACACACGACGGCGCGGGACCGGCTGCCGGTGCCCGAGTGGACGATGCGGGTGCCGCTACCGGCATAGGTGCCGAGCGGGACGGTGTCACGACCGAGCGCAGTGCAGCCGAGCGCGGCGTGATGCGTTCCGATGACGACGCGGCACAGGCCAGGACCGGCACCACGCACACCCGAGACGGCGTCGCGCGCGCCGACGGGGAGAGCGCGCGCGAGCGGTTCTGGGCTGATCGGCCGGGGAAGGCTGACACAGGGGCGGCAGGGACGGCCGGTCAGGGGGCGACCCATGGCGAGCCGGGCGTGCCCCGGACGGTTGCCCCGATGGTCACAGGAGTCAGGCTGGCGGACGGGGTGCGGCTCGTGCTGGACGCGGGCCAGGTCCCGTCCGAGGAGGACGTTCAGGCGGTGCTGGCGGCGGCGGCGCCGCTGCTCGCGGTGCTCAAAGAGAGGGAACTCACGTCAACTATCACCGGCTGAAGCCGGTGGCTTGCTCTCACGGTCCCGTCTGGCTGAAGGGAGGCCGGTAGCGTGTGGCTGGTTGACGACAGCCCAGCCCGCAGCGCCGAGCATAGCGATGTTGCGGGCCGCGATGTGGTCGGCGTGCCCAGCGAGGCCACACCTGGTACAGGCGAACCGGCCCCGCGCCGGCCGGTTCGCCCTGCTGGTCCATCCGCATTCCGGGCAGGCCTGGCTGGTGTAGGCGGGATCGACCAATATGAAGGCGATCCCGGCCCGGGCGGCCTTGTAGCGGGTGAACTCGATGTTCTGGGCGAAGGCCCAGGAGTGCAGGGTGCGCCGCTGGAGCCGGTGAGCCCTTACCCGCCCGCGGATGCCCTGGAGATCCTCCAGGGCGATCCCGCGGCCGGTGCGTTCGGCTTCGCGCACCACGTACTTACTGATCTGGTGGTTGAGGTCGGTCATCATCCGGTGCTCACGCCCGGACAGACGGCGCAGCACCCGCCGCGCCGCAGGAGTGCCCTTCCTCTGCAACCGGCGGCGCAGCCGATGCCGCCGCTCCCGCAGCGTACGGACATGGCCGTTACCTTCGATGAGACCGGGCAAGGTGGGGCCGGGCAGCACCGCCCCGTCGGAAGTGACCGCCAGGCTCGCCACTCCCTGATCCACTCCCAGGAAGCCGTTGACAGGCTCGCCCACAGGTGGTTTGGGCAGGGTGAGGGCGACGTGCAGCAGCCATACGCCGCGCCGGCAGATCAGGGCGGCCTCCCCGATCGGCAGGGTGTCGAGGGCTTTGAGGTCTTCCTCGCGGCCGGTGTAGGAGACGTGGACGCGGCCGGTGGGGGTCCACAGGGACACGATGCGGGCATCTCGGTTCCAGGTCATCAGGCGCGCGTCGTAGGGGATGGCGCCGTGCGGGCGGAAGATGTGGGCGCGTTTCTTGGTGGCGCGTCGGTTGGCATAGGCGCCCGCGACCCGGGCGATGGCGCGCACGGCTGCTTGGGCGGCCAGTCCGCCGAAGTGGGCGCGCGCTTGGTGGTAGGCGAGCCGGTGCAGGTCCAGGATGGCGAAGATGCGCTGCTGCCAGGCAAGGCGGGAGATGTAGGTGGCTGCCTGGTTGCACACCTGGACGGCTTCGGCGAGGGCACCTACCTGGGCGGGGGTGGGGGCGAGCCACAGTTGCACGACGGAGGGCAGGCCGTGCCGTTTGGCGGCCGAGCGGCGGATCGCCATCGCGCACCTCCTGTCACTGAAGCATCACCCACCGCAAAGATTACCGGCTGTTACCGAGCTTTTCCATACTGTTTTCGAAAGGAGGGGTGGCGCTTCCTCCCGGCCCTGAAGGACCGGGTCTCCGCGCCACAATCCAGATGAAGATCACTTCGCTGGAGCCCGCACGGTGCCTGCCGGTGCCGGACGCCGGGTTCGGCGCGCTGCGGACGGAACGCGGCAACCTGCCGCTCGAGAGCGTGGACGTGGCCGCCGACATCTCCGGGCTCATCGCCGGGGTCGAGGTCACGCAGGGGTTCAGGAACCCGTTCGACGTCACGCTCGAGGCCACGTACGTCTTCCCGCTGCCCGACAGGGCGGCCGTCACCGGGTTCAGGATGGAGGCCGACGACCGGGTGGTCGAGGGCGTGCTGAAGGAGCGCGGTCAGGCCAGGGCCGACTACGACCAGGCGCTGCGCGAGGGCAGGCGGGCGGCGATCGCCGAGGAGGACCGGCCCGACGTGTTCACGATCAGGGTGGGCAACATCCTGCCCGGCGAGCGCGTGTCGGTCAGGCTGACCATGAGCCAGCCGCTGCCGTACGAGGACGGCGCGGCCACGTTCCGCTTCCCGCTGGTCGTGGCCCCGCGCTACATCCCGGGCAGCCCCATCGACGGCCCGCCCGCGGGCGACGGCGCCGCGCCCGACACCGACGCGGTGCCCGACGCGTCCAGGATCAGCCCGCCCGTCCTGCTGCCCGGCTTCCCCGACCCCGTGCGCCTGTCGCTGCGCGCGAGCGTGGACGCGGCCGGGCTGGAGCTGCGTGAGCTGGCCTCCAGCCTGCACGTGGTCGAGGAGGAGGGCCACACGGTACGCCTGCGCCCGGGCGAGCGGCTCGACCGGGACTTCATCCTGCGGATGTCGTTCGAGGCGTCCACGTCGCTGCAGCTCGACGGCCGAGACGGCGCCGGCACGTTCGCTCTCACGGTCGTGCCGCCGCCGCTCCAGTCCACGCGCACGCCGCGCGACCTGGTGCTGGTGCTCGACCGTTCGGGCAGCATGGGCGGCTGGAAGATGGTCACCGCGCGCAGGGCCGCGGCCCGCATCGTCGACACGCTGACGGAGCAGGACAGGTTCGCGGTGCTGACGTTCGACTCCGTGGTGGAGGAGGCGTTCGAGGGGCTGGTGGAGGCGTCCGACCGCAACCGGTACCGAGCCGTCGAGCACCTCGCCCGCGTGGACGCCCGCGGCGGCACCGAGCTGCTGGAGCCGCTGCGCCGGGCCATCGCGCTCCTGGGCGCGAGGAACGAGCGCGAACGCGTCGTGGTGCTGGTCACCGACGGCCAGGTGGGCAACGAGGACCAGATCCTGGAGCAGGTCGGCGGCGCGCTGTCGGCCATGCGCGTGCACACGGTCGGCATCGACCGCGCCGTGAACGCCGGCTTCCTCGGCCGCCTGGCCGGGCTCGGCGCGGGCCGGTGCGAGCTGGTCGAGTCGGAGGACCGGCTGGACGCCGCCATGGAGCAGATCCACCGCAGGATCGGCGCTCCCCTGGTGACCGACCTCTCGCTCAAGGGCCTCGACGTCGAGCCGGACACGGTCACCCATCTCGGGTCGATCTTCCCCGGCGTGCCGCTGCGCGTGTACGGGCGCTACCGCGAGGGCTCCTCGCTGACCGTACGCGGGATGGCCGCGGACGGGCCGTGGGAGGAGCAGGTCGCGGGCGTGGCGGTGGACAATCCGGCCATCCGCGCCGTCTGGGCCCGCGCGCACCTGCGCGAGCTCGAGGACCGGTACGCCATGGGCGAGCACGACCTGGAGTCGCGGATCGTGCGGACCTCGCTGGAGTACGGCGTGCTGTGCCGCTTCACCGCGTACGTGGCGATCGACACCAGGCAGGTCGCCGAGGGCGGTCCGGAACACCGCGTCATCCAGCCGGTCGAGCCGCCGAGCGGATGGGAGCTGCCGCAGGGCCCGCCGATGATGGGCTTCGCGGCACAGGCCGCGGTGATGGCCGCTCCGCCCATGGGAGTCCAGCGGATGCGGCTCCCCGAGCCGGGCCTCGGCCTGTCCGACCTGGATCAGGGGTTGATCGCCGGCGACCCGCAGGGAGCCTCCGAGGGGTTCGGCGGGCCCCGGGTGCCCGCGCAGCCGCCGGCGCCCGCCCCGTTCGCGCCCGGTGGCGGCGCGCGCGGGCGGGGTGGCGCCATGCCGAAGCCCGGCCCGCGCCCGGCACACCGGCTGGAGTCGGTCAGGCCGCAGCTGGTGGCGGAGCTCGAGCGGCTGAAGGCGCTGCCCGCGCCCGACCTGCTGTACCTGGCGGACCTGGGCTCGCGGCTGGCCGCGCTGGCGGCGTACCTCGGGGGGAACGAGCAGCTGGAGACGCTGGCCCGCGAGCTCGAGGCCGCCGAACGGCCGGGCGCCGACGCCCAGGCCCTGCACGAGCGCGCCGTGGAGGTCCTCACGACTCTCGTGGGCGACGACCACGGGCCGGGTCGCCGCGGCTCCTTCTGGAAGCGCGCCTAGGCACGTGCGGAGGGGCGGTTACATGATCGGATTCCACTGTTTCATGAGGACGATCTCGTAGCCGCCCACCGCCGTGTACGGGTCATCCCGGAGGATGTCGCGCAGCTCGGCCTCGTCCGCCACCTCGTACACGTGCAGCGCCCCCGTGTCGTCCGCCCAGGGACCGGCGGTCACCAGCCGTCCCTGCTCCTTGAGCCGCCGCAGGTGCTCCCGGTGCGCGGGCCGGGCCGCCAGGCGGCTGGGGGCGTCGTCGAAGGCTATTTCCAGTACGTATCTCGCCATGCCCGCACGTTAGGGCCCCGCCGGCCGGGTGCTCAGCATCGCGGGTCACCGGGGTGGTGTATCACGGGATACATGACGTACACGCTGGCCGACCTGCCGATGTTCGGCGGGCTCGACGACGGGCGGCTGCGCGGGCTCGAGACGCTGGCGCGGCGGCGGCGCTACCCGGCCGGGCAGGTGCTGTGCACCGAGGGCGATCCGGCCGAGCACCTGATCGTGCTGCTCGACGGGCGGGTGAAGGCCGGGCGGGTGAGCGCCGAGGGCAAGGAGGTGGTGCTCGCCGTGGAGTCCGCGCCGGTCGCGTTCGACAAGACGGCGCTCCTCGTGGACGGCCCGCACCGGGCGACCCGTACGGCCTTGACGGCGGTGGAGGTGGCGTACCTGCCGCGCTCCACGGTGCTCGAGCTCGTCGCCGCCGAGCCGACCGTCGCGGCGCGGCTGCTGCGCACGCTGGCCGCCACCGTGCGGGACCTGGACGAGCGGCTGACCGACGCGGCGGTGCGCGACGTGCCCGCACGCGTGGCCACCTGGCTGGTACGCCGGTGCGCGGCCGGCCGGGTACCGCTGCACGCGGGGCAGGCGGGCCTGGGCGCCGAGATCGGCGCGACCAGGGTGAGCGTCAACCGGGCCCTGCGCGGGTTCGAGCGCCGGGGAATGATCGAGATCCGCGCCGGCGAGGTTATCGTGGTCAATGCCGAGGCCCTCGCCCGCCTGGCCGCACTCCCGGCCCCCGCGCCCTGATCCCCTCCACCAGGCACCGGCGGCGAGTCGCACACGTGACGCGGCGGCGGCGCCGGTGGAGGCGCGCCGCCCGGTGAGAGGGGACGGCGGAGCGCCCGTACCCTGGACACGTGACTGCACTTGTCCTG
The DNA here is from genome assembly GCF_044466425.1 of Nonomuraea sp. NPDC049400. Lineage (NCBI taxonomy): Bacteria > Bacillati > Actinomycetota > Actinomycetes > Streptosporangiales > Streptosporangiaceae > Nonomuraea > Nonomuraea sp. NPDC049400. The sequence continues at coordinate 313,479 of NZ_JBITMP010000006.1, forward strand.
GACGGCGGCCTGTCCACCCAGCTCGAACGCCTCGGCGCCGACCTCGGCGACGAGCTCTGGTCCGCGCGGTTGCTGCTTGAGCAGCCCGAGCTGATCAGGCGCGTGCACGCCGACTACTTCGCGGCGGGGGCCGACGTGGCCACGACCGCCAGCTACCAGGCCACGATCCCGGGCTTCGTACGGCGCGGGCTTGACGTGGCGGCGGCCGAGCGGCTGATCAGGCTGTCGGTGGAGCTGGCCGCGCAGGCACGCGACGAGGCCGGTCACGGGCTGGTGGCGGCCTCGGTCGGCCCGTACGGCGCCTACCTGGCCAACGGCGCCGAATACACCGGCGACTACGGCCTCGACGAGGACGGCCTGTTCGAATGGCATCTGCCGCGCTGGGAGATCCTCGCCTCGGCCGGGGCCGACCTGCTGGCCTGCGAGACGATCCCGTCGTACCCGGAGGCGCGGGCGCTGGCCAGGCTGCTGGCCCGCACGCCCGAGGTGAAGGCGTGGGTGAGCTTCTCCTGCCGCGACGCCGAGCGGCTCAACGACGGCACGCCGATCCGCGAGGCGGCCGCGCTGTTCAGCGGAAACCCGCAGATGGTGGCCGTGGGGGCGAACTGCACCGCGCCGCGGCACATCCCCGGGCTGATCTCGCGCCTGTCCGGCGGGCTGCCCGTGGTGGTCTACCCGAACTCGGGCGAGACCTGGGACGCCGGGCACCGCCGCTGGCTGGGCCTCGCCGACCCGGTGGAGTTCGGGCAGGCGGCCAAGGAGTGGCAGCAGGCGGGCGCGTCGCTGATCGGCGGGTGCTGCCGTACGACTCCGGAGCACATCGCGCAGATCCGCGCCCACCTCTCCTGAGACCCTGGGACCCCGGATTCCGCCTGCGCGGGGTCCGGGAACAGGAGTGCTAGGCGGACACCGACGCGGCGCCGCGGCGGCGGCTCAGCACGCCGTCGAGGGCCAGCGCGCCGCCGCCCGTGAAGCCGATGGCCAGGCTGGCCGCCGCCAGCGCCAGGACGAACTCGTAGCCGCCCTCGCCGGCGCTGAAGCCGGACGCGCCGTGCACGAACACGATGGCGCCCACCATGTCGATGGCCAGCAGCGTGCCCACGATCGGCAGCGCGGCGCCGAGGATCAGCGCCAGGCCGCCGACCACCTCCAGCACCGCCACCGCCGGGGCGGCCACGGAGGCCAGCGGGATGCCCGCTGACTCGAAGAACTTGGCCGTGCCCGCGATGCCCATGGTCGCGAACTTCTGGTAGCCGTGCACGAGGAAGATCACTCCGATGGCGATCCTCGCGAGCAAAAGGGCGACGGGGCGCGCCTGGTCGAACATTCGATCTCCTTGAGAGTCATTCAGATTTGAACAACCACCCTAGCCGAATGTTCAAATCTGAACAACACTGTAGAATGAGCTGGTGACGGACGACCCCCGATGGCTGGACGAGACGGAGATGGCGGCCTGGCGCGCCTTCCTGTCCACTTCCCACCTGCTCGAGCGGCGGATCGAGGAGCAGCTCAAGGCCTCTGCCGGGCTGACGCACCCGCAGTACGAGATCCTGGTGCGGCTCGCCGAAGCCCCCGGACGTCAGATGCGCATGACCGAGCTGTCCAGGGGCGCCGTGGTGACGAAGAGCGCGCTGACGTACCAGATCACCCAGCTCGAGAAGGCGGGCCTGGTGGAACGCGCCACCTGCCCCAGCGACGAGCGCGGCGTGCTGGCGGTGCTCACCGACGCGGGCATGCGCTGCCTGGAACAGGTGGCGCCGGGGCATGTGGAGGTCGTGCGCGAATATCTGATCGACCGGCTCAGCCGTGAGGAACTGCAGGCGATGACCACGGCCATGCAGAAGACCGAGGCGGTGCTGCGCGCCTCCGGGTGAGGTCAGCTCTTGGCGGCAGCCGCGCGCGCGGCGCGCTCCATCTCGACCCGCGCGCTGGCGGCGTACTTGTCGACGTATTCCTGCCCGGACAGCTCCATCAGCGCGTACATGATCTCGTCGGTCACGGCGCGCAGCACCAGCCGGTCGTCCTCCATCCCGTAGTAGCGGGAGAAGTCGAGCGGCTTGCCGAACTTGACCCCGGGCCGGATCCCGAGCTTGGGCAGCGGCCGTCCCGGCGGCATCATCTCGTACGTGTTGACCATGGCCCACGGGATGACCGGCGCCCGTGACTCCAGGGCGAGCCGGGCCACGCCGGTCTTGCCCTTGTAGAGCCGCCCGTCGGGCGAACGGGTGCCCTCGGGGTAGATGCCGAGGATCTGCCCCTCGCGCAGGATGCGCAGCCCGGTGCGGAGCGCCGCCTCGCTGGCCTTGCCGCCCGAGCGGTCGATCGGCACCGTGCCGACGCCGCTGAAGAACAGGCGGGTGAAGAAGCCCTTGACGCCGCGCCCGGTGAAGTAGTCGGCCTTGCCGAGCGAGATGACCTTGCGGCGGATCTGCAGCGGGCCGAAGAAGTGGTCGGCGAACGACAGATGGTTGCCGGCCAGGATCACGGGCCCTTGCTTGGGCACGTTTTCCGCGCCCTCCGTCCACGGCCGGAAGACGGCGAGGAGGAACGGACCCAAGATGGCCTTGACCACCCAGTAGAACACCCCGGCACCTCTTCTCCAGCACGTTTCGGGCGACCATAGTCATCTTCCCATCCCGAGCGCCATGCTCCTACATCAGCTCTCGCACAAACACCCCGGAACGTGCGACGATCGGGCAGTTCCGGGATGAAATTCCGTCAAGGAGCTGTTATGCCGCTCATGCCAGGCGCGGAGCCCTACCACCACGACGGAGGCCAGATCGGTGTGCTGCTCTGCCATGGGTTCACCGGCACCCCGCAGTCGCTGCGGCCGTGGGGGGAGTTCCTTGCCGCGCATGGGGTGAGCGTCTCGCTGCCCCGCCAGCCCGGGCACGGCACCACGTGGCAGGAGATGAACAGGACGCGCTGGGAGGACTGGTACGCCGAGGTGGAGAAGGCGTTCGCGGATCTCCAGGGACGCTGCCAGAATGTGTTCGTGGCGGGGCTGTCGATGGGCGGCTGCCTGGCGCTGCGCCTCGCCGAGGTGCACGGTTCGGCGATCAGCGGCGTGGTGGCGGTCAACCCGTCGATCGCCAACGACGTGCCGCTGCTCAAGCTCGCTCCGCTGATCAAGTGGTTCGTGCCGTCGGTGGCCGGCGTCGCGAACGACGTCAAGAAGCCCGGCGTGACCGAGCTGGCCTACGCCCGCACCCCCGTGAAGGCGGCCGCGTCGCTGCCCGCGCTATGGTCGCTGGTGCAGGCGGACCTGGCGAAGGTGACACAGCCGCTGCTGGTTTTCCACAGCGCGGAGGACCACGTGGTCAAGCCGACGAGCGTGGCGATCATCCGCGAGAAGGTCCCGCAGGCCACGATCGAGGAGCTTACCGATAGCTACCATGTTGCGACGCTTGACAACGATGCCGACAGGATCTTTGCCGGTAGCCTCGACTTCATCCGGACACATGCCTCGGTACCCTTGCAGAGGGACTGATCGCACCCAGGGGGAAGTCGCGATCGCTGTGGAGAGGCCCATCTAGGTGACGCCCCAGAGTGAGGACGAGGTCTGGCGTCAGATCGTCGCGTCCTTCAACGACACCGCCGAGCGTGACTCGGCCGACCAGCCATGGCCGGACAGCGAGAACGTCCCCCCCGAGCCCACCCGCCGGGTGGTGAAACCCTCGGAGGAGCCCGAGCCCGACGAGGACTCCGCCGAGGAGGAGCAGGAGGGCGAGGAGGGCCACTTCGAGCCGCCCCCGCCGCCTCCGCTGCCCAAGCTCGACCTGCCGACCAAGCTGGCGTGGGTGGCGCTGTTCGGCGGGCCCGCGTACCTTCTGGTCGCCGCGATGGCGAGCTGGCACATGGAGGGCTGGGCGCTGTTCACGGCGGTGGCGGCGTTCATCGGCGGGTTCGTGGCACTGGTCGTGCGCATGGGCGACGGTCCGCCCAACGACTCGGGCTGGGACGACGGCGCCGTCCTGTGACCGCGCGCCGGCGGCACGGCGCCGCCGCAACCAGACGCCCCTAGGAACGGCGCATCAGAGCGACCCCACCACAACGAGACGCCCGTAGGAACGGCGCATCAGAGCGACCTCGCCGCGACGAGACGCCCACACCGGCTGTGGCTGAGGTCCCTCTGAGGCGGGAAACGGGAACGGCGCATCGCAGCCGCCACCGCCGCGAGCCCCCGAGGGACCTCAGCCCACGACGGAGCGGCGGAGCCGGGACCACCCCGAGGAGGTGGGGGCGTCAGGACTTCGAGGTGACGCTCTTGGGCGCGAACGACTCGACCACGTCGGTATAGCGGTCTCGGGTGTCGACCGCGTGCCCCACACCCCACACCGCGCCCTTGCCGGCGAGGTAGGCCACCGCCTGGAGCCGTACGCTGCTCCTGTCCTTCTGGGCGCCGCCCCGGATGGTCTCGCAGTCGCCCTTCTCGCACCGCATCATGAACGGCTCCGTGGCCCGCGACGGATCGTAGCCGGCCAGCCAGTAGCGGCCCTTGCCGTCGCCGGTCACGCCGTAGAGCCGGGCGTCGGAGTCGGAGTCGGGCAGCGGCTGCTGGTGCCAGCGCTTGCCGTTCCAGACCAGCATGAGGGGCGAGATGTCGCCAGGCCCGCGGTAGACGCCGCCGACGGCCACCGCCCGCTTGGCGCTGTCTGCCTGCACGTCACGCAGGTAGCCCCCGGGGATCGAGGGCACCGGCATGGACTTCCACGACCCGCCCGAGTAGTGCACGATCAGCGGCGCGGAGCCCGTGTCACCGACGGCGAACCCGCCGGCCACCGCGTAGAGCGCGCCCTCCTCCTTGGTCTGCTGCACGGTCCAGGAGTTGCCCTGGCCGGTGAGGATGAGCCCCTGCTTGTCGCGGCTGCCGACCGCGACGATCCGCCCCGACTTGGCGTCGACGCCGCCGAGCCAGTCTCCTGCCCGCAGCCCTTGGGGCCTGACCCGGTCGAACCCCGTGACATCGCCGTGGGCGATGTACGGCAGCCCGTCGTGCCCGTCGCCGACCGCCCACACGTCGGACGCGGAGCCGGCGGCCAGCCCGCGCAGGTTTCCCGCGGACGCGGCGTCGCGGACGGGCACCTCGGACCAGTCGCTGCCGTCCCAGTGGCGGATGGTGCCGCGATTTTTCCAGACGTCCCAGATCTGCTGCTGGCCGACGGCCCACACGTCGCTGGAGGAGACGGCGAGCACGTCGGAGAGCGAGCCGTCGGCCTGGAGGCGCACGCTGGTCGACTGCTGCCACGCCTCTATCGTGGCGGGCCGGCGAGGTTCGGCATGCGCGGCGGGCGTGACCTGCGTCAAGGCCACGGACGTCGCCAAGATCAAGGAGAGCGCACGCCGCTGAGAGCGACGGGTCATGAGCAAATGCTACGGGCTGGGGGGCACGTCTTGCCCGTTAGTGCCCAACTCGCAACTCTGCGATAACGGGCAGATGGTCGCTGGCCTCGGCCAGATCGGCGATCGGGGCGTCGGCTCCCCCGCACGACACGACACGCAGGTCGCGCGCGGCGAACACGGCGTCGATGCGGAGCGCGGGCCGGGCGGCCGTGAACGTCAGCCCGTCGCCCTTGGGGGCCACGGCGTAGCAGTCGGCCAGCAGCGCGGCGAGAAAGCGCCAGGCGGGCTGGTGCGCCTGCTCGTTGAGGTCGCCGCAGAGCACGATCGTCGCCCCGAAGCGGCCGGCCGCCCGTTCCAGCAGCGCCACGGCCTCGGCGGCGTGGTGCACCCTGGCCGGGTCGTTCAGATCCAGGTGGAGGGAGCCGACCGCCAGGCGGGCCCCGTCCACGTCCACCACGGCGAGCGCGAGCCCGCGGCGCTCCAGCCCGGCGAAGAACCGCAGCGTGTGGCTCTCGGCGTGCAGCACCCTGACGCGCGGGCCGGTGAACACGGCCACGCCGCCCACCCTGCCGGGGGTGGCCACCCGCATGCCCGCCGCGGCGGCCAGGGCCCTGCGCCGCCACTTCCTGAGCCTCGGCGCCTCCTGCACGCAGAGCACGTCGGCGCGCATGGCGGTGATCACCCGGGTCAACGCGGGCACGCTGTCACGCATCCCGCGTACGTTGTAGGTGGCGACCCTGATCGTCAGCGCTGCCTGGCCAGGTCGGCGGCGCCCACCACCCCTGCGGAGGCGCCCAGCTCGGCCAGCCTGATCTCGGCGAGCGGCCGGTGGCCGCGGCCGGTCAGCCGCTCGGCGAAGGCCTGGCGCGCCCGGTCGATGAACAGGTCGGCGGCACGGGAGACGCCGCCGCCCACGATGAAGCAGCCGGGGTCGAGGACGCCGGCCAGGTCGGCCATGCCCTGGCCGAGCCAGTCGGCCAGGCTGGCGAACGCGGCCAGCGAGGCCTCGTCGCCCAGCCGCGCGGCCTTGGTCACCTCCTCGCCCTCGATCTTGCCGCCGGCCAGCCCGAGCAGGATCTTCGCCTGCTCCGGGTGCGCCTCGGCGATCTCCCTGGCGTCCTTGACGAGGGCCTGGCCGCTGGCGTACTGCTCCCAGCAGCCGACGTTGCCGCAGCCGCACTGGCGCCCTCCGGGCAGGACCTGCATGTGCCCCAGCTCGGCGCCCATGCCCCAGCGGCCGCGGTAGAGTGCGCCGTCGAAGACCAGGCCGCCGCCGATGCCGGTGCCGAGCGTGATGCAGACCACGTGGGACTGGCCCCGCCCGGCGCCGAACCTGGACTCGCCCCAGGCCATGGCGTTGGCGTCGTTCTCGATCACGACCGGCAGCCCGACGAGGCCGCTGATCTTCTTCTGCAGCGGCTCCTCGCGCCAGGCGAGGTTGGGGGCGAAGCGCACGATCGAACGGGTCTCGTCGACGAACCCGGCGGCGCCGACCCCGACGGCCTCGATGGCCCTGCCCGCGCTCAGCTCGCGAACGACGTCGGCCACCGTCTCGGCCACCAGGTCGGGGCGGTCGGCGGCGGTGGGCCTGAGCGTGTGTTCGACGATCTCGCCCTTGTCGTCGACCACACCGGCGGCCACCTTGGTCCCGCCGATATCGACACCGATCGTGAGCATTGCCCCGCTTCTCCCTATCCCAGATCTATGTGTTCCACGTTGTCGTGGCGGTCCCGCCGATCGCGGTCGTCGCGCGGCCCGCGGGGGGCGGGCTTGCTCAACGCGTCGATCGCGCCACGGAACGCGGCGAACAGCTCGCCGCCCGCGGCCATCAGGTGCCCCGTCACGTCGCCGCCCGACTCACGCTGCGCCGCGATGGCCCGGCACCACGGGCAGGCGCGGCAGATGTACTCGTCGTGGGACTCGGACACGGCCTCCTCCCACACGTCTCGTTCCCTGCGGCCGCCGCCGGTGAACGAGTTGAACACGCTCTTGCCGACCTGGCGGGTCGCCCGCCCCTGGATCGACTCGAACAGCTTGCGCGCCTCGTCGGCGACGGTGCCGATCGGGTCTTTGTCGTTGCCGTTGTTGCTCTCGGTCATGGGCCCTCCCTGCGTATGGGTCGCTCATCCTCCTCAACTCATCAGGTTGCGGATTCGCTCCCCGGGCTGAAACCTACCCGCAGCACGCCGTCCCGGAGCGCGGCTCCACTGATCTTCCTTCGGGACAGCGCCGTGGGCAGCGCCAGGATCCTCCGGTACGGCCCGGCCGTGACGATCAGCTCGTCGCCCTTACGGGCCAGGTCGACGTCGCCGCGGTCGGCGCCGGGCAGGGCGAGCACCAGCTCGTCCGCGCTCATCCGCAGCGGCGGCTCGACGGCGTGTGCGGCGAACGGGTCGCACTCGCCGTACATCGCCTCGCCCACCGAGGCCAGCACGTCCTTGCCGACGGGCTCGGCGGGCAGGTAGGGGACGACATGGATGGGCAGCGGGGCGAACGACTGCTCAGCCTCGGTCAGGAGTCTGGACTGCGCCGCCGCCCACTGGGCGCGCCACTCGTCGGCGCCGCCGGTGGGGAAGACCCGGTTGGCGATGACGGCGTCGACGCGGTAGCCGTACAGGCTGAGTGAGGTGAGGGTGCGCCTGGCCTCGGCGAGCACCACGGACTCCGGCGTGAGCACCAGCCGCACGGAGGCGTGGTCGCCGGTGAGCAGCTCGCGCACCTCCATGAGGCCGCGGTGCAGGCGTTCGCCCGCGCTCATGACCTCCTCGCCGGGCGCGCTGACGTGAGCCACGCTGCGCACGAACGGCGAGACCAGCCGCACGAGCTTGCGGCCGACCGGCAGCAGCCTGCTGACGTGCCAGTCGAGCGCCTCGGGCAGGGCCAGCAACCGCAGCGTCTCGGCGGTGGGCGCGCAGTCGACCACGATCACGTCCCAGCGGCCCTCGCGGGCGTGCTCGCGCAGCTCGAGCAGGGCGATGAGCTCCTCGGCGCCGGGCAGCACGGTGATCTCCTCGGAGGTGATCTCGTCGAGGCCCAGCTCGCTCAGCACCCCCTTGGCGTACTGCTGCAGCTCGCCCCAGTGGCGCTCCATCGACTTCTGCGTGTCGACCTGGTGGAGGTGGAGGCCCGGCGCGATCTCGCCGGGCTCGACGGCGAGCGCGTCGGCCAGCGAGTGCGCGGTGTCGGTCGAGACGACCAGCGTCTTGAGCCCGCGTTTGGCGGCGAGCGTGGCCGTGGCGGCGGCGACCGTGGTCTTGCCGACGCCGCCCTTTCCGGTGAAGAGCAGGACCCGGGGACTCAACTCAGCGGCCTTCGACGCGCTTCTTGAGGCCCTTGAGCGCGGTGTCCACGATCACCTTCTCCGCCTTGCGCTTGATCATGCCGATCATGGGGACGCTGAGATCGACCGTGAGCTCGTACGTCACCTCCGTGCCACTGCCCGTGTCGGCGAGCCGGTAACTCCCGCGGAGATCGGAGACCATCTTCCCCGGCTCGACCACGCTCCAGCTCACGCCGTCGTCGCCCTGCCAGGTGTAGCCGAGGGTGTAGGTGTCGCTGATCATCCCGGCGTCGAGGACGAACCGCACCGTCTCCGGTCTGCCGTCGCCGTCGCTCGTGAGGACCTCGGCGCTCTTGACCTGTCCGGCCCACTCCGGATAGGAGGGGAAGTCCGCGATCACTGCCATGACCTCGGGCCGGCCTGCGCTGATGGTGGTGCTCGAAGTGGTGCGATCAGCCATGCGACCACCGTAGTGCAGAATCCGCTACTTGCGGTGGACCGCTGCACGCGGCCCACCGTAGTGCAGAATCCGCTACTTGCGGTGGACCGCTGCACGCGGCCCACCGTAGTGCACAACCCGCGACTTGCGGCGGACCGCTCGACAGAGGGCCGCTTGGGTCACCACTCGAGGACGAACGGAACGCCCTTCCCCCGGAAATGGCCCACGTTCACGCATTCGGTGCGGCCGATGCGGGTGCGTGCGTGCAGCGGGTTGTGGACGTGGCCGAACAGGGCATAGCGCGGCTGCGTACGCCTGATCGCCGCCAGCGTGGCCTCGCTGCCGCGTTCGAACCTCCTGGCCACGACGTCGTAGAGCAGTTCGGGCACGGCCGGCGGGATGTGGCAGCACAGCACGTCGACCTCGCCGACCGCCTCCACCTTGGCCGCGTACTCCTCGTCGCCGATCTCGTACGGCGTGCGGTAAGGCGTCTGGAGCCCTCCGCCCACGAACCCGAACCGCAGGCCGCCGATCTCCACCACCTGCCCGTCGAGCACGTGGAGGCCGGGCCTGAGGTAGTCGCCCCACAGGCGCGGCAGGTCCACGTTGCCGTACGTGAGGTAGGCCGGGGTCGGCATGGCGGCGAAGAGGATCTCGTACTGGGAACGCACGTGGCGTTCGATGTGCTCGCGCGGGTCGCCGTCGAGCGTGGCCCACAGGCGCGCCGACATGGCCCTGGCCTCGTCGAACCGCTTGGCCGTGCGCAGCGCGATGAACTCCGCGGCCTGCTCGGCGCCGAACAGGTCGGGGAAGATGCCCTGCGCGTGGTCGTCGTAGTCGATGAAGAGGATCAGATCGCCCAGGCAGATCAGCGCGTCCGCGCCGTCGCCCGCCCTGGCCAGCGCGTCGGCTCTGCCGTGGACGTCGCTGACGACATGGACCTTCATGGGGCAGATCCTATTCACCATGGCTGCTAGCGTGAGCGTTAAGACTACCCGTCCGTAACTTGACGCGGTAACGTCCAGGCGGTCCCCGAAGAGGAGTTTGATCCGTGCGCGAGTACAGCGTTCCCGTCCTGGTCGATGTGCCTGCTTCCGCCAGCCTGTCCGACATCGTCTTCAGGCGGGCCGAGCAGGAGCCGGGCGCCGTGGTGATGCGCCGCAAGACCGGCGATGGATGGCCGGTGGTCACCGCGTCGGAGTTCCGCGACCAGGTGGTCGAGGTGGCCAAGGGGATGGTCGCGGCGGGGATCTCGCACGGCGACCGGGTCGCGCTGATGTCGCGCACCCGGTACGAGTGGACGCTGATCGACTACGCCATCTGGACGATCGGGGCGGTCACCGTGCCGATCTACGAGACGTCGTCGGCCGAGCAGGTCCGGTGGATCCTGTCGGACAGCGAGGCCAAGGCGGTGTTCGTCGAGCTGGACGAGCACGAGGAGACCGTCAGGGAGGCCGCGCCCGAGCTGAAGCCGGTCTGGCGGATCGACGGCGCCCTGGACCCGGGCGACGTCTCCGACGCCGACGTGGACCAGCGGCGCGAGCAGGTGGTCTGCGCCGACCTCGCCACGGTCGTCTACACCTCGGGCACCACCGGACGCCCCAAGGGCTGCCGCGTCACCCACGACAACCTGCTCTTCACCGCGCTCAACGTGCTGCGCGGCCCGCTGGAGCCGCTGTTCGACACCAAGGACCCGGCGGCCCTGCTGTTCCTGCCGCTCGCGCACATCCTCGCCCGGATCATCCAGGTGGTCCTGATCGAGGCGGGCGCAGTCATCGCGCACACCCCGAACATGAAGAACGTCGCCCCCGACCTGCAGGACTTCAAGCCCACGTTCCTGCTGGGCGTGCCCCGCGTGTTCGAGAAGGTCTACAACGGCGCCGAGCAGAAGGCCATCGCGGGCGGCAAGGGCAAGATCTTCGCCCGCGCCGTGGACGTGGCGATGGCCTCGAGCCGCCTCTCCGCCACCGGCGCGCCGCTCGGGCTCCGGCTGAAGCACGCACTGTTCGACCGGCTGGTGTACACCAAGCTCCGGGCGGCCACGGGCGGTCGCCTCTCGGCGGCGGTCTCCGGCGGCGGCGCGCTGGGCGAGCGGCTCGGCCACTTCTTCAGGGGCGTCGGCATCGAGGTGTTCGAGGGGTACGGCCTGACGGAGACCACCGGGCCGTGCACGGTCAACATGCCGTACGCCAACAAGATCGGCACCGTCGGCAAGCCGCTGCCCGGCGTTACCCTGCGCATCGCCGACGACGGGGAGATCCTGGCCAAGGGCAGGAACGTCTTCCCCGGCTACTGGAAGAACGACGAGGCCACCGCCGACGTGATCGACGCCGACGGCTGGTTCCACACGGGCGACATCGGCGAGCTGGACGCCGACGGCTACCTGAAGATCACGGGTCGCAAGAAGGAGATCCTGGTGACCGCGGCGGGCAAGAACGTCGCCCCCGGGCCGCTGGAGGACGCGCTGCGCGCCCACCCGCTGATCTCCCAGGCCATGATCGTCGGCGACGGGCGCCCGTTCGTCGCCGCCCTGATCACGCTCGATCCCGAGGCACTGCCCGCCGGCGCCTCCGTGGCGGAGCTGCGCGAGGATCCCGCGGTGCTGGCGGACGTCCAGGCGGCGGTCGACCGGGCGAACCTGCAGGTGTCGAAGGCCGAGCAGATCAAGAAGTTCACGATCCTGGACGGCGACATCACCGAGGACAGCGGGCACCTGACGCCCACGCTGAAGGTCAAGCGCAACCTCGTCCTGCGCGACTTCGCCAAGGAGATCGACGAGCTCTACGACGGCAAGTAGCCGAGGTCAGGCGGCGCCCGCGAGAGCGGTCGCCGCGAGGAGCGCGGCGAGCGCGTCCCTGGTCGCCTGCAGCTCGGTGAGCTGCTCGTCCAGGCTCGTGAGCCGCCCCTGCAGATGTCCGAGTGTGCAGGCGTCGAGCACGTCGCCGGACCCGGACACGCACGGCAGCACGTCCCTGATGACCTTCGTCGGCAGCCCGGCGGCGAGGAGGGTCCGGATGCGCCGCACCACGACGGGAGCGTCATCGCCGTAACGGCGGTGACCGCCGTCCCCGCGGTGCGTGGTCAGCAGCCCCTGCTCCTCGTAATAGCGCAGAAGCCGCGGGCTGACCCCCGTCTCCCGGGACAGCTCCCCGATCTTCATGTGACGCTCCTCACAGGCACTTGAATCTCACATCCATGTGAGCTTTTAGCGTGGCGGCCATGAGAGAAATTCCTCGCGAAACCTTTTCCCTTGGCGGCGACCTCACCCTGAACAGGATCGGATACGGGGCGATGCGGCTGGCCGACGGCCCCGAGCCCGCCCGTTCCGCCATGGAGGCGCACATCTGGCGCGCCCCCGCCGACCGCGCGGGCGCCATCGCGCTCCTGCGCAGAGCCGTGGAGCTGGGCGTCGACCTGATCGACACGGCCGACGCCTACACCTTGGGCGCCAACGAGGAGCTGATCGCCGAGGCGCTGCACCCGTACCGGGGGAACGTCACGGTGGCCACCAAGGTCGGCGTGGTACGTCCTTCGCCCACCGAATGGGTGACCCACGGCCACCCCGCCTACCTGCGCCAGCAGGCCGAGCTGGGCCTGCGGCGGCTGCGGGTGGAGCGGATCGACCTGCTCCAGCTCCACCGGATCGACCCCGGCTACCCGCTCGCCGACCAGATCGGGGCGCTCAAGCAGCTCAGGGACGAGGGCAAGGTACGCCACATCGGCCTGTCGGAGGTCAGCGTGGACGAACTGCGCCAGGCGTCGGAGATCACGCCGATCGCCAGCGTCCAGAACATGTACAACCTGGCCACCCGCCAGCACGAGCCCGTGGTCGACTACACGGCCGAGCACGGGATCGCGTTCCTGCCCTACTTCCCCATCGCCGCCGGCTCCCATGCCGGCTCGGGGAGCCCGCTGGCGGAGGTGGCGGCGGAGATCGGCGTCACGCCGGCGCAGGCGTCGCTGGCCTGGCTCCTGCACCGCTCCCCCACAGTGATCCCGATCCCTGGCACGTCCTCTATCGCCCATCTTGAGGAGAATGTGGCCGCAATTTCGGTCAAGCTGACCGACGATCAATACGACAGATTGTCCGGCGCGGTCTGAAAAAGCGGTGGCCGCCCACGAAGAATTGCCGCCACGACATTGGTTGATTGTTTCTGATTTATCCCTCCACAAGCCGTCTGAGCAGGGGAATCTCCTTTCGATTTCGGCTTGTGGGCGGCTACCTGCGGGGTATCCTCATGGCAAAGAAAGGGGGACCGGAGATCCCTAACATCCCCGGTCCCTTACCCCAAGGTAAGGGAGATCTCCTTGAGCATCAAGGATGCCTGCGACAAGCTCGCCGCCACGATCCAGAACGAACTGGTCCAGACCCGAGCGGACATGGGCGAGCTAGGGCAGGACCTCACGGAGCGCATCAACGGCGTGGCCGACCGCGTCAAGGATCTCGACTCCAAGGTGAGCACGAGGTTCATGATGGTGGAGCTCAAACTCGCGAACATGCAGGAAACCCAGAAGGGCATGCAGGACTCCATGCGCGCCATGCAGGAGTCCCAGAAGACCATGCAGGAGTCCCAGAAGACCATGCAGGACTCCATGCACGCCATGCAGACGACCCAACTGGAGATGATGAGCGTCCTCGTCGCCATCCAGCGCAAGCTGGACGTCAACTAACCCCAAGCCGGAGAGCGGGCCCGTGCCGGGACGGGCCCGCTCTTTTCATGTCCACCAGCGGGTGAAAGAACCCAACAGGTTCCGACACGGTAAGCCGCCGACACCGGCTCACCACAACTGGCGGGACGCGCATCCGCCATCCCTGCTGGGGACCGCCGCGTTCGGCGTGCCCACCACGCTCGTCGGGTGCGGCTCGAGGCAGCACCCCCGGCCCAGGAGCGGCGCGCGCCCTCGCGGCGCCCGGTGCGGCCGCTGCGGATCCTGCTGCACGCCTTCCTGATGCTGGTGGCCCTGGGCTGGTTGCTGCCGCTCATCCTGGCCGTCTACGCGTCGCTGCGCCCGTACGAGGAGACCGCTCGCCTGGGGTACTTCTCGCTGCCCAAACACGTCAGCTCGACTACTACGGGCAGGCGTAGTTGTTCACGGCGTTCGTCATCGCGCGGCTGCGCGTTCCCGGGCGGAAGGCGCTGCTGATCGTGTTCACCGCCGGAAACCTGCCGCCGCAGGTCCTCATCACCCTCCACACCCTCGTGACGCTGGTGGCCACCAAGGGCTAGAGGAGAGTGTGGAAGCGGGCGGCCACGTGGTCCCACGCCCATTCGCGGGCGATCCAGTCGCGCCCGCCCGCGCCCATCTTGCGGGCCTTCTCGGGGTCGCTCAGCAGCTCGACGATCGCCTGGGCGACCTCGCCCGCGTCCTCGCCGTCCACGACCAGCCCCGTCTCGCCGGGCCGCACGGCGTCGGGCGCGCCGCCGGACGCGCCCGCCACCACCGGCAGCCCGGTGGCGGACGCCTCCAGGAACACGATCCCGAGCCCCTCCACGTCCACCCCCTTCCACCGGGTACGGCACGGCATCGCGAACACGTCGGCGGCGGCGTAGTAGCCGGGCAGGCCCGCGGCGGGCACCGTGCCGGTGAACCTGATCGACTCCTGCCCGCCCGCCAGCCGTTCCAGTGTCCTGCGGTGGGGGCCGCCGCCCACGAGCAGCAGCACCGCGTCCGGCACCGCCCGCAGCACCTCGGGCCAGGCCCTGATGAGCTGGTCCTGGCCCTTCCTCGGCACCAGCCGCGACACGCAGACGACCACCGGCCTGCTGTCGAGGCCCAGCTCGGCCTTCGGGGCGTCGGGGCGGAACTGGGTGACGTCCACGCCGGGCGCGAGCCGTACCAGCTTGTCGGGGGGGATGGCGGCGACCAGGCGCCGGCGCGTGTACTCGCCCAGGTAAGTGACCACGTCGGCGTGCGCGCCGATCCTGCGCAGCGCCGCGCGGAAGCCCGGCGCGCTCGCCCACGACGCCTCGTGGCCGTGCGTGAGCATCACCACGCGCCGCGCGCCCGCCGCGCGCAGGCGCGGCGCGAGCAGGCCGAGCGGCGCCGCCGCGCCGAACACCACGGTCTGCGCGCCGTGCTCGGCCACCAGCCGCGCCGCCCGGCGCGCGACGGCGGGGGTCGGCAACATGAGCCGCGTCGGATGCCGCACGATCGGGTACGGCTGGCGCTCGTCGAACTCCTCGCAGCCCGGCCAGGCGGGCGCGTAGACGGCCACGCCCGGCGTTCGCAGGGCGAGGCCGTGCACGAACGACTGGATGCCGCCGGGCCTGGGCGGGAAGTCGTTCGTGACGATGAGCACCTTGGGCACGCCGTCGGTCGCGGCATCGGTCACGGCACGTGTCACTGCACTGGTACGCCGTTCAGCTTGGCCCATGCGCGGGCCATGGCGATGCGCTCTGGGCTGGAGGGATGGGAGGCATAGAGCACATATTCCACCGCATCCGGCGACAAGTCGGAAACGTTGGTGACGGCGAGGCGCTTCTGCATCGCGACGAACGTGGCCGGATCGTGCGTCAGGTCGAGCGCGTGCAGGTCGGCCCTGGCCTCGATGTGGCGGCTGACCAGGTTTTGAGCGGGGCCCATGAGCAGTGAGCCGATGGTCATCAGGCCCATGATCGCGCCGACCGCGCGCGGGTCGCCGATCGACGTGACGCCGGCGCGGCGGCGTACCGGGTCGAACACCAGGAACAGCAGGATGGCGCCCAGAGCGGCGCCCAGAGCGCCGATGAACGTGCCGTAGAGGACGTCGTTGTGCTTGGCGTGGCCCAGCTCGTGCGCCACGACCAGCTCGACCTCCGGCTGCGGGGCCTTGAGCAGCGTGTCGTAGACGACGATCCTGCGCGTGGCGCCGAAGCCGGACACGTACGCGTTGAGCGCCGTCGTCCGGCGCGAGGCGTCGGCGACCAGCACGTCCTCGACGGGCACGCCGTCGCGCTGCGCCATGGCGAGCAGGCTCGTGCGGAGTTGACCCTGCCGCATGGGCGTGAAGTCGTTGAACAGCGGCTCGAACACCACCGGATAGATGAACGACACCGCCAGCGTCAGCACGAACGCCCCGACGGCGGCGGGGATCCACCAGCGCCTGAACCTGCGGGCCAGCGCCACGAGCACGAGCAGCATGAGGCAGAGCAGGAACGCCTCGACGCCGATGTTCTTCAGCCGGTCGCCGGTCCAGGACCCCCAGTCCTGGGTGGACAGTCCGTAGTCGCGCAGCAGCGTCTCGAACCAGATGCCGAGCGGCAGCTTGACCAGCTCGACGATGGCGGTGATGACGACGACGCCGAGCACCACCCGTACCCACCAGGGGCCCTTGAGCCAGCCCACCGCCCTCGCGCCGAACGGGGTGGCCACGAGCAGCCCGGCGAGGACGAGTGTGAGCGCCAGCGACAGGTAGCTCGGCACGGTGGTGGCCGCGTCGAACGCCTTGCTTCTGGCGATCTGCGCGGCGGTGAAGTCGCGCGCGGGGTCTGGCGGACCGGAGGCCAGGATGCGCCAAGGGGTGCTGAAGGCGGCCACGGCCAGAATGATCAGGCCGAGCAGCACGGCCGCCGCCCCCGCCTGCCGCCTCAGCCGCCGCTCATCCGCGGCTTCGCGCGGTCCGTCCCCGTTCACGGACACACCCTCCCCATACCCCTCATCTGCCGCCGCCCCCTGTCCGGCGCTTACCCCCTCGACGTCGTCCGTATCTCGCTGTTCGCCCATCAGCCTCCCCCTCACGCGAGCTGGTCTCGCACGTAGTCGCGCCACCGTGCGGTCAGCGTGGCCGCGGAGAGCCCCAGCGCGGCGAGTGCCTGGTCGACGCCGACTGCCCGGGCATCACGGTAGAGCCTCACCAGGGTCTCCTCACCGAACCGGTCAGCGAGGAAGCGACACGCGAGCCAGGCTTCCTGATACGCCCGCGCGAGCCGCAGGGGATCCCGCCCGTCGGCCGCGAAAGCGGCAGATCCGGGCAACTCACCCGGCAGACGGCCGGACCGCACCTCGGCGGCGAGCTCGGCGGCGGCGGTCCTCACGGGGAGCCCGGAGTCGCGGTATCCGACGTAGTCGGCGAACCCCTCGTAGAGCCAGACGGGCAGGCGGTCGGTGCCCGCCGCGACGTGGGTGAGCTCATGGGCCAGTACGACGTCCTTGCCGGTGGAGTTCAGCTTGGCGAAGAACTCGGGGACGATGATCACCCGGCCGCCGTCGGCCATCGCGGCCAGCCCGTCAACCCGCCCCACCCCGGCCAGCCGGGCCGCTTCCGCGGCGGAGCCGGGAACGACGATCAGCGGTCGTACTGGCCGGCCGAGCACGTCCGAGACCCGCTGCCCGGCCACGTCGGCTCTGCGTGCGAGTTCGCGGAGCTCACCGGGTGGGGTGTGGTGGCCGACGACGGCGGACCGCGCGCCGCGGACGACGACCGCGTCGTCACGCCACAGGTGGCGGGCCTCCGGCGGGAGGGCCGGCGAATCGGGGGTGGGGGCGCTGGCGGGGGCGACGGCGAGGAGCACGATGGAGACCACCGCGACCCGCCGACTCACCCACCTGGACACGATGCCCGATCGTAGTCGCCCCACAAGGGCCACATCCGCCGCTTACGTGTGCGCCGACGCGGCGGGACGAGCCCCGCCCGAACCAGCCGACGCAGCAGGACGAGCCCCGCCCGAACCAAAGGGTTCGGGCGGGGCTTGGTCACAGGCCGGGACGGACCGCGCCCACGAAGGACGCCTTACGCCATCCGCCCAGCTTGTCGATGCGCACCCGTTCGCCTGTCCGCGGCGAGTGGATCATCTTGCCCTTGCCGACGTACATGCCCACGTGGCCGAGCCCGTTGAAGAACAGCAGGTCGCCGGGCTGGAGGTGCCGCCAGGAGACCTTCTTCCTGATGCGGGCGAACTGGCTGCTCGCCACGCGCGGGAGCTTCACCCCGGCCTTCTTCCAGGCGTACTGGACGAGGCCGGAGCAGTCGAACGAACCAGGACCTGTGCCTCCGTACCGGTACGGGTCACCGATCTGGTTCTTGGCGGCTGAGACAGCCTTGCGGGCCTTGGACTTCTGCCGGGCCACCTTGACCGCCCTCAGCGTTGCGGCCTTGGCCGACGTCGAGGTCTGGGCGGTCGTGGCCGCCTTGGCCGTCGAGACCGACGTGCTGGTGGCCGCCTGAGCCGTTGGGGCATGGAGGACCAGACCTCCGGCCGTCACGGTCATCGTGAGCGCTACGCCGCTCATGGCAAAGCGGGACAGACGGGGGTTATGCAGGGAGGTAGACAGGATTTCTCCTTGACTCTTCCACGAATGCCTACCGGGTTAGCTGACGGATTCGGGCCTGGAAGTAGCCCTACGGCGCGGTCTACGCGCCGATTCACCCCTGATCCCTGGGAACTGGGATCGCTGGGTCCCCGGCTCCGTGCCTCCTGGCTGCACGGACTCGGCAGGCCACCGCCCGATCAAGAGGTTGATACGGGGATATGGGGCGGTGACCAGCGGATCTTTATCTGTCTCACATCGGTAGGGACCGATGCGGGTTCGCGGAGGACATGGCTCGTTCACCGCGACGTCGCCAGAAGCTACGCCGAACCGTCAAGAATCGGCAAAGCGAGACATGGGCTGTAAAGATCAGATAAAGGGGTCTGTAAGAGTGGAAATCGCTGCTGGAGCGCCAGGCTCTGTTATCGAAATGTGACACTGCTCACACTTCTTTTCGCAGGCGTTTGTCAGATCGCGATTGTCGCCTTTTTCACATTTGCCCCGCCGCAGCCATCTACTATGGTGCATAGAAGAAAGCGTGCGCGATCGTTCAGCCACTCACCGTTTGAGGACCGGGAAGCGCGCCTACGGGCGGACGACGCCCACGATGGGGCCGCCGTAGGAGGAGAGCTTGACGACTTTGACCACGTCGCCGGTTTGGGGCGCGTGGACGATGTCCCCGTTGCCGGCGTAAATGACGACGTGGCCCAGGCTCGAGGTGAAGATGAGGTCCCCGGGCTGGAGATCGTTCAAATCGACCCTGCGGTTGGCCCCCCACGCCCACTGCTGCCACGTCGTACGCGGCAACGACACGCCGCCGGCGCGCCATGCCGCCTGGGTAAGGCCCGAGCAGTCATAGCCTCGTGGACCGGTCCCGCCGTAGATGTACGGCTTGCCCACCTGGGCGTAGGCGAAGCGCAGGACGGCGGCGGCGTTGCCGGAGGCGGGGCCGCTGTACTTGATGCCGACGCTGTTCGGGTTGCCGGGATTGTAGGCGCCCAGTCGCCTCAGCAGCTTCTTCTGCTGGGCGATCAGCTTCAGGATCTCCGCGCGTTCCTTCTCGACGCCGTCCCGCTCCTTGTCCGCGACCTCCAGCGCCTCCTCCGCCTTGTCGCGCTCGGCCTTCAGCCCGCGGTTCTCACGGTCGAACGCGGCCAGCTTCTCCGCCCGCTCCTTCGACAGCTGCCCGGTCAGCGTCAGCGCCGTCAGCAGGGCCTCGGGGTTGTCCGTGCCGATCAGCCCGGGCAAGGAGGTCAGGTCGGTGCCGAGTTTGTAGCTGTTGACGGCCATGCCGATCACCTCGGCCCGCAGGTCCGCGACGGTCGCCAGCTTGCGCTTGTAGCTGTCGTTCAGCTTGGTGTAGGAGCTCTTGGCCTTCTTGTACCGCTCATTGGCCGTGTTGAACTGTTCGACGACCTTGTCGGCCTTGTCGTTGAGCTTCTCGAGCTTGGCCTTGGCCTGCCGGAGTGTGGGTTTGGGATCAGCGAGGGCAGGGCCTATCGGGGACAGGAGCAGCCCGAACGCGAGACCCGCGGCCACCGGCATCCTGCCAAACCTCACTGTGTCGCCTCCCAGGGATGATATCTGGGGCGAAATAGTACAGAAGTGGCGGGTGAGGCATCCCCTAAACGTGGCAAATCGTGATGGAGCGCCAACCCAGCCGGTCCGTAATCTAGGCCCGCCCCAGCCTGCGCAGCAGCAAGCCAGACGGAACGGGTCTGGCTCCCATCCGCCTGACGGACTCGGCCACCTCGCGGTCCGACGACACCACGGCGATGGCCCGGCCGGGCGGCTCGGCGCGGACGAGCTGGCGGATCAGGTCGTCGGCGATCTCCCCTGGGTCGCTGAACAGCACCCGCACCCCGCGCGGCGCCACCACCTGCACGGGGGCGTTGAGCTCCGCCCCGTCGAACACCACGGTCACCTCGACCCTGGTCTGCGCCACCAGCCCGCCGAGCCCGGTCATCAGCCGGTTGCGCTGGTCGGCGAGGGTGAGGGTGCCGTAGCCGGTCTTGGTGACGTTGTAGCCGTCGATGATCAGATGGACCTGCGGCAGGGCCAGGAGCTGGTCGAGCAGCTGCGGGTCGTCGTCGGCGAGGGCGCGTGCGGGCACGCCGCGCACGCCGGGCCGCTCGCCGGTGATCGCGGCGACCGAGTCGGCGGGCCGGGTGATCGTCGTGGGCAGAGCCAGCTCCCTGCGCAGCCCGGCGGAGGCGTCCTGCAGCGCGTCGAGCAGCACCCTGATGCGGGCGTCCTCGATGCTCCTGCCCTCGCGGGCCGCCCGGCGCGAGGCCTCGAGCTGCTTCTCCACGTCCGCCAGGCGCTCGCGCAGCCGCCGCAGCTCGGACTCGCCCGCGACGGAGGAGGCCGAGGCGGCCGCCCTGGCCTCCTCAGCCGCGTGCTCCATCTCCTCGGCGTGATGGACCGCGGCCTTGGCCCGCTCGCGGGCGTCGTGCAGCTTGCGCCGCAGGTCGGAGTTCTCCGCGCGGGCCACCCTGATCTGCTCGCGCAGCCGGTCGGACTCCTCCTTGGCGGCGCTCTTCTGCGCGGCGAGCTGCTCACGCAGCCGGGTGACCGCCTCCTCGCGCTCCGACCCCTCGGCCGCCACCGCCGACTGCTCCAGGTCGGTGCGGGCGACCTCGATCATCTCGGCCCAGCCGGGCGGCCTGGTGAGGTACGCGGCCGCGGCCACGAGCACGGGGTCGGCGGCGGGCGGCACGTTTCCCTCGGCCAGCGAGGCGACCAGCTCGGGCCAGCCGGCGGCCACCGATTCGGCCACCAGCTCGCGGAACTTCTTGTCGTTCTCGAGCTGCGCCGCGATGGGCGCGCTGCCGAGCTTGGCCCGCTTGCGGGGGTCGAATTTGGCGATACCGCGCAGCGGCGGAGGCACGGAGGCAGCGGGCATCGTCCCGAGGACCTGAGACGCCAGATCGACGACATTTAGCCGCACCTGCTCGGGAAGCGGGCGAGACAGGCCTTCACCCGCTGAACTCATCCCACTTGTCCCTTCGTGACATGCCCTTTCAGACAAGGGTACGGCTGCCGCGTACCTGACCGTAACGGTCACCTTTGTATGGACGAGCGCTTGGTTGGCGGTATACGACTGAGCCGGAGCAGGCGCTCACCCAGGAGGCCGACCGTGACAGAAGAGATCCGCACCTCCACCCGCGACCTTGAAGAGCTGCGCGAACGCCTGGCCGTCTGGCTGCGCGGCAGGGCCGGCGAGAGTGCTTCGGTGTCCGAAGTGTCCCGGCCGTCCGAGAACGGCATGTCCAGCGAGACCCTGTTCTTCACCGCCGCCTGGGACGGAGGAGGAACGCGCTGCGTAGCCAGGCTCGCACCTGCGGTAGAGGCCGTTCCGGTGTTCCCCTCCTATGACCTGCGGGCACAGTTCGGGATCATGCGCCTGGCCAGGGAAAAAGCTGGGATTCCAGCGCCCAGGGCCCTCTGGTTCGAACCGGATCCCGATCATCTCGGCACGCCGTTCCTCGTCATGGAGCGCGAGGACGGCGAGGTGCCGCCGGACGTGATGCCGTACACATTCGGGAGCTGGCTGCTGGACGCGGCGCCGGCGGACCAGCGCAGCCTGCAGGACGCCGCCGTGGCGGTCCTGGCGGCGCTGCACCAGGCCCGGTTCACGGCCGAGGAGCTGGCCCCGCTCGGGCCGGCCGGGCTGCGCGCGCACGTCGAGGCACAACGCTCCTACTACGAGTGGGCGCACGGCGAGCGGCGCATCCCGCTGCTGGAGCGGGCCTTCCGCTGGCTGGAGCCGCACTGGCCGCAGGAGCCCGGGCCGGACGTCCTGTGCTGGGGCGACGCCCGGATCGGGAACATGATGTTCCGGGACTTCACCCCGGTCGCCGTGCTCGACTGGGAGATGGCCGCCGTGGGCCCGCGCGAGCTGGACCTGTCCTGGATGATCTTTCTGCACCGCTTCTTCCAGGACCTCACGGTCGCCATGGGCTTTCCCGGCATGGCCGGCTTCATGCGTCGCGGCGACGTCTGCCGGAAATATCGGGAATTAACCGGGTACGAGCCCCGCGACATGGACTTCTACGAGATGTATGCCGCCCTCCGGCACGGCATCGTCATGGCCAGGGTGTGGCAGCGCCGGATCCACTTCGGCGAGCAGCCCGCCCCGGACGACCCCGACGACCTGGTGCTGCACCGGGCCACGATCGAGGAGCTGCTCGCGAGGTGACTACGTACCGGCGTCGTAGACCAGCAGCGCGACCTGGACCCGGTTGTTGAGGTCGAGCTTGGTGAGGATGCGCGAGACGTGCGCCTTGACCGTGGGCACGCTCATGTAGAGCTCGCGCGCGATCTCGGCGTTCGACTTGCCCTGCCCCACGGCCAGCGCCACCTCCCGCTCCCGCTCGCTGAGCCGGGTGAGCAGCTTCCTGGCCCGTTCGGTGCGCTCCCCAGCGCCGCCGTCGGACACGTGCGTGATGAGCTGGCGCGTCACCGCGGGCGAGAGGATCGGCTCGCCCGCGGCCACCTTCCTGATGGCCTGCACCAGGTCGCCGGGCGCGATGTCCTTCAGCAGGAACCCCGCCGCCCCCGCCCGCAGTGCCCGCAGCACCTGCGCGTCGGCGTGGAAGGTGGTCAGCACCACCACCTCGGGCGGCGAGGACGTGCGGCGCAGCGCCTCGGTGGCGGTGAGCCCATCGACGCCGGGCATGCGGATGTCCATCAGCACGACGTCGGGCCGGTGCCCGGCCACCAGCGGCGGTACTTCGGCTCCGTCGCCGGCCTCGGCCACGATCTCGATGTCGTCGACGCCGCCCAGGATCATCGACAGCCCCGCCCGCACCATCGCGTCGTCGTCGACGATCAGCAGCCTGATCATGCATCCTCCCGAGTCGTCTCCACCGGCCACGGTAGCCACGCGCGTACCACGAACTCGCCGTCGGGGGTCGCCCCGTGCTCCAGCCGTCCGCCCGCCAGCTCGGCCCGTTCCGCCAGCCCGATGAGCCCCGCCCCCGCGCCCGGCAGGCGCGGCCCCTGGCGGGCCCACAGAGGATTGCGCACCTCCGCGGACAGCCCCTCGCCCGGCGCTCCCGAGACCGCGACCTCAACGGGCGTCCCGCCCGCGTGCTTGCGCGCGTTGGTCAGCGCCTCCTGGACGATGCGGTAGACGTTGCGGCCGAGCCCTCCCGGCGCTTCGCCGCCGGCTTGCAGGTCGAGACGCACGTCCATGCCCGCGTGGCGGCACTCATCGACCAGCGTGGACAGGTCGGCGAGCGTGGGCTGCGGCCGGTCGGGCACCGGGTCGTCGCCGTCCGGTTGCGCGTGGCGCAGCACGCCGATCACCTCGCGCAGGTCCTGTAACGCGAGATGGGCGTTGGTCCTGATCGCCCCGGCGGCCCTGGCGATCTCCTCGGCGGGCGCGTCCGGCCGGAACTCCAGCGCGCCCGCGTGCAGGCTCAGCATGGAGATGCGGTGCGCGAGCACGTCGTGCATCTCCCTGGCGATGCGCTCGCGCTCGAGCCGCTTGGCCTCCTCCGCGGCGCTGTCGGCGCGCTGCCTGAGCGACCAGACGAGCTGCCGCCTGGCCCTGATCACGATGCCCCACGCGAACACGGTCAGCAGGATCGTCACGCCGAGCGCCGCCGCCCACTTCGCGTCCAGCTCGTTCTGGGGCCGCAGCATGACGTACGGGGCGAGGGTGACGAGCGAGAGCAGCAGCATCGGTCCTGAGACCTTGAACGGCCGGTGCACCGCCACGGTGAACATCCCGACGATCGAGGCTCCACCCGACAGTTCCAGGTAGGACGAGAGCAGGGTCGTCACCAGCGCGAGCCCCACCGGCCACCTGCGCCGCAGCCACACCGCCACGCACGACAGCGCCCCCACCACCTGCTCCAGCGCCAGCAGCGGCTCGGGCTCGTCCTGCAGCTCCGGCAGGCTCACGAGAGTGACCCCGCACGCGAGCAGGAACATGAGGATGTCGACGATCCAGTCGCGGGTCGAGCGGCGCACCCTGCGGTCCTCGCGCCCGTCGCCGAGCAGCACCGACGGCAGCGCCCACCGGTATTCGTGGGCGTGCGCGCCGTCCCCCCGCAGTTCCGTCACGCTCACCGAGGTTAGGCCCTGCCATAGGTACGGCGACAGCGACCAAAGTCGATGCCGGCCGAGACCTACGGCCGTCGCGGGCCCCGCTCCCCCGCGACGACGCTTGGACCCATGAAGTCGATGCTGACGGTGCTCGGCTGGCTGCTGCTCCTGCAAGGTTTCGGCGGCCTGCTGAACACCCTGTTCGGATGGTGGCGGTGGGCGCACGACCTGCTCGTGGTCAACCGGCTGCCGTTCCTTGAGGGGTACGAGGTGTTCGCGGCCATCGTGATCGGGGTGCTCGGGCTGGCGCTGCTGGCCGTGGCCGACTCCGCGAAGAAGGCGGAGGGCGGGGAATGACCGGGATCTCCCAGGTGGCGCTGCGCCCGCCGCGCAACCAGGCCGACCCGCGGGCGATCGCCTGGTGGACGGTGCAGTGGCTGATCCTCATGGTGCCGGTGGCCGTCGCCGCGGTGGCGGCGTACTGGATCTTCACCTCGCGGCCGGTCTGGCTGGGCGTGTGCGTGGGGGTCTTCGCCGCGGGATGCGTGGTGCTGGCCCTCGTGGCGCCGCGCGCCTTCTACCGGGTGGAGCGGTGGGAGGTCACCGACCAGGCGGTCTACACCCGCAAGGGGTGGCTGACCCACACCTGGCGGGTGGCGCCGATGTCGCGGATCCAGCGGGTCGACACCGTGCGGGGGCCGGTGCAGCGACTGTTCGGGCTGGCCGACATCACGGTGACCACCGCCTCGTCCGCGGGGGCCGTCAAGATCGAGGCGCTGGACCACGAGGTGGCGGCCGAGCTGGCCGAACGCCTGACCGCCATCACGCAGGCGACGCCGGGGGACGCGACGTGAACGGCTCTCGCGCGCACGGCACCGCAGGACACGGCGTGACCGGCTCTCCCCCGCGCGGCACGGACGGGCCGTCCCTGGAACAGCCGTGGGGGCTGGGCGGATCAGCCTCATGGGACGCCGGGCCGCCTGTTGGCCGTGAGCCGCCCATCGACGGCGGGACGGCCGTTAGAGGCGGAGCGCCCGTGGGGAGCGGAGCGCCCGCAGGAGGCAGATCACGCGCTGAGGGCACAGCGGCCGTTGCGGGCGGGGGCTGGCGGGGGCTGGCCGGGCGGAGTCTGTGGGCCTCCGGGGTGAAGTCGCTGGCGATCGTGGCGGGCGTGGTGGCCGCGCTGGTGCGCTTCCTGACGGGCCGCGACTGGCCGCCCGGCGGCGTCGTGGCGGTCTGCGCGGCGGCCGCGGTGCTGATCGTGGCCGCCGTGGTGGCGTACGACGTGACCAGGCTCCGCACCACCCGCTGGCGGCTCACCCCCGAACGCCTCGAACTGCGCTCAGGCATCACCGTCCGCCAGCACCGCTCGATCCCACTCGAACGGGTGCGCAGCGTGAACCTGAGGGCCGACCCGGTGCTCCGGGCCTTCGGCCTGACCGTGATCAAGGTGGGTACGGGCGAGCATTCGGCGGAGGGCACCGAGCTCGTACTCGACCCGCTGACCAGGCACGACGCCGAGTCCCTGCGCCGTACCCTGCTGCGCCAGGGCGAGGAGCCCGCTCCCGGCGAGGGGCCGCTGGTGGAGCTGCGCTGGTCGTGGATCAGGTACGCGCCGTTGTCGGTGTGGACGTTCACCGGGGCCGCGCTGGTGCTGGGGGGCCTCTACAAGGCTCTCAACTCGTTCGGGGTGGAGAGCGTCGCCACCCGGGCGGCGAGCGGCCTGTGGGACTGGGTGACGGCGCGGCCGCTGGTGGCGGTCCCGCTGCTTCTCGCGGTGAACGTGGCCGCCGGCGTCCTCGGCGCCGTCCTGCTGTTCGCCGAGTCGTGGGGCCGCTACCGGCTGGACCGTGAACCCGGCCGGCTCCGGCTCCGGCGCGGCCTGCTGACCACCCGTTCCCTGACGCTGGAGGAACGACGGCTGCGCGGCGTGGAGATCAGCGAGCCACTGCTGCTCCGGCTGAGCGGCGGGGCCCGCGTCAAGACCATCGCCACCGGGCTCGGCAAGGCGGCCGAGCACGAGACCGAGGACGTCGCCGCCCTCACCCCGCCGCTCCCCCGCGCCCTGGCCTGGGACCTGGCCGCCAAGATCGCCGCCACCCCGGCACCGGTCACGGCGGCCGCGATCGAGCCGGCCTCGACTGCGCCTCGGCACGCCACGCAGGTCGCCGCGCCGTACCCGGCGGCAGGCGCATCCGGCCCAGACGCCGCCGACGCGAGCGGAAGGGCAGGCAAGCACGGGCACGCCGAACACGCGACCGGGCAGAACGCACGCAGGACCGGTCAGGGCGCACACGCGCCCGAGGTGGGCGCAGGCGCGGCAGGGCAGAGCGCACGCACGCCCGAGCAGGGCGCACTGGCGGTCGCGGCCGCGTTGGGGGCCGATCCGGTGCTGGTCAGGCATCCGGCGGCCGCCAGGCGGAGGCGGGTCGTGCGGGCGTTGGTGACGGTCGCCGTGCTGACCGCGGTCGCCGGGCCGGTGTCCTGGCTGGTCCCGTGGTCCTGGCTGCGGGTCTCGATCTGGGCGGTCCCGGTGGTTGCGCTGGCGTTCGGGATGTGGGCGGCCGTGGAGAGCGCCAGGAGCCTCGGGCACGCGCTGGGCGGCCGCCATCTCCTCACCAGGCAGGGCGCGGTGGTGCGGCACACGATCGCCCTCGACCGCAAGGGCATCTCGGGGTGGACGATCAGCGAGTCGTACTTCCAGCGCCGCTCGGGCCTGCTCACCGTCTCCGCGATCACCGCCGCGGGCAAGGGCCACTACGACGTCGTGGACGTCGGCCGTGCCGACGGCCTGGAGCTGGCGGCTCGAGCGGTTCCCGGCCTGCTCCAGCCGTTCCTGGTCCAGGAAAAGCAATGAGCCGCGTGATCCCCCCGGCTTGCCCATGCCCCTGTACTGGACAAACCCGATCCCGCGGCTCAGGTCTTGCAGGACATAACGGTATTTGGGTCACTTGCAACCGGGTTGCAGCTTCATTAACCGTTGACGCGGGTAAGCGGCCAGGGGGATGATCCCCGCGTGGTGCCTGGACCGGCGCTCGCCTGCCGAGGCCTCAGCTGCCGCGCGGGCGGGCGCACGATCATCGAAGACCTCACTCTCGAGCTGGCTCCAGCCGATCAGGTGGCGCTCATGGGGCCGTCGGGGTCCGGCAAGACGACGCTGCTGACGACGCTCGCCGGGCTGCTCCCGCCCGCCGGAGGGCGGGTCCTGGTCAGGGGCGTGCCTCTGGACGAGCAGCCGGAGCTGCGTTCCGAGCTGGCGCTGGTGTTCCATTCGTACGGGCTGCTGAGCCTGCTCACGGCGGCCGAGAACGTCGAGGTCGCGCTCCGCGCGGCCGGGCGGACACCGCGCGAGGCCATGCGGCTGGCGGCGGAGGCGCTGGAGCGCGTGCGGGTGGCCAAGTTCGCCGCTCACCTGGTGGAGGAGCTGTCCGGGGGGCAGCAGCAGCGGGTGGCGGTGGCCAGGGCGCTGGCGTTGCGGCCGCGGGTGTTGCTGGCGGACGAGCCGACGGCCGAGCAGGACGCCGCGCACCGCGCCGTCCTGCTGGACGAGCTGCTCGCGGTGCGGGGCGACGGCACCACGCTGGTGATCGCGACGCACGACCCCGAGGTGGCCGAGCGCCGCGACCGGGTGATCGACCTGCGTACGATCGCCCGCGGACGTTCGGAGAGCCGCCCATGAGCAGGCTGCCATGAGCGTCGTCAGGTGCGACGGGATCGTGCAGATCTACCAGGCGCAGGACGTGGAGGTCGTCGCGCTGCGCGACGTGGACCTGGTGATCGACAAGGGCGAGACGGTCGCGCTGCTCGGACCGTCCGGCGCGGGCAAGTCGACACTGCTGTGGCTGCTGGCGGGCCTGCTGCGCCCGAGCGCGGGCCGGCTGTGGCTGGACGGCACCGACATGGGACGGCTCGGTCAGCGCAGGCTCGACCGGCTCAGAGCCGCACACATCGGCATGGTCCTGCAGAACCCCGCACGCAACCTCATCGGCTACCTCTCCGCCGCTCAGAACGTGGCCTTCGCCCAGCGCGCGGTCAAACGCGACAAGCGTCACGCCAGGGACCTGCTGCGCCGCGTCGGCCTGGAGGACGCCGGAGACCGCCCCTCGGGCCGCATGTCGGGCGGTGAGCAGCAGCGGCTGGCCCTGGCCGTAGCCCTGGCCAACAGGCCCAGGCTGCTGCTGGCCGACGAGCCCACGAGCCAGCTCGACGAGGACTCGGGCGCCTGGGTGGTGGACCTCATCAAGCGCGCCACCGAGACCGACGGCACGACCGCCGTCGTGGTCACGCACGACGCCGCGGTGAGCGAGGCGCTGAGCCGTACCGTGACGATCAGGGACGGCCGGGTCGGCGCGGAGGGCAGACGCGGCGAGGACTTCGTGGTCGTCGGCAGGGAGGGCGCCGTGCAGGTGCCGCCCGAATACCATCACCTGCTGCCGCCGGGCTCCATGGCCAGGATCGAGGAGCTCGAGGACGGCATCGCGCTCAGGAGGGCCGAGCCTTGATCCTGCGCGGCCTCCGGGAACGACGCGCGCTCTCCCTGGTCGTCCTGCTGATCGCGATCGTGCCGATCGCGTCGGCGGCGGTGGGGCCGATCTACTCGGCCGCCGCGCGCACCACGATCGTCAGGGACGTGATGAAGTCGGCGCCGCTGGAGGGGCGCGGCTGGCGCTACACGACGACGACCGGCGGCATCGAGGCCGCGGTCGGGGCGTTCACCAAGGGGGCCGGGTTCACGAGCCGGCCGATCTTCGGCATGGAGACCACGAGCGGGCGGCGGGACGACCGGCGCTCGTTCTCGCTGGTCTGGCAGGACGGGCAGTGCGCGCACCTGCCGCTGGCCAAGGGGCGTTGCCCGAGCGCGGGCAAGGAGGTGATGGCCAGCCAGGCCTCAGGGTTCAAGCTGGGCCAGACGATCTATCTCAGCTCCGTGGCCACAGGCGAGTTCGGCGACACCAGGCGCGACCCGGCGCCGCTCAAGGTCGTCGGTATCTACCGGCCAGGGTCGCAGGCCGACCCGTTCTGGTTCGGCAGGACGTTGTTCTCGCCGACCGGCGAGCCGGGCCGGGACAAGGCCGACGCGCTGTTCACCGTGCCGCAGACCCGGCTGGACACGTACGTCATCGCCGGCGCCGTCAACTACGCGAGCGTCCGGGAGGCCGAGAACGGCTGGACCGACTACGGCATCGTCTTCATCGACCCGAACCGCCTCGAAGGCACCGACGTCGAAGCCCTGGCCGCCATGCAGGCCACCGCCGAGTCCGCGGGCAGGAACAGCAATGCCATCGTGTTCTCCCGCGTGGGCGACATGCTCGCGCTCATGACCGCGAACACCGGCTCGCTCGGCGTGCCGACGCTCCTGGTGATCGCCCAGCTGGTCGGGCTCGGCTGGATGCTGCTCTTCCAGACCGTGGGCGACCTGGTGCGGGCGAGGGGCGCGGAGATCGCGCTGGCCAGGCTGCGCGGGCACGGGCGGGCACGGGTGTGGCGGTTCGCGCTGGCCGAGCCGCTGCTGCTGCTCGCCGTCGCCGTCCCGCTCGGGCTGCTGCTCGGGCACGCCGCGGCAGGCGCCATGATCGGCGCGCTGCTGCCGACCGGCGTCCCGGCCCGCTTCCCGCCGGAGGCGGCGCTGGCCGGGGTCGCGGCCACGCTCGGCGGCGTGCTGGCCGCCGCGCTCGCGGCCTGGCGCACGGCCACGCGCCCGGTCACCGAGGAGTGGCGGCGCACTCCGCGCAGGTCGGCGCGCGGCTGGGTGCTCGACTCAGTGGTCCTCGCGATGACCGCGCTCGGCCTGGTCGAGCTGCTCGCCACCGGTGTGATCGTGAACGTGTCCGGGCAGAGCTCGGCCGCGATGGCCGTGCCCGGGCTGGTCGCGCTGGGCGTGGCGCTGCTGGCCAGCCGGGCGCTGCCGGTGCTTACCAGGCGGCTGTTCGGGCTGACCAGGCGGCGCGGCGGACTGGGTCCGTTCCTCGCGCTGCGGCAGGTCGCGCGGGGGCCGGTCACCGCGGGGAGCGTGGTGGTGCTGGGTGCGGCGTTCGGGCTGGCCACGTTCGCGGTGTCGGCGTGGAGCGCCACGTCGGGCGACTACCAGGAGGCTGCCGTGTTCCACAACGGCGCCCCCACAGCGATCACGGTCAGGCCGGTGGAGCCGGGCAAGCTCATCGCCGCCGTGAACGCCGCCGACCCGGGCGGCAGGACGGCCGCACCGGTCATCAGGGTGCCCGGTCCGCCCCAGATGGTGGCCTCCGATCCCGCGCGGCTGGCGGCCGTCGCCTCACGGCGGCCAGGAGGCGGACGTACGAGCTGGCCGCGCTGGAGGCGTCGGGCGCCCGCGTGGCGGCCCTGCGGGTGGCGCTCCTGCTCGAACAGGTGATCACGGTCGCCGCCGGGACCCTGGCGGGCCTGCTGGCCGGGCTCGTGGCAGCCAAGGCGGCGCTGGGGCGGATCCCGCAGTTCGCCGAGCCCCCGGTCACGCCGCCGCTGCCGCACGCGGTCGCGGCCGTGCCCGTCGCGGCCGTCGTCGGCGTCGCGCTGCTGGTCAGCCTGCTGGCCGCCGTGCTGGTGTCGGAGGCGCTGCTGCGCGGCATCCGCGTGGAGCGACTCCGCGACGTCCCCTCCTAGCTGCCCGCGGGCTGCTTGGCGAGCTCGCCCATGTACGCCCTGGCCAGGGTGAGCGCCCCGTCCATCGCCTCCTTCTGTGGCATGAACTGGACCTTGGGCGAGTTCATCGGCTCGTCCTTCGGCCGCTGGTGGCCGTTGTAGTCGATCCTGACGGCGACCGAGCCCTTGCGCATCAGCACCGTGCCGGTGGAGGCGAAGACCTCGCTGTGCCGGTTCTGGATGAACTGCTGGTACGCCTGGTCGCCCAGTCCCTTGACGTCGGTCAGCTTGCCCCAGGAGATGCCGCCGATCGACGACTCCGCGGTGTGCTTGTCGCCGCCGTACTCGCTGGCGTAGTAGCTCTTGGCGGCGGTCTCGTCGGCCGCGCCCGCCCGGTTGGTGAACCGGTGCACGGTGATCAGCACGCTGCGGATCTTCTTGACCCCCTCGCCGTCGCCCGGCAGGTCGACGTTGAGCCAGCGGCACTCGGTCTGGGCGTCGGCGCCGGCCGCGGTGCCGCGCGCCCGGGTGGTGGGCTGGGGCACCAGCCGCGTGGCCACCTCGGTCACGGCCGCGCAGTCGGCCGGGAACTGCGCCAGCACGGTCGGTGAGGGCGTCGGCCGCGCGCTCGGCGTGGTCGTGGCCTGCGCCGGCTCCGCCTGGGCCAGCACGTTGGGGTGCTGCTTCTGCCAGGCCGCCAGGCCCTTGGCGAAGTGCCCCACCAGACCGCTCACCTCGCGGATGGCGTTCTCCTCGTTGATCGACTGCATGCCTTCGTTGGACAGTATCTGCGCGTCCTTGCGCTGCTGCCCGGCCTGGAACTTCACCTCGATCGTCATGTCGCCGACCCGTGCGTGGGCCAGGCCGTAGGAGTACCACAGCAGCTCGCCGCCCCGGCGCCAGGTGTACTGCGCGAACGCGCCCTCACCGACGCCCGGGATGTCTTTCATCGGCGAGATGTACTCCTTGTCGCCGGGGTCGAGCGAGGGCTTGGCGGTCTCCCTGTACTTGCCGCCCTGGTATTCGACCTCGTACGAGTTCTGTGCCATGGCCCGGCCGGTCTTGGCGCCGTCGCCCTTGTGCTGCTCGATCCGTACGTCGATCTCCCTGCTGCGCCAGAACTCGCCGAACGAGATGCGGTCGTTCTTCCAGTTGCAGATGAAGTCGACCGTGTAATCGCCGTCCTTGGATCTCTTGGAGACGGTCGCGTCGGGCACCAGCCGGTCGGCCTCCTCCTCCGGCAGCATGGCGCACACGTCGAGGCCCGCCGCCGCCGTGGCGGCGGACTGCGACGGCGCCGCGCTCCTGGCAGTGGGCGGCTTGGAAGCGCCGGAGACCTTCTCCACCACCACGTACGCGCCCACCCCGCCCGCCGCGACCACCACGACGATGGCGGCGGCGAGCGTGGGCAGCAGCCAGGCGGGCCGCCGCGGCGGCGGGGGCGGCATCGGCGGCAGTGTCGGGGGCTGGTTCGGCGGCGAGGGCGGCATCGGCGGCATCGCCGGGGGCTGGTTCGGCGGCCCGAACTGCCTGCCCTGCGCCTGGGAAGGGGGTGTGGGCGGCTCCCACTCGTTACCGGGATTCACTGGCACTCCTGGGGTTGCCCTGACTTGGGGGGAAACATCCTAGTCACGCCCCTTGCAAGGTGCTTGCAGTTCTCATCTTGACCGGCTCACTTGGACAGGGCCGCCGCGATCAGGCGGGCGGCCGCGAGCGCCGGTTCTTTGTCCAACGGGGCCGAGACCGGCACGTCGGTACGCTTCCAGACCACCTCGCCGAGCAGGTTGCTCGTGCGGAAGAGCACCGTGCTGGTGGAGAAGCCCTCGACGTCGGAGCTCCCGGAGATCTCGAAACTGTTCTGGATGATCGCCGCCTCCCCGACGCCCTTGACGTCGCCGACCGAACCGCGGGCGAGGCGCCGCTCCGTGCCCTGCCCCGCGGTGCGGCTGGCCTTCTCGCTGGTGAAGCGGCGCAGCGCCACCTGCGGGCCGCTGAGGTCGCCGTCGGGTTGCTCGGCCCAGGTGCGTACGATGAGGCGGCGCTCGTCCGCGATGCCCTGGCGGACGATCCACTGGCACTCGCCCGGCCTGGTGAGCGTGCGCTTCGGCTTCTCCTTCACGATCTGTGCGGCCTGGGCGTCGCTGAGCAGCGCGCAGGGGTCGGGCGTCTTGGCGAACCTGCCCGTCTCGGGCCCGCTCCCCAGCGCGCCCGCGGCGTACCAGCCGCCGGCGCCCAGTGCCACGGCCGCGGCGAGCACGGCGGGCACCAGCCACCACCGGCGCCGGGGAACCGGGGCGGGCCCGGCCAGGGCGGTCAGCGCCTGGCGGACCTGGGCCGCCGTGGGACGGGCTGCCGGGTCCTTCGCGAGCATGGCCATGAGCAGGCCGCCGAACTCGCGGCCCGCCCTCACCGGGAACGGCGGCTCGTGCAGCAGCACCGCCGCCGCCACCGCCGCGGACAGCTCCCGCTCGAACGGCGCGCGCCCCTCCACCGCGGTGTAGAGGCTGGCGCCGAGCGACCACAGGTCGGACGCCGGGCCGGAGGGCTGCTCGTTGAGCCGCTCGGGTGCCATGTAGCCGGGCGAGCCCGCGAAGCCGAACCTGCCGCCCTGCCCGCCCATCTGCGTCGCGATGCCGAAGTCGGTGAGCATGGCCGAGCCGTCGGCGTCGAGCAGGATGTTCGCGGGCTTGACGTCCTGGTGGAGCATGCCGCTGGCGTGGGCCACCTCCAGGGCGGACAGCACGCGCAGCCCGACCGCGGCCACGTAGCCGGGCGGCAGCGGCCCCTGTTCCTTGATCACTTTGTCCAGGGAGCGGCCGCTGACCAGGTCCATGATGATCCACGGCTGGTCGCCCTCCAGGACGACGTCGTGGACGAGCACGATCGCCGGGTCGCGCAGCCTGCCCGCCGTCCTGGCCTCGTGGATCGCGATGCCGGCGAACTCCGCCCGCTCGGGCGGCGTCAGCCCGTCCGGCACACGTACCTGCTTGACCGCGACCTGGCGGTCGAGGATCTCGTCGATGGCCCGCCACACCGTGCCCGCGCCGCCCTGCCCGAGCCGCTCGATCAGGCGGTAGCGGCCGGCCAGCAGATAGAGGTCATCCGGCATTGCGCAACGCCTGCTCGCTCGCCTGCGCCGCTTTCAGCGCCGTCTGCTTGATCTCCTCGTCGGTCGGCTTGTCGCCGAGCGCCGTGTATTCGACGACGACCACCAGGTTGGCCAGGCGGTAGAAGACCTGCGCGGTGTGGACGCGGCCCGTGGTGCCCTTCAGCTCGAAGCCGAACGCCTCCTCGCCGACGCCGGTGACCTGGCGGACCGGGGTACGGTCGGCCTGCTGCCTGGTCTTCACCCCGATCTCGGGCCAGATCCAGTCGGCGGTGTCGTACCTCTCCCAGTGGCGCTTCTGATTCTGGAACAGCGTCTTGGCCGAGACCGTGGTCATCGACCAGGGATCGACGGTGTCGGAGTCTTTCTGCACCTGCAGGCCCACGCCGGTGTTGGTGACCGTCCAGCTGCACTCGGGGCCGTCGCCGTCCGAGCTCGGCTGCGCCTTCGGGGGACTCTGCGTACGCAGCAGCCTGCCCACGTCCTGCCGGCTGAGCAGCGTGCACACATCCATCGGCGCGGTGAACGCGGCCGGCACGGCGTCCGCCCGGTCCCGCAGGACGAGGAAGGCGGTCGTGCCGCCCGCGGCGAGGACCAGCGCCGACGCGGCGGCGATCCAGAGCGCGGCCCTGCCGCCGCGCCGGCCGACCTTGCTGGGCGCGGTCGCGTCATGGTTGGCCGGCAGCGGCGGCGCCTGCCCGCCCGCGGCCACCTGCCTGAGCGCGTGCACGACCACCCGCGCGTCGGGGCGGGCGGCCGGGTGCTGCTCCATCATGGCCGACAGCAGCGGACCCAGGGGCCCTGGAGCGACCGGTGCGGGCTCCGTCAGCGTCGAGCGCACCCGCTGGGCCGCGGACCCCGCGTAGGCGGGCGCGCCCGTCAGCGCGACGTAGAGCGTGGCGCCGAGGGACCACAGGTCGCTGGCCGGACTGCCGGACTCGCCGGCGAGCCGCTCGGGCGCGATGAACCCCGGCGAGCCGATCATCAGCCCCTGCTCGGTGAGCGTGGCCTGGCCCTCCTGCCTGGCGATGCCGAAGTCGGTGAGCACCACCCGGCCGCTCTCGGTCAGGAACACGTTGCCCGGCTTGACGTCGCGGTGCTGCATCCCCAGCGCGTGGGCCGCCATCAACGCCTCCAGCACGTCGGCGCCGACCCGCGCGGCATGGTCAGCCGGCATGGGTCCGAACTCGCGCACCGTCTCACCCAGCGTGCGACCCCGCAGCAGCTCCATGACCAGCCAGGGCCGATCCTGCTCGACGACCACGTCGTGCAGCGCCACGATGCCGGGATGCCGCAGCCGCGCGGTGGCCTGCGCCTCGCGCACGGCCCGCTTCACCGAATCGGAACGCTCCTTCGGCGACATGCCTTCGGCCAGCGTGAGCTCCTTGACCGCGACATCACGGTCAAGCATCTCATCCCTGGCCAGCCACACCTTTCCCATGCCGCCCGCGCCAAGAGGGCGCAGCAGGGCATAGCGGCCGGCAAGTCTTCCCGCGGACATACAGGGAAGGGTAACTAAGGATCAAGAGGGATGGTTATTCGTTCCTGTCGGTCCCCCTCTCTATGGTCTTGGATCGTGGACGCGGTTCAAGGCACTCTCGACGAGCTCGGCACTCCGCTGAGCGACGTCACGTTCGTCGTGTTCGACCTCGAGACGACCGGCGGCGCCCCGTCCGACGACGCCATCACCGAGATCGGCGCGGTCAAGGTCCGGGCGGGCGAGGTGCTCGGCGAGTTCTCCACGCTGGTCGATCCCGGTGGGCCGATCCCGCCGTTCATCTCCGTGCTGACCGGCATCACCGACGCCATGGTCACGGCTGCCCCGCGGATCGAGGCGGTGCTGCCGAGCTTTCTCGAGTTCATCCGCGGGGCGACGCTGGTGGCCCACAACGCCGGCTTCGACACCCGCTTCGTCAAGGCCGCCTGTGCCGCCCACGGCTATCCCCCGCCCGCCAATCCGGTCGTCGACACCGTCGACCTGGCCCGCCGGGTGCTGACCCGCGACGAGGTCCCCAACGCCAAGCTGGCGACGCTGGCCAGGTTCTTCCGCAGCGCCACCGAGCCGTGCCACCGCGCCCTGCAGGACGCCAGGGCCACCGTCGACGTGCTCCACGGGCTGATCGAGCGGGCGGGGGCGTTCCAGGTGCACACGCTCGAAGAGCTCAAGTCGTTCGTCCGCGCCCCCACGCCCGAGCAGCAGCGCAAGCGCCACCTGGCCGAGTCCGTCCCGCACGCCCCCGGGGTCTACTTCTTCGAGGACGAGCGCGGCGAGGTGCTCTACATCGGCAAGAGCACCAACCTGCGCAACCGCGTGCGCTCCTACTTCACGGCGGGCGAGACCCGCCCCCGCATCCGCGAGATGATCGGCATCGCCGAGCGGGTGCGCCACATCGTCTGCTCGACCGCCCTGGAGGCGGAGGTCAGGGAGCTGCGCCTGATCGGCGGCGCCAAGCCCCGCTACAACCGCCGCTCCCGCTTCCCCGAGAAGGTGCTCTGGCTCAAGCTCACCACCGAGGTGTTCCCGCGCCTGTCGATCGTCCGCGAGATCAAGGACGACGGGGCCACCTACCTCGGCCCGTTCACCAGCGCCCGCGCCGCCGACGACGCCCGCATCGCCCTGCACGAGGCGGTCCCCCTGCGCCAGTGCACCCAGCCCATCACGCTGCGCACCCGGCGGTCGGCCTGCGTGCTCCACGACATGGGCCGCTGCGGCGCGCCCTGCGAGGGCAAGGAGAGCCGGCAGGAATACGCGGTCCACGCGGAGAGCGCGCGCCGGGCCATGACGCTCGACGCCTCGCTGGTCTTCACCGCCGTGGCGGCCCGCATGGAGCGGCTGTCGGTGGAGCAGCGCTACGAGGAGGCGTCGGTCGACCGCGACCGCCTGGCCTCCTTCGTCCGCACGGCGGCCCGCATGCAGCGGCTGAGCGCCATCACCCGCATCCCGCAGTTAGTGGCCGCCAGCCCGGCCTTCGACGGCGGCTGGGACATCCACGTCATCCGCTACGGGCGGCTCGCGGCGGCCGGCGTCATGCCGAAGGGCGCCCATCCGACCCCGTTCGTGGAGTCCCTGACGGCCACCGCCGAGGCCGTCATCCCGGGGCCCGGCCCGATCCACGCGGCCAGCGCCGAGGAGACCGAGTGCATCCTGCGCTGGCTGGAGTCGCCCGGGGTGCGACTGGTGGAGGTGGACGGCGAGTGGAGCCTGCCCGCCTGGGGCGCCGCCCGCCACAAGACCCGCATCGACCTGGCGTACCGGCATCTCGATCAGCGGCGAAGCCGGGAGGGGCGACCTCTGAGGTGAAACGATATGGTTGAGCCATGGTCACGGCTATCGTCCACATCAATGCAGAGGTAGACCGGATCCCGGAGGTCGCCCAGACGATCGCCGAGATCGAAGGGGTCAGCGAGGTCTACTCCATCACCGGCGACTACGACCTGATGGCGATGGTGCGGGTGGCCGCCTATGAGGAGATCGCCGAGGTGGTGCCCGGGCGGATCAACAAGGTGGCCGGGGTGCTGCACACGGAGACGCACATCGCCTTCCGCGCGTACTCCAAGCACGACCTGGACGCCGCCTTCTCCATCGGCTTCCCCGAGGCCGACTGACCGCTTTCCGTCAGCCGCGCCCGCTCACCCGGGCGCGCGAATCGCCGTCCTGCTGTGCGTCGCCGCTTCAGCCGCCACCCTCTCGTGCCTGCCCGCACGACGGCGCACCACCGGCAACGCACGCCCACCCATAGGCCGACCCGCACGACGGCGCAGCACCGTGCCGCAAGCCCACCCCTTCGCCGCCCCGCACGACGGCGCAGCACCGCCGCCGCGAGCCCACCCGTTCGGCTTCCCAGGGCGCGGCGCCGTATCCCTGAGGCGGCGTGAAGTGCGGCCCGCCGAGCGCCCTGCAGCCGCTCCGCCCCGCCCGGTGAGGCCCGTCCGCTCGTCGATGCCTGGTGTCTGGCATGCCGGCCGCTCCCCCGCGCGATGACGCCCGGCAGGTGGCGTGGAAACGGCGGCGGGCCCGGACGAACGTGTGTCGTCCGGGCCCGCCGTCAGGTGTGGCGAAGAGGGTGGGTCAGTGGGTGAGGCTGCGGTCGTCGCCACCGGAGCCGATGGCGGCGTGCTCCTCCTCGTGCCCGTGTCCGTGCCCGTCGTCCAGCGGGATCTTCTCCCCGCCGTACGCCTTCGACATGCGTGCGCGCAGCTTGCCGATCGGGCCGCGCATGCCCTTCGGCGGGATGCCCGCGGCGTCCTCGGCCACCGGCAGCATCGCCACCGGCTCCTTGCCGCGCACGTGGGCCTCGATGTCGTCCGCCTGCGGCGTGTGGACCTCGATGAACTCACCGTGCGGAAGCCGCTTGATGACGCCGGACTCCACGCCGTGCGAGACGACCGCGGCGTCGGAGCGCTGCAGGCCGAGGCACATGCGGTAGGTGATCAGGTACGCCAGCGCCGGCGCCACGAAGATCAGCACCCGCCCGGCGTACGTCGTCCAGTTGAGGCTGATGTGGAAGTTCGCCGAGAGCTCGTCGTTGGCGCCGAGCAGCCACAGCACGCCGTAGAACGTGATGGCCGACATGCCGATCGAGGTGCGGTGCGGGTTGTTGCGCGGCCGGTCGGCCACGTGGTGCTCGCGGTTGTCGCCCGTCACCCAGCGCTCGATGAACGGGTAGAGCGCGAGCCCCGTCATGATGATGCCCATCGGCACCAGCGCCGGGATGATCACGCTCAGCGGCAGCGTGCCCGCCTGGGAGGTGCCGAAGAGGTTGATCTCCCACGGCACCATGATGCGCAGCGCGCCCTCGAGGAAGCCCATGTAGAAGTCGGGCTGCGAGCCTGCCGACACGTCGGCGGGCGTGTACGGGCCGAACAGCCAGATCGGGTTGATCTGGGTGAACGTCGCCAGCCCCGCCACCGTGGCGAGCGTGAACAGGAAGTACGCCCCCGCCTTGGCCATGAAGGCCGGGTAGAACGGCGCGCCCACCACGTTCTGGTTGGTACGCCCCTTGCCCGGCATCTGGGTGTGCTTCTGCACCCACATGAGCACCATGTGCGCCGAAATCAGCGCCAGCAGGATGCCCGGGATGAGCAGGATGTGCAGCGAGTAGAACCGGGCGATGACATCCTCACCCGGATATTCCCCGCCGAACAGGAAGAACGTGATGTACGTGCCGACCAGCGGCAGCGAGATCGCCACGCCCTCGGTGATCCGCAGACCCGCGCCGGAGAGCAGGTCGTCCGGCAGCGAGTAGCCGGTCAGGCCCTCGGCCAGCGCCAGCGTCAGCAGCAGCACGCCGATCAGCCAGTTGAGCTCGCGCGGCTTGCGGTAGGCGCCCGTGAAGAACACCCGCAGCATGTGGACCATCATGCCGGCCACGAACATCAGGGCCGCCCAGTGGTGCATCTGCCGGATGAGCAGACCACCACGGACGTCGAAGCTGATCTCCAGCGACGACGCGTAGGCCTCCGACATCATCACGCCCTTGAGCGGCGCGTACGAGCCGTCGTAGGCGATCTCCATCATGCTCGGCTTGAACCAGAACGTCAGGAACGTACCGGTCAGCAGCAGGATGACGAACGAGTAGAGCGCGATCTCGCCCAGCAGGAACGACCAGTGGTCCGGGAAGATCTTGCGCAGGTTGCGCTTGAGGAAGTTGGCCCCGCCGAGGCGGTCGTCGAGGAACGTCGACGGCCCCGCGATGCCCTTGGGAACGGCATTGAGCTCGCTCATGCCTGGCCTCCCTTCTCCCTGGCCGCCTGCTCGGCGTCACCGCGTTCCCAGTAGCTGGGGCCGACCGGCACCTCGAAGTCGCCCTGGGCGACGAGGTAGCCCTCGGCGTCGACGGAGATGGGCAGCTGCGGCAGCGGCCGGGCGGCCGGACCGAAGATGACCTTCGCACCGTCGGCCGCGTCGAACGTCGACTGGTGGCAGGGGCAGAGGATGTGGTGGGTGTTCTGCTCGTAGAGGGCGGCGGGGCAGCCCACGTGAGTGCAGATCTTGGAGTATGCCACGATGCCGTCGTGCGTCCAGTTCTGCCGGACGCCGCTCTTGAGCTCCTCCGGGCGGAACTTGATCAGGATCAGCGTGGCCTTGGCGAGGGCGTTGAGGTCGTGCTCGTAGCCCTCGGGGACCACCGACAGGATGCCGCCGGGCGAGTTGAAGTCGGCGGCCCTGATCGGCTGGCCGGTGCCCTCGACGACGAGCCTGAGCGGCTTGCCCTCCTTGGTCTTCTCGCCCCAGACCGTGTGGCGCAGCGTCTTGTGGAACTTCGCGCCCGGCATCTTGTTGTTGTCGAGGTCGCGCAGCAGCACCAGCGGCACCAGGCCGAGGGGCGCGGCGGCCAGCAGCAGCGTGCGGCGCAGCAGCTTGCGCTTGACGAAGCCGCTCTCGTTGGCCCCCTGGACGAACGTGTCGGCCACGACCTCGCGGTCGTCCTCCTCGGAGGCCATCGCGTGGCGCTCCTGGATCAGGGAGTACTTCGGCATGATCTGGCGGACCCAGATCACGATGCCGACCGCCAGCCCCAGGATCGCCACCGTCAGCGAGGTGCCCAGCGCGAAGTTGGACACTCCGGTCGCCTCGGGGCTGCCGACCTGGAAGACCACGTAGGAGATGATGAACGCGATGGCCGCCAGGAACGTGATCGTGTAGCAGAGCGCCACGATCTTCTCGGCCTTGCGGGCCTTGGTCTCGTCGGGCAGCGTGACGCCGGGGACTTCCTTCTCGACGTCCGCCGCTTCCGCGGTGCCGAGCATCGAGGTGCCCGGCGCGGGGGTGCCGATGACGCGCTTGGGTACGCGCTCATCGGGCTGCTCGATCTCGTGCTCGTTGTCTGTCATGACTTCTGTCGCTTCTTCGCGGTGATCCAGATGGCGGCGAGTGCGAGGACGCTGAGGCCCACGATCCACGCTACGAGACCTTCGGTGACCGGTCCAATGCGCCCGAGGCCGAAACCTCCCGGGTCCTTCTGCTCGCGGACCTGGGTGATGTAGGCGATCATGCTGCGCTTCTCTTCAGGCGTGATGGTCGAGTCGTTGAAGACC
Organism: Nonomuraea sp. NPDC049400; assembly: GCF_044466425.1. Classification (NCBI taxonomy): domain Bacteria; kingdom Bacillati; phylum Actinomycetota; class Actinomycetes; order Streptosporangiales; family Streptosporangiaceae; genus Nonomuraea; species Nonomuraea sp. NPDC049400. The sequence goes on from NZ_JBITMP010000006.1 coordinate 354,567, forward strand.
GGCATCGCCTGCGGGCCGGTGACCATCGCCTCGTAGATCTGCGTGGGGGTCGCCGAGTTGAGGTTGGGGGCGTACTTGCCCTGCGTGAGGGCGCCGCCGGCGCCGACCCAGTTGTGACACTGGATGCAGTTGGCGCGGAACAGCTCGCCGCCCTTGCCGGCGTCGCCGAGCTTGGGGTCGACGTGCTCCGAGGCGGGGACCTGCGGGCCGCCGCCCAGCGACTGCACGTAGGCGCCGATCTGCCTGATCTTCGTCTCGTCGACCCAGGGCGCGAGCGGCTTACGCGGAGCCTGCGGGCCGGGGTTGGCGGCGGGCATGCGGCCGGTGCTCATCTGGAAGTCGACGGCCGCGGCGCCGACTCCGATGAGCGTGGGCGCCTTGTCCTTGATGCCCTCCGCGTTCATGCCGTGGCAGCTGGAGCAGTGCTGTACGAACAGACTCTTGCCCTCGGCCACGTCATCGACCTTGCCTGCCGCCAGTGCCGCGTCGGCAGGCTTACCCGCCTGGACAAAGGCGGCGTATACCATCCCGACCAGCGCCAACGCCAAAATCAGGACGGCGTATCTCGCGAGGGGATGCCGCCGCCAAGCGGTGATCCTAGTCACAGAGATCCCGTTCCTTAACGAATGATGTAGATGGTCGCGAAGAGACCGATCCAGACGACGTCTACGAAGTGCCAGTAGTAGGACACGACGATCGCGCTGGTGGCCTGCTCATGCGTGAAGCGCTTCGCGGCGTACGTGCGTCCCAGCATGAACAGGAACGCGAAAAGGCCACCGGTCACGTGCAGGCCATGGAAGCCCGTCGTCAGGTAGAACACCGAGGTGTAGGCGTTAGCGGACAGGGTCGCGCCCTCCGACGCCAGCTCGCCGTACTCGTACAGCTGCCCGGCCACGAAGACCGCGCCCATGAGGAAGCTGACGATGTACCAGAAGCGGAGCTTTTGCACCTGCCCCTTCTCTGCGGCCCACACACCGAACTGGCACGTCACACTCGACAGGACCAGGATGATCGTGTTGACCGTCGCGAACGGGATGTTCAGGTGAGCGCCCTCTGCGACCTCGAGGCCCGCCTTGTGCAGCGCGGGCCCCCAGACGAGGCCGTTGCCCTCGCTCACCGACCGGATGGTGAAGTACATCGCGAACAGCGCCGCGAAGAACATGAGCTCGGAGGACAGCCAGACGATCGTCCCGACACTGACCAGATTGGGTCTGCGGTACGACTGTGCTGTCGTCGTCGAAGTTATTGCGGATGCTGTCGCCACGGGCAGCATTATTGCGGCTTCGGTGGTCGGTCCCGCGCACGACCCCCCGGTTAGCAGGTACAAACCGGTAGGCAACCTGGGATAATCGCCTCAAAAGGCCCTGTCAGACATGGTGGCCTGGGAATGCACAGCCGCGCACCGGTACCATCCGAGGTGACCATACCGCTACAAGGGATAGTGAGCGCGACAGTGACGTCCACTGGGAGCACCGGCGACACGATGAGGGTCCTCGTCTACAGCGACGACGCCGCCACCAGGGCTGAGGTGAGCCAGGCCATCGGCAGGCGCCCCGCGGCCGACGTACCCCTCGTGGAGATCGTGGAGTGCGCCACCGAGCCCAAGGTCCACCAGTGGCTGGGCTCAGGCGAGATCGACGTGGCCGTCCTCGACGGCGAGACGCAGCCCGCGGGCGGCATGGGCGTCTCCCGCCAGGCCAAGGACGAGGTCTACGACTGCCCGCCCATCTGCCTGATCATCGCCCGGCGCGACGACCGCTGGCTGGCCGAATGGTCCAAGGCCGACGCCGTCGTGCCGCAGCCGCTGGAGCCCATGGTGCTCGCCGACACGGTGGCCGACCTGATGCGCCGCCGCTCCTCCACCCGACTCAACGCCAAGTAGGTGCCCATGGACTCCCGGACGACCTGGCCCACCCTGCTCTCCGCTCTCCTGTCCGGGGAGCACCTCACCTCCGACGAGACGGCCTGGGCGATGCGGGAGATCATGTCCGGCGCCGCGACGCCCGCCCAGATCGCCGGGTTCGCGGTCGCGCTGCGCGCCAAGGGCGAGACGGTGGCCGAGGTGGTGGGCCTGGCCCGCACCATGCTGGAGCTGGCCACGCCGCTGAGCGTGGAGGGGCCCGTGGTCGACATCGTCGGCACGGGCGGCGACCGCGCCCACACCGTCAACGTCTCGACGATGGCCGCCATCGTGGCCGCCGCCGCGGGCGCCCGGGTCGTCAAGCACGGCAACCGCGCGGCCTCGTCCTCGTGCGGCGCGGCCGACGTCCTGGAGCACCTGGGGATCCGGCTCGACCTCACGCCCGAGCAGACCGCGCGGGTGGCGCGCGAGGCGGGCATCGCGTTCTGCTTCGCCCCGGTCTACCACCCCGCGCTCCGCTTCGCCGGTCCGCCGCGCAAGGAGATCGGCGTGCCCACGGTCTTCAACTTCCTGGGCCCCCTCACCAACCCGGCCCGCCCCGCCGCCCAGGCCATCGGCGTCTTCGACCCGCGCATGCTGCCCGTCCTGGCCGGCGTCTTCGCCGAGCGCGGCGTCTCGGCCCTGGTGTTCCGCGGCGACGACGGGCTCGACGAGCTGACCATCGCGGGCACCTCGACGGTCTGGGTGGTCAAGGAGGGCACGGCCACGCAGGCCACCTTCGACCCGACGGTCCTCGGCATCCCGCGCGCCGACGTGGGCGCGCTGCGGGGCGGCGACGTGACGTTCAACGCCCAGGCCGTACGCGACCTGGTGCAGGGCAAGACGGGTCCGGTGCGCGACGCCGTCCTGCTGAACGCCGCCGCGGCCCTGGTGGCGCTCAACGGGCCCGGCGACGACCTCGACGCGGCCATGACCGAGGGCTACGCCCGAGCGGTCCAGGCCGTCGACTCGGGCGCGGCCGCCGCCACCCTCGACCGCTGGGTCGAGGCCAGCGCCTCCTTCAGCCGCGCCTGACGGCGCCACTCCGCGGCCTCCGAAATGGCGCCGCCTTCGTGAAATCGGGCTCGGTGGGGCGGCGTACGCGCCCCGGCGTGACAGCCGGGGCGTTACGGAACCGGCATCAGAACGTGATGGTCGGGCCGCCCTTGAGCACGCTCCACTTGAGCCACTCCTTCCAGTTCTCCTGCCAGTGCCCCCACCCGTTCGTGGGCTCCAGCTTCCGCGGCGTCCCCGTGATGATGATCGGATCCCCGATCAGCGTGTTCTTGAGGAACCAGATGGCGTTCGCCGGGCTGATGTTCACGCAGCCGTGGCTGACGTTCGAGTTCCCCTGGGAGCCCACCGACCAGGGTGCGCTGTGCACGTACTCGCCGCTGTTGGAGATGCGGACGGTGTTGTAGACCGTCAGTGAGTAGTACCCGGGCTGTCCAGGGCCGGCGTCGGGCGAGGTCATGACCGTGACGGGCTCGCGCGACATCGCCAGGTGGACGCCCGAGGTCGTGTGGTACTTCCATACCCCGCCCTGGCCCGCGCTCATCGGCATCTCGCGGATCTTCCTGCCGTCCCGCCGGACGATCAGCACGTGCTCGTTGGTGCTGCCCTTGGTGATCTGCTCGCGACCGATCTTGAAGTCGAGCCGTACGTCGCGCTTGCCGTACATGCCTGGGCCGCCGCGCACGCCGGCGAGCTTCGCCTCCACCTGGACCTTCGTGTGCGCCGGCCAGTACTTCTCCGGCCGGAAGTCCACGTGGCTGTCGTCGAACCAGTGCCAGGCCCCCTCCACCGGCTTGGAGCTGCGGACGGTGAGGTTGCGCTCCACGGACACCCGGTCGGCGATGGGCTTGTCGAAGGCGATCATGATGGGCATCCCGACGCCGACCGTCAGCCCGGTGTCCTCCTTGTTCGGGGTGATCGTCTTGATGTCGAACGCCTTGTCGCCCTTGACCGTCGTGAACGTGCTGGTGGTCTGGCTCTCCTTGCCCGCGCCGTCCACGGAGACCACGGTGACCGTGTAAGCCGTGCTGGGCCTGGCGGTGACGTTGCTGCGCCAGCGGGTGCGGTCGGTGCTGAGCACGCCCGCCAGCGGCCCGGACTTGCCGCCGTCCACCCGTACGCTCTTGAGCGTGCCCGTACGGGCCGAGACCACCAGGGGCTGGTCTGTGGGCACGTTCGCGGCCTTGTCGTGCGGAGAGAACGTCACAGAGGGCCCCTGGGCCCCTCCGGCCATCGCCATCCCGCCAGTAGGTTTCGGTGCGCCGCCCGCTGAGCACGCAGACAGCAGTGCCACGGCCAGCAGCCCGGCCGATCCCTTCGCTACGTGTCCCACGAATGACTCCCTCGTCCGCGATCGAACCGCTTCCGTCTCCTTTATTACCCTCCGTGATCGATTAACCACATCCGCATACTGGTAAAGAACGCGAAAAAGCGGGCGTCCCCCCTCAAGAGAGACGCCCGCTTCGGCAAAACAGGTCAGTGCGAGAAGTGACCCCGGTAGTACTGGAACACGAACCCGATCATGGCCATGATGACCAGGAAGAGCCCGATCAGGAACATCCAGAAGCCGATCACGAACCCGGCGAAGGCGAAGGCCGCCGCCAGGCACAGGAACAGCGGCCACCAGCTGCTCGGGCTGAAGAACCCGATCTCGCCCGCGCCGTCGCTGATCTCGGCCTGCTTGTTGTCCTCCGGCTGGGCGCCGATGCGCCGCGCGGTGAACATCAGGTAGTAGCCGACCATGAACGCGAACCCGACCGAGATCGCCATGGCCGTGGTGCCGACCGGCTCACCCTGGCCCGTCGCCGCCTTGGTCCAGAACCAGTAGGCGACGTCGACGCCGGCGAAGAACAGGCCGCACGCGAGGAACAGCCAACCCTGGACTTTCATCAGGCCTCAACCTCCTGCGCCGGCTTGGCAGAAACGTGCGGGTAGTGCAGGTCGAACGCCGGGCGCTCGGACCGGATGCGCGGCAGCGAGGTGAAGTTGTGCCGCGGCGGCGGGCAGGAGGTCGCCCATTCGAGCGAGCCGCCGTAGCCCCAGGGGTCGTCGACCGTGACCTTGGGCGCGCTGCGCCAGGTCTTCCAGACGTTGTAGAAGAACGGCAGCGTCGAGGCGCCCAGGACGAACGCGCCCACCGACGAGATCATGTTGAGGTCGGTGAAGCCGTCAGCCGCGCTGTAGTCGGCGTAGCGGCGCGGGAAGCCCAGCATGCCCAGCCAGTGCTGGATGAGGAACGTCGTGTGGAAGCCGATGAACAGCAGCCAGAAGTGCAGCTTGCCGAGCTTGTCGTTGAGCATCTTGCCGGTGAACTTGGGCCACCAGAAGTAGAAGCCCGCGAACATGGCGAACACGACCGTGCCGAAGACCACGTAGTGGAAGTGGGCGACGACGAAGTAGGTGTCGCTGATGTGGAAGTCGAGCGGCGGCGAGGCCAGGATGACGCCCGTCAGACCGCCCAGGAGGAAGGTGACGAGGAAGCCGACCGAGAAGAGCATCGGCGACTCGAACGACAGGTGCCCCCGCCACAAGGTGCCGATCCAGTTGAAGAACTTCACACCCGTCGGCACCGCGATGAGGAATGTCATGAACGAGAAGAACGGCAGCAGCACCTGCCCGGTCGGGAACATGTGGTGCGCCCAGACCGTGATGGACAGACCCGCGATCGAGATCGTCGCGACCACGAGGCTGATGTAACCGAAGATCGGCTTGCGGCTGAAGACCGGCAGGATCTCGCTCACGATGCCGAAGAACGGCAGCGCGATGATGTACACCTCAGGGTGGCCGAAGAACCAGAACAAGTGCTGCCACAACATCGCGCCGCCGTTTTCCGAGGCGAAGATGTGGGTGCCGAGCTTGCGGTCGGACTCCAGCGCGAGCAGCGCGGCGGCCAGCACGGGGAAGGCCATCAGCACGAGCATGCTGGTGAGCAGCACGTTCCAGGTGAAGATCGGCATGCGGAACATGGTCATGCCGGGCGCGCGCATGCAGATGATCGTGGTGATGAAGTTAACCGAGCCGAGGATCGTGCCCAGACCCGACAGGGCCAGGCCCATGATCCACAGGTCGCTGCCGATGCCGGGCGAGTTGATCGCGTTGGACAGCGGCGTGTAGGCGAACCAGCCGAACGAGGCCGCGCCGCCCGGGGTGAAGAAGCCCGACACGGCGATGATGCTGCCGAACAGGTAGAGCCAGTAGCTCACCATGTTGAGGCGCGGGAACGCCACGTCGGGCGCGCCGATCTGCAGCGGCATCAGCTCGTTGGCGAAGCCGGCGAACAGCGGCGTCGCGAACATCAGCAGCATGATCGTGCCGTGCATGGTGAACAGCTGGTTGAACTGCTCGTTGCTGGTGAACTGCATGCCCGGCTGCGCCAGCTCGGCCCGCATGACCAGCGCCATGACGCCGCCGATCAGGAAGAAGGCGAACGACGTGATCAGGTAGAGGTGCCCGATGATCTTGTGATCAGTGGAGGACAGCCACTTGGCGATCACCTGGCCCTTGGTTACGGGCCTGGCCGACGCGCGTAGGGGTTCGTGGATGGCGGTCACTGGGCACTCCCAGCCTGGTGTGTCGCGATGTACTGGTCGAACTCTTGCTGCGGGACGAGCTTCACCGAGAAGAGCATGCGGCTGTGGTCGACGCCGCACAGCTCGGCGCAGCGGCCCGCGAAGACGCCGGTCCGGTCAAGGGTCGTGATCTGGAACTTGCGGCCCGGGTTGTCTTCCTTGATCCCGGGGAGGACGTCCCGCTTGAACAGGAACTCCGGCACCCAGAACGAGTGGATGACATCGTCGGTCGACAGGTCGAACTCGACCTTCGTCTTCGTCGGCAGGACCAGCTGGGGGCCCTGGTGGTAGTCACTCACCGGCACGCCCGCGACCGGCTGCAACGTCTTGCCGTTGACGGTCGTGGTGAAGCGCCAGCTCCACTGGAAGGCCTCGACCTTGACCTTGACGGTCGCGTCGCCGTCCACCCGGGTCAGCGTCTCGCTGTCGCGGGCGGTGAAGAAGAAGAACACCGACACCATGACAAGCGGGATCAAGGTGTAGAGCATCTCGATCGGCAGGTTGTAGCGCACCTGCGGCGGGAGATCCGCGCTGGACTTGCGCTTGCGGTGGAAGATGGCCGCCCACACGATCAGAACGATGACCACGGCGCCCGTGGCGAGGGCGGCGATCCAGGCCCCGTTCCACAGGCTCTGGACCACGTCACCCTGCTCGGTGACATGGTCGGGAAGAAGGCCGCGAGACCAGTCAGCCTTCGGTACGTCATTAGCACACGCCGTAGCAGTGGCCAGCAGCAACGCCAAAGCGGCGGCGCGCGGCACCCTGCGCCGGGCCAACGAACGCCGCGTCGTACGGCGAGTCGGACTCACGGATCGCCTACCCCACAGATGAAGCCCAAGAGTCTCTCTCTTGGGCGCTCCTATTTCCAGATGCACAGCTGATTGCAGACACATTAGCGTGCAGGTGCCTCGCCCTACCGCGCGACCCCTCGATGGCGCCGCAAGTGGGACGATAAGTCTCGTGGCGTACTTCGACGCGGCTTCGAGCGAGCCGCTCCACCCTCAGGCACGCGAGGCGCTGCTGGCGGCGATCGACGTCGGCTGGGCCGACCCCGCGAGACTGTACGGCCAGGCCCGCCGCGCGCACCTGCTGCTCGAGCAGGCCCGCACGGAGGTGGCCGAGGCGCTCGGCGCGCGCCCGGACGAGGTGTCGTTCACCTCATCCGGCACACAGGCCGTGCATCTCGGCGTCCTCGGCACCCTACACGGCAGGCGCAGGGCCGGGCGCCACCTGGTGACCAGCGCGGTCGAGCACTCCAGCGTGCTGCACGCCGGCGGGGTGCACGAACGCGACGGCGGCACGGTGGAGACGGTCGGCGTGGACCTGACGGGCCGGGTCGACCTCGACCGCTTCGCCGAGGCGGTCTCCCGTCCCGGCACCGCGCTGGCCTGCCTGCAGACGGCCAGCCACGAGGTCGGCACGATGCAGCCGGTGGCCGAGGCCGCCGCGGCCTGCCGGTCCCACGGGGTTCCGCTGCTGGTGGACGCGGCGCAGACGGCCGGCAGGATGCCGATACCGGACGGCTGGTCGGTGCTCACCGCCAGCGCACACAAGTGGGGCGGCCCCGCGGGGGTGGGCGTGCTGGTGGTGCGCAAGGGCACGCGGTTCCGCTCGTTCCTGCCGGAGGACGAGCGGGAGCGGCGGCGGGTGCCGGGGTTCGAGAACGTGCCCGGCATCGTGGCGGCGGCGGCCGCCCTGCGCGCGATGGCCGCGGAGGCGGCGCAGGAGCAGGCGCGCCTGTCCGAGCTCGTCGGGAGGATCAGGGAGACGGTGCCGAAGATCGTCCCGGACGTGGAGGTCATCGGCGACCCCGTTGAGCGGGCGCCGCACATCGTGACCTTTTCGTGCCTGTACGTCGACGGCGAGGCGCTGCTGACCGAGCTGGACAAGGCTGGTTTCGCGGTTTCGTCAGGAAGCTCGTGCACCGCTAGTACGCTTCGTCCATCGCACGTTCTTGAAGCGATGGGCGTGCTGACGCATGGCAATGTCCGGGTGTCGCTGCCCAGGGGCACTTCCGCGGCCGAGGTCGACAGATTCCTCGCCGTGCTGCCCGATCTGGTGCGCCGCATCCGCCAGGACGCGGGAGTCGCATGACCGAGGTTACCCAGCCGGCTCTGACGATCGACGCGCTCGGGAAGAAGTGCCCGATCCCGATCATCATGCTCGCCGAGCAGATCAACTACGTCCCGCTCAACGCCGTCGTGGCCGTGCTGGCCGACGATCCGGCGGCTTATACGGACGTTCCGGCGTGGTGCAGGCTGAAGTCGCACCGGCACGTGGGTTCGTACGAGCTGCCCGAGGGCGGCTGGGCGATCCACGTGAGGCGCAACTACTGACTTTTCCCCAAATGGGTGGGTAGGGGCTTCCCGTACGAAGTCATCGACCTTCGGGGGAAAAGCTCATGACAAGCGGACATCCGCACGAGACCGCCCGTGACCTGATGAGTCCGGGAGCGGAGTGTATCGGGGCGCACGAGACACTCGACCGGGCGGCGCAGCTGATGCGTAACAGCGACGTGGGATCGCTGCCCGTGTGCGGGCCGGACGAGCGCGTGAAGGGCATCATCACCGACCGCGACATCGTGATCAAGTGCATCGCGGCGGGTCACGACCCGTCGAAGGTGACGGCGGGCGAGCTGGCCGGCGGGCTCGTCTTCGTCACTCCGGACACGAGCGTGGACGAGGCGCTCACCAAGATGGAGGAGAACCAGATCAAGCGGCTGCCGGTGCTGGAGAACGACCGCATCGTCGGCATGATCAGCGAGTCCGACCTGGCCAGGCACCTGCCCGACGCCCAGCTCGCCGAGTTCATGCACCACGTGTACGCGAGGGGCTGACGAGGCGCTGGGCCGTACCGGAAGAGCCAGGGCCGCGAGACGCCGCCCCGCCGCATGCCGGGCGGGGCGGCTTGTCATGTTACGGGTGGTAGCAGCGGACGAACTCGGCGACCTCCGCCGCGGCGCCGGCGCCGTAGGCGGCGGCGAAACGCTCGAGGAAGACCTGCTGGCCGAGCTCGTACTCCTGGCCGCCGACGCGTTCGAGCACGTGGGTGGCGGTCAGGTTGCCGATCTGGCCGCAGCGCTCCAGCGGCAGCCCCCAGGCCAGGCCCGACAGGAACCCGGCGCGGAAGGCGTCACCGACGCCGGTGGGGTCGGCCTTGCCCCTTTCGGGGGCGGGGGCGACGGCGATGGACGGCTCGCCCCTCCGGTCGATGACGGCGCCCTTCGGGCCGAGCGTGGTGACCCGGACGCCGACCCGGTGCAGGATCTCCTCGTCGGACCAGCCGGTCTTCTGCTCGATGAGCCCCTTCTCGTAGTCGTTGGAGAAGAGGTAGGCGGCGCCGTCGACGAGCTGGCGGATCTGCTCGTCCTCCATGCGCGCGAGCTGCTGGGAGATGTCCGCGGCGAACGGGATGCCGCGCTGGCGGCACTCGTCGGTGTGGCGCAGCATCGCGTCGGGGTCGTTGGGGCTGATCAGCACCAGGTCGAGGCTGCCCAGGCGGCTGGCGACGGGCTGCAGCTCGATGAGCCGCGCCTCGGCCATGGCGCCGGTGTAGAACGAGGCGATCTGGTTGTGGTGCTGGTCGGTGGTGCACAGGAAGCGCGCGGTGTGCTGGGTCTCCGAGATGTGCACGGAGTCGCAGTCGACGCCGTGGCGCTCCAGCCACGACCGGTAGTCGGCGAAGTCGTTGCCGACGGCGCCCACGAGCACCGGCTTCAGGCCCAGGCAGGCCATGCCGAACGCGATGTTCGCGGCGCAACCGCCGCGACGGATCTGAAGGTCATCGACCAGGAATGAGAGTGACACCCGGTCAAGCTGCTCGGCGATCAGCTGGTCGCCGAAACTTCCTGGGAAGGTCATCAGGTGGTCTGTCGCGATGGAGCCGGTAACGGCGATGCGCACGGGATTCTTCTTCCTCGTTGTCAGCAGGCCAATGAGCCCAACGAGAATACGCGAAGGTCCCGCTCGCTTAAAGCAAGCGGGACCATGCGGCCACCGACTAGTTGAACGAGTCACCACAGGCGCAGGAGCCCGTGGCGTTGGGGTTGTCGATGGTGAAGCCCTGCTTCTCGATGGTGTCCACGAAGTCGATCGTGGCCCCCATCAGGTAGGGAGCGCTCATGCGGTCGGTGACCACCCCGACGCCCCCGAAGTCCGACACCACGTCGCCGTCCATCGACCGGTCGTCGAAGAAGAGCTGGTAGCGCAGACCGGAGCAACCGCCCGGCTGCACGGCGACCCGCAGCTGCAGACCTTCCTCGCCCTGCTGCTCGAGCAGGCTCTTGACCTTGGCGGCGGCCGCGTCAGTCAGGATCAGGCCCTGCGCCGTGGTCTCGCTGCTCTCAACCGTCATCTGCTGACTCCCTAACCCGGCTGTCTGTTTCTGACGTCCTACTAATGACGCTACCAACACCTGGCCCATGCCACACATTCCCGGAGCGCCCGCCCCCGTAATAAGCAGGTTCGTCCGTGTGCCATCATGAGTATCGTCAATTCGACGATAAGGGGGTATGGCCATGGCCACCCAGACTGGGCTGCCGCTCTTCGTCCTCGGCCGGGGCGCCGATCCGCACAGCGAGAAGGGGGTCGAGTGCCCGGGCGAGCTGCCGCCCGCCTCCGACCCCGACCTGGTGGAGCGGGCCAGGAAGGCGAAGGAGGCGCTCGGCGACCGCCTGTTCGTGCTCGGGCACCATTACCAGCGCGACGAGGTCATCCAGTTCGCCGATGTGACGGGCGACTCGTTCAAGCTGGCCCAGCAGGCGGCGGCCCGGCCGGAGGCGGAGTTCATCGTCTTCTGCGGGGTGCACTTCATGGCCGAGTCGGCCGACATCCTGACGGCCGATCCGCAGAAGGTGATATTGCCTGACATGGCGGCCGGGTGCTCGATGGCGGACATGGCCACGTTCGACCAGGTCGAGGAGTGCTGGGACGCCCTGGAGGACGCCGGCCTGGTCGACCAGGTGATTCCGGTCACGTACATGAACTCCAGCGCCGACATCAAGGCCTTCTGCGGCAGGAACGGCGGCGCGGTCTGCACCTCCTCCAACGCCCGCCGCGCCCTGGACTGGGCGTTCTCGCGCGGCGAGAAGGTGCTGTTCCTGCCCGACCAGCACCTGGGCCGTAACACCGCGGTGCTGGAGATGGGCATGTCCCTGGAGGACTGCGTCGTCTGGAACCCCCACCGCCCGAACGGCGGCCTCACCCAGGAGCAGCTGGAGCGGGCGAGGATGATCCTGTGGCGCGGCCACTGCTCGGTGCACGGCCGCTTCACGGCCGACTCGGTGGACGACGTACGCTCCCGCATCCCCGGCGTGAACGTCCTGGTGCACCCCGAGTGCCGGCACGAGGTCGTGCTCAAGGCCGACCACGTGGGCTCCACCGAGCACATCATCAAGACGCTTGAGGCGGCGCCTGCGGGCTCGAGCTGGGCGATCGGCACGGAGCTCAACCTGGTCAAGCGCCTGGCCCAGACGTTCCCCGACAAGAGCATCTCGTTCCTGGACAGGACGGTGTGCTACTGCTCGACCATGAACCGGATCGACCTGCCGCACCTGGTGTGGGCCCTGGAGTCTCTGGTGCTGGGCGAGGTCGTCAACCAGATCACGGTGGACGAGGACACCGCCCACTGGGCCAAGGTCGCCCTGGACCGCATGCTGGCACTCCCGTAGCCCCCGAAGCGGGCGCGGGGAGGAGCATGGCGCCGGGCAGCGGGTCCGATGGCGCCCGGCGCCGTCGCGGCCCGCTGCGGCGCGTTCAGCGGAAGGCCGCGGCGTTGCGCCGGGCCCAGGCGGCGAACGGGCGGGCAGCCCGGCCGAGCACGCGCTCGACGTCCGGGCTGATCCGCTGTTCGGCCGGGGTCGGCTCGCCGAGGATGGCCAAAGTGGTGTCCGCGACCGGCTCCGGCATGAACGCGAGCATCTGAGCCCGGGCCTCCTCGCGGCTCTGCTCCACGAACGCGACCACCTCGCCGAGCGCCTCCCCGATGGCGGCGGCGCTCTGGCGCGGGGTCACCAGCTCCGGCCCGGTGAGCTCGTAGATCCGGCCGTCATGGCCGGGCTCGCGCAGCACCGTGGCCGCGACCTCGGCGATGTCGTCGGGGTCGATGACCGGCAGCCCGACGTCGCCGAACGGCGCGGCGACCGTGCGGCTCGCTCGAACCGGCTCGGCCCACGCGAACGTGTTGGAGGCGAATCCGCCCGGCCGCAGGATCGTCCATCGCGCGCCCGAGTTCATGACCGCGCGTTCGACCTCCGCTCCGAAGCGGCCGTGGGACGCGCTCTCCGGACGGGTCACCACACCCTGCGACGAGAGCAGGACCATCCTGCCCGGCCCGCTGACCGCGGCGACGATCTCCTTGGGCTCCGCGGCGAACAGATCGCCACTCGTGAGCAGGAACACCGCCTCGGCACCCTGCAGAGCCGGGCGCATGCTCCCGGGGTCGGCCAGGTCGGCGGCGACCGCGCGCACGCCCTCGGGCACGTCCGCGCCGGTGATGCGGCGCGACACCGCGGTGACCTCTTCGCCCGCCTCGGCCAGCAGCCGGACCAGCGTCCTGCCGACGTTTCCCGTGGCTCCCGTGACGACGATCATGATGATTCCCCTCAAAGTTAGTTAGTCGGCTGACTCACTCGTGAAGGACCATAGCACGACTCCGGCACCTATAGTTAGTCAGGTGACTGACTCGACGCGCTCCCGGGTGAAGGCCGCCTCCGCCAAGCGGCAGCGGCTGATGGCCGCCGCCGCCCAGGTCGTGCACCGGCAGGGGGCCGAGCGCACCACCATCGCCGACATCGCGCGCGCCGCCGACGTCCCGGTGGGCAACGTGTACTACTACTTCAAGACCAAGGACGAGCTGGTCGCGGCCGCGCTCGCCGAGCACGCCCGGCAGCTGGAGCTTCTCACCGACCGCCTGGACCGCCTCGGCGACCCGAGGGAACGACTCAGGAGCCTGGTCGAGGCCTGGGTCAGCCAGCGCGACCTCGCCGCCCGCTACGGCTGCCCGACCGGAACGCTCGCCGCCGAGCTCGACAAACGCGACGAGGGCGGCCTGGATGTGGAGGCGGGCAGAGTCATCAGGCTGCTGATCGACTGGGCCGAACGCCAGTTCAGGGAGCTCGGGCTGCCCGACCCGGAGGGGCTCGCCCTGACGCTGGTGGGCGCCTACCAGGGCATGTCCCTGCTGGCCAACGCCCTGCGCGACCCCGGCATCATGAACCGCCAGGGCGCGCGCCTGCTCGACTGGCTCGACTCACTCTCCGCCGAAGCCGTCTAGGCCGTTCTCCGCACACACCGCCCGGCGCGGGGCCGGCCATGCGTGACGCAGGAGCGCGGGGCGGTCGCGGTGACGTGCGGAGAAACAGGTCTAGGCGAAGTCGTAGCCGAGCCGGACGGTCACCGTCAGCGTCTGGCGACCGGGGCTGATGGACGCATCGCTCTCGGCCGCCGCCAGGGCCATGTGACGCAGGGGCTGCGGGCCGCCGCCCTTGAGCTCCTCACTGACCGAGACCACCCTGCCCAGGGGGCGCCCTGCCAGCTCGGCGTAGTGGGCGGCCTTGGCGGCGGCGTCCCGGAACGCCCTCGCCCTGGCCTCCTTCATGAAGCCGGACGAGTCGGACACTTCGAACGCCACACCGTTCAGCCTGGCCTCCTCCCCTACTCCGGCCACCGTGTCGATGACGTGATCGGCCCGCGTCAGGTCGCGGACGACCACCTCCACGCCCTGGACGGCCCGGTACGCGGCCACCTTGGGGTATGACTCGTACTCCGGCCCCAGCGACAGCTCCACCGTGCGCACGTCCTCCGCGGCGACGCCCGCCCTGGCCAGCGCCTCGGCCAGCCGGGCGGCGGCGGATCTGGCGGCGCTGAAGGACTCCGCGGCGGAGGCCCTGCGGACCTCGACGCCCGCGTGCAGCCGCAGGATGTCGGGTGCGGCCAGCACGGCGCCTTCGCCGACGACGGTGATGTCCACGCCTACCCCCTCAGATCGGGTTCCGCATCGATCCTAGGACGCACGGCCCATATGCGGCCGGAACGGAGACCACGCGCTCGGCCCATATGCGGCTGGAACGGACCGCCCACGCGCCCGGCTCAGCTGCATGCTCTGCCCTCTTGGCCCGCCACGCCGTCAGGTGCGTCCGAGACGGCGTCGGCGATCGCCTGGGGATTCCGCAGCTGTACCCGGTGCCTGGATTCAGGCAGGCGTACGAGCCGGGCGGACAGGAGGCCGGCCTGCCGGGCCGTGCTGCGCGCGCCCGTGCTGATCACCGTGACCGGTACGTCGGGGATCGGCCTGTCCGCCCTCATCCGGCGCAGGTCGTCGGCCATGTCGCGGCGGGCCAGCCACTCCCCCGCCACCGCGGCGAGCACCTTGCCCACGCGGTAGACGCCGTACGGGTCGCGCACGCCGGTGAGCAGCCGGTGCGCCACGGGCCCCGCGAGGCGGGCCAGGGCGGCCGCGCCCCACGTGCCGCCCAGCGCGGGCAGCCACCGGCCGGCGCTCGCGGCCGGCGCGAACAGCCTGCGTTCACCGGCGTCCGCCGGGTCGACCAGGACGAGCTTGGCCACGCGGAGCGGGTGCAGCCTGGCGAACGCCTCGGCGTGCCAGCAGGCCACGCCCTGGGCGACGACGATCACCCGATCCGGGTGCGCGGGGGCCAGCGCGGCCAGGCGGGCGGCCTCGCCGTACAGGGTGGGCGGGTCGGGCGAGCACGGGCTGAGGCCGAGACCCGGGCGGTCGAAGCGGATGACGCGATGAGTCGCGGCCAGCCGGGCGGCCACGGCGTCCCAGTGGAACCAGGCGCCCCCGAGCCCCGCGGTGATGAGCAAGGCGGGCCCGGCTCCCTGCTCGACCACATGCGGCCGTACGTCCCCGGGCGACGCCGTCGTGCGGGCGGTCACGTCGTCCGAGACGAGCAGGTGGAGCGCCGCGTACACCAGCCAGATCGCGAACAACGTCAGCTGCGCCCGGTGCGCGATCCCCACCCCGTGCCGGTCGGCGTGCGCCGACAGCACGAGCAGCGTGGCCGCCAGCCCCAGCCACGTGAACAGCCACGACACCCACGAGCGCCATCGCGCGCTGAGCAGCACCATCGCGGCCAGCACGGCGGCCGTGGCCAGCATGCCCGCCACCAGGTGCGCGTAGTGGGCGGACGACATGGACCGCCGCCCGCAGGACGGATCGCTCAGCGTGGCGCAGTCCAGCGGGAACAGCCCGGACGCGAGGGTGAGCAGCCCGAAGGCGGCCAGCGCCAGCCAGCCCCGCCCCTCGCGCGCCGCCCTCGGCACCAGCGCCACCCCCAACGCGCACGCCAGCCCCGACAGCGCGTCGCTGACCCGGAACAGGCGCGTCCACGGCTGGTCGCGGGCGGCCAGCTCGCTGACGTACCCGTCGGTCCTGTCGACCTCCGGCGAGGTGAACTGGCCGGTGATCCACGCGCTGCCCAGCACCGCCGCCACGATGAGCGCGCAGGCCGCGAGCACGTACAACCTTCGCTCCACGTGATCATTAGATCACCCGGAGTAGCGGTCGGCTCTGTCAGAGACCGGGCGCGCCCCAGACCGGGAACCAGCGGCTGAGGTCCTTCTCCAGTGGCAGCTCCCCCTCGAGGACGCCTCTCACCTGGAGTTCGAGCGCGTTGTCTCGCCGCTGCCCGGAAAGCGGGGCGAACGGGTAGAACGTCCCGCGCTTGTAGAGGTACACGATCGCCAGCCGCCCGCCGTCGTCCTGACCGGCGAAGGACACCAGCGAGCAGAGCAGGGAGGGCCCGAACCCTGCCGACTCCAGCGACGAGTTGACCGCGTGCAGCTCGGTGACCAGGTCGCCGAGCTCGTCGGGCGAGCGGCGCACCAGGAGCCAGGTGTAGCCGTAGGAGTCGTGCGACTCCTCGACGCGCTCGCCGAGCAGCGCCTTGACGTCGCGTTCGAGCGTGGCGAACGCGCCGCCCTCCGCGGCCCTGAACGCCACCGAGCCGCGGCCGGTGGGCACGAACCCGGTCGCGGCCTGCAGCGTCACGGCGGCGGACGGCAGCGCGAACAGCGCGTCGAGGTTGGGCTTGGCCGGTTTCGACCGGCCAAGCAGCGCGTCGAGCCAGCTCATCGGGGTTCAGCCCCTTCCGAGCTGCTTGGAGATGTTCGCCAGTTGCTCCAGCCGCCGGTCGAGCGACGGGTGGGTGGAGAACAGGTTCGCCAGCGACTCGCCAGGGCGGGCCGCCGGGGCGAAGTAGAAGGCGTTGAACGGCGCCGCCTCGCGCAGGTCCTGGGTCGGAATCCTCGCCATGTCGCCGCTGATCCTCACCAGCGCGCTGGCCAGGGCGGACGGGCGTTGCGTGAGCAGCGCGCCCGCGCGGTCGGCCGACAGCTCACGGTAGCGCGACAGGGCGCGGGTGAGCAGGAAGCTGATGGCGTACACGGCGACGGAGACGAGCAGGATGATCAGGCCGACGGGCAAGCCGCCCTGGTTGCCGTTGCGGCGGCCCCCGAGCCCCGTGTAGAGGGCGAACCTGGTCATGAGCCCCGCCACGATGCCCAGGAATGAGGCGACGGTCATGACGGCGACGTCGCGGTGCGCGACGTGCGACAACTCGTGTGCGAGCACGCCTTCGAGCTCCTGAGGCTCCAGGCGGCGCAGGATGCCGGTCGTCACGCAGACGACGGCGTTCTTCTGGTTGCGGCCGGTGGCGAACGCGTTGGGGACGTCGGATTCCGCGATCGCCACCCGCGGCTTGGGCATGTCGGCGAGCGCGCACAGCCGGTCGATCAGGCCGTGCAACTCGGGGGCCTCCTGCGGCGAGACCTCCCGCCCATGCATCGCGAACAGGGCGATGCGGTCGGACAGGAAGTACTGCACGAACAGCAGGCCCCCGGCTATCACCAGCACGGTCAGCGCCCGCACGCCGAGTGCGATCAGGACGCCGACGAACACGACATAGAGCAACCCGAGCAGGAACATCGTCACGGCCATGCGGGTGGTCAACCCGCGGTCGGACGCGAACCGCGTGCCCATGGCTCAGCCCGGGATAAGGCCCTGGTCGCCCAGCATCTCCCGGACCTCCTCGATCGAGGCGTCCGCGGGGGGAAGGATCAGCTCTGACGGCTCAAGGCTGTCGTCGGGAAGCGCCTTGCCCACCTGGCGCACCTTGTCGAGCAGCGCGTGCAGCTTGGCGCGGAAGACCGGCTCGTCGCCGACCTCGATGGCCGCCTCGAGCTCGGTGTCGAGCTCGTTGAGCACCACGATGTCGTCGGCGGAGATCTCCACCTGGCCCTCGCCCATGATCCTGACAATCATGCGGGCTCCCCGGGCTGGCGAAGCTGCTGGGTGTGGCTCTGACCGTGCTGCTGCGGCTGCGCCTGGGGCTGGGCCTGCTGCTGCGGCTGGCCCTGCTCGATGGCGCTCTGCGGCGCGGGGCCCTGGCCCAGCTCGGCCTTCATCCTGGCCAGCTCCAGCTCGACGTCCATGCCGCCGCCCATGCGGTCGAGCTCGGCCTGGATGTCGTCGCCGCGGGTGCCGGTGTAGTCGTCGAGCGCGCCGCTGGCCAGCAGCTCGTCGATCGCGCCCGCACGGGCCTGCATCTGCGCCGTCTTGTCCTCGGCACGCTGGATCGCCAGGCCGACGTCGCCCATCTCCTCGGAGATGCCGGAGAACGCCTCGTTGATGCGGGTCTGCGCCTCGGCGGCGGTGTAGGTGGCCTTGATCGTCTCCTTCTTCGTACGGAAGGCGTCGACCTTGGCCTGCAGCCGCTGGGAAGCCGTGGTCAGCTTCTCCTCCTCGGCCTGCAGGTTGTCGTGCTGCAGCTTGAGGTCGGCCATCTGCGTCTGCAGATTGGCGCGCCGCTGCAGCGCCTCGCGGGCCAGGTCCTCGCGCCCCACGGACAGCGCCTTGCGGCCCTGCTCCTCGTAGCGCTGGGCCTGCTTCTCGAGGCCGGTCATCTGGAGCTCCACCCTCTTGCGCGACGTGGCGACGTCGGCCACACCCCTGCGCACCTTCTGCAGCAGCTCGAGCTGCCGCTGATAGGAGTAGTCAAGGGTCTCGCGTGGATCCTCCATCTTGTCCAGGGCCTTGTTGGCCTTGGACTTGAAGATCATCGAAAGTCTCTTCATCACGCTCATGCGCGTCGGCCGTCCCCTTCTAGGTCGTGCTGGTGTTCACCCAATGCAGCGCAGCCGCCTTGGGATTACCCTACGCATAACGCACGAGGGCGTCACTAAGTTGCAGTCCAGGTAGGGTTGACGTCGTGTTGCGACGCCGTTCCCAAACCTCCGTGGACGACACCCCCGTCCCCGATGACGATCCTAAGCCCCAAGGTAAAGGTCGTCCCACACCCAAGCGCCGTGAGCAGGAAAGCAGGCGGCGCCAGCCGGTCCATGCGCCCAAGGACCGCAAAGAGGCCTATCGCCAAATGCGGACCAAGCAGGCCGCCGAACGCGAGAGGGCCCGCAAGGGCATGCTCGCGGGCGACGAGAAGTATCTTCCCGTTCGCGACAAGGGCCCGGCGCGCAAGTTCGCGCGTAACTGGGTCGACTCCCGGCGGCTGCCGAGCCAGTATTTCCTGCCTTTCTCGCTACTGATCCTGCTGGCGACGTGGATCCCGTGGCCGATGACGATCCGCGCCCAGGTGCTGGGCTACGTGGTCAGCATCGGGTGGCCGATCATGATGATCGGCGTGCTGTTCACCTCGGTCTACGTGGCCTGGAAGGTGAAGCGGGAGGTGGCGGCGAAGCTGCCCGACGAGAGCCTCAGGGGCGTGGGCTTCTACGCGGCGATGCGGGCCCTGCAGATCCGCAAGCTCCGCTTCCCGCCGCCCACGGTGCTGCCGGGCGGCAAGCCGGTGCCGCCGAAGAAATAGCCGCACCGGCCTTCACGGGCTGCCGCCCCCGGTGTCGTCCCAGCGCAGCACCCCTCGCTGGACTGCGGGCCGCCAGCCGTCGACCGCCCTGCCGTGCTCCAGGGCGTCGGCGACGGCCCGCAGCAGCGCGTACGTGGACTGCAGGCGAGGCGCCATGCCGGAGACCGTGTCGTCCCATCCGACGGCGCCCCCGGCGGAGTCCACCACGGCGTACTCCATGTTCTCCGAGTCACGCTCGGCGAAATGGAGGAACGGGATCATCCGGCCGTTCCAGTATTCGGTGGCGGGGTCGCTCCCGAGGTCGGTGCGCTCCCAGGAACAGAGCCGGCGCCAGGTGTCCCTGATCTGGCGGACGCTGAGAGCGTCGGCGCCGTCGTACCAGAAGCCGAGGACCGACCGCCCCCGCGAGCCGTTGTGGCGCAGGAGTGAGGCCCTCAGGTCGTCGGGGAAGTCCACGCCCATCTGCGACTCGGCGATCGCGATCGTGCGCGCCCTGCCAGGTCCGGCGAGAGTCCGGTACGTCCTGGGCGCCTTCGCCCTCAGCCACCGCTCGATCCGCCGCCACTGCCGGTCCACGGCCCGCTTGACCTCAGGGTCGATCGGCCGCACGGTGACCGGGCGCCGGGCGGGCGAGCAGTTGGGGTCGGGGATCTCGGCCGGCGGCCGGGTGGGGACGGCGGTGGGGACCGGCGGCGGGGTGCTCGTGGCGGGCGGTCCGGTGGCGGGAGCGGGCGAGCGCTCTGTCCCAGCCGTGAGCGCCGCCTGCCCGGCCTGGTAGGCGCGCCACTCCAGCGCGGCCGCCTCTCTCGGCTCCGCAGGGATCAGGGCGGCCCCCAGCGTCAGCGCCACGATCCCCGCGATGGCGGCCCACACCAGGCCGATCCGCGTGCTCCCTGCCGGTCGCGGCGCCGGTGGGGGTGAAGGCTGCCTGTCGGGCATCTGGGCGCGCCGGCGCAGCCGCACCGCAATCGCGGTCAGGATGGCCGCCGTCAGCGCCAGCCGTACGAGCTTCAGCACGTCGCGCACCCTATCCCGAAACCGATCACCACATGACTCGGCATTAAGGTCAGACCCATGGAATTCCGACACCTCGGTCGCAGCGGTCTCAAAGTAAGCGAGATCAGTTACGGAAACTGGCTGACCCACGGCTCCCAGGTCGAGGAGGATGCCGCCAAGCTGTGCGTGCAGGCGGCGCTCGACGAGGGCATCACCACGTTCGACACCGCGGACGTCTACGCGGCGACGAAGGCCGAGGAGGTGCTCGGCCGCGCGCTGAAGGGCGTGCGCAGGGAGTCGCTGGAGATCTTCACCAAGGTCTACTGGCCGACCGGCCCCGGCCAGAACGACCGCGGCCTGTCACGCAAGCACATCACCGAGTCCATCAACGGCTCGCTGCGCCGCCTCCAGACCGACTACGTCGACCTGTACCAGGCGCACCGTTTCGACTACGAGACGCCGCTCGAGGAGACGCTCAAGACGTTCGACGACCTCGTACGCCAGGGCAAGGTCCTCTACATCGGCGTCAGCGAGTGGAACGCCGACCAGATCGCCCAGGCCCTGAAGATCGCCGACGAGATGGGCTTCGACCGGATCGTCTCGAACCAGCCCCAGTACTCGATGCTCTGGCGGATCATCGAGGGCGAGATCGTGCCGCTGAGCGAGAAGGAGGGCGTGGGCCAGATCGTCTGGTCGCCGATCGGCCAGGGCGTCCTCACGGGCAAGTACCTGCCCGGGCAGCAGCCGCCTGAGGGCTCGCGGGCGACCGACAAAAGCGGCAGCGCCATGATCGCCCGGTTCATGAACGACGACGTACTGACCCGTGTCCAGGAGCTCAAGCCGATCGCCGCGGACCTCGGCCTGAGCATGGCGCAGCTGGCCATCGCCTGGGTGCTGCAGAACCCGAACGTCTCCAGCGCCATCGTCGGTGCCAGCCGGCCCGAGCAGGTGCGCGACAACGTGAAGGCGTCGGGCGTCAAGCTGGACGCCGACGTGCTCAAGCGGATCGACGACGTGCTCGGCCCGGTGGTGGAGCGCGACCCGGCCAAGACGCAGAGCCCGCGTACCCGCCCGTAACCCGTACCCCGGCAAAAACCCCTTGAGCCACAATGGCGCTCAAGGGGTTTTTCCATTACCCGGACTCACTCGGGGCGCAATGACAATCCCGTGTACTCCACGCGGTCCTCGTCGAGCAACGCCACCTGCTCGACTCCGGATTCGAGCAGGTCACGCCAGTTCTCGCCGAGCCAGGACTCCGCATCCGCCTGGCTCGGGAAAACTTCTCGCGGCAAAGGGCGATCGGTCACCTCACCACCATTTGCATTTTCATAACGCCACCGCCATGTCATGCCATACGCTCCTTTTCCGCGGGTTCGCCTGTGCACCCTCCGCAGGCACTGGAACCCTACTCCCGAGTTCGGAGGTCAATCGATGCTGCGCGCGTATCGTGTTGCGGCCGGAGCCGCCCTCGGGGCGGCCGCATTACTTTCTTTCCCCCACTCCGCCCCTGCTGATCCAGGGGCCGCGCGTACGTGGAGCGTGCGGCAGAGCGACGGCACGGCATGGCTGGCCGCGACCGCCGGCGACTCCCCGCCGGACGGCTCCGTCCTCGGGTGGCGCTTCTCCGTGGCTCCGGACGGGGCGGCGGGCGAGTCGCCCGGCGGGGACCTGCCGTCGTTCCAGGCGGTGTGCGGCAAGGACGCGGCCGCGTCCGGGCACAAGCGCGTGGTGGTGGCGGTGGACTTCGGCGACGGGGACGCCGACGCGTACCCCGGCGAGCGGCCTCCCGGGCAGGGGCTGCTGAAGTGCGTCGCGGGCGCCGAGAACGCCACCGCCGCACAGCTCCTCGCCTCCGCCGCCAAGGTCCGCGTGAACGGCCAGGGCGCCGTGGTGGCGGTCGCGGACTACCCGTCCAGGGAGAAGGGCGGCACCGAGCTGACGGCCGCAGCCGCCGGCTCCAGGCCCGGCCTGCCGATCACGCTGATCGCGGGCGGCGCGGGCGCCCTCGCCCTGCTGGCGGGCGGCGCCGTGGCGGCCACCCGCCGCCGCTCCAGGACCGCCGGCCGCCGACCTGGAACGTTCCAGCATCGATGAGCCAGCCGGCTGTGGGAGGAACGTGCGGCGGTTTGTACGCTCGGCGCGGTGAAAATCCTTCTCTCCGGTACGGCAGGCGGTACGGGATGGCCGGAGCCCGGGTGCCGGTGCGCCTCGTGCGCCGGGCTCCCGTCCGGCAACCGGCGCCCGCTCGAGCTGATCGTGGACGGCGTGGCCCGCTTCCCGCACGGCGACCTGCCTGCCGGGTACCGGTCCTGCGCCGGCGGGCTGGGGCTGGTCTGCCCCGACGGCTCCCGGCTGCTCTGCCTCCCGCCCGGCCACACGGTCCCCGCGGACGGCCCTTCCCGATACGACATCGTGCTGATCGACCTGCTCGACCGGCCGGAACGGCTCGGGGAGCTGCGGCGGGCGGGGCTGGTGGACGACCGGACCCTGGTGGTGGCCGTCGGGCTGGATCACCGGGTCCGCTCGGAGGAGGAGCTGGGCAGGCGGCTGCGGTTGTGGGGCGCGCTCGCCGTTCCCGACGGGACGGAGTTGGAGATCGAGCCCGGTCGGCCGTCACCCGCCCGCCCTGAGGGTGGGGCGCCGTGGCGGGCGCTGTTGCTGGGCGGCTCGCGGTCGGGGAAGTCGGCTGAGGCGGAGCTGCGGCTGGCGGCGGAGCCGTACGTCACTTATGTCGCCACGGGACCGGGCGGCGCGGGCGACGGCGAGTGGGCGGCGCGGGTGCGGGCGCATCGGGAGCGGCGGCCCGCGCACTGGGCCACCGTCGAGACCACCGACCTCGCCGCGGCCATCCGGAGCGCCTCCACACCGCTGCTGGTCGACGGGCTCGGGACGTGGCTGGCGGCGGTGTTCGACGAGCACGGGGCCTGGGAGGGGGACCGCGCCCCGGTCGGTGAGCGCTGTGACGCGCTCGTGGCGGCGTGGCGGCAGGCGCCGGTGCGGATCGTGGCGGTGTCCGACGAGGTGGGGATGGGCGTGGTGCCCGCCACGGCCAGCGGGCGGGCCTTCAGGGACGCGCTCGGACGCCTCAACGAACGCCTCGCCGCGGAATCCGAGTACGTGGTGCTGGTGGTCGCCGGACGCCTTCTCGAGCTGTGAGCGGCCAAGGGGGGCGCGGGAGGCTCGCCCGGGCTGTGGCGAGCGGTGAGCGGCTAGGGGGACGCTCGCCCGGGCTGTGGCGAGCCGGGAGGGGTCAGGGGCGGACGGCTCTGGCGTACCAGCGGCCGTCGAGGCGGTCCACGTGCAGGGGGCGGCCGAAGCAGTCGGAGAGGTTGGCGGGGGTGAGCACGTCGTCCACCGGACCCGCGGCCAGCACCCCGGCGTCACGCATGAGCATGGCGTGCGTGGTCGTCGCGGGCACCTCCTCCAGGTGGTGGGTGACCGTCACGGTGGTGAGGACGGGCCTGGTCCTGGCCAGGTCTTCGACCGCGGTGATGAGGTCTTCCCTGGCCGGCAGGTCCAGCCCCGCGAACGGTTCGTCGAGCAGCAGCACCGCCGGGTCCGCCATCAGCGACCTGGCCACCCTGATCCTGGCCCGCTCGCCCTGCGAGCAGACCCGGAACGGCCGGTCCGCCAGGTCCTTGCAGCCCAGGTCGGCCAGCAGCCGGTGGGCCCTGTCCCGCTCGGCGTCGCCGTACTTGTCCCAGAGCGGAACGCTTGTCCCCGTGTGCCCGGTGAGCACCACGGTGTGCGCGGTCGCCCCCTCCTGCTCCATCAGCTCCTCGTCGATCAGCCGCTGGCTGGCCGCGACGAGGCCGATGTGGCGGCGCAGCCCCCGCATGTCCACCCGGCCGAGCCTGTGGCCGAGCACCTTGACCGTGCCCTCACTGGGATGCCGTACGGCGCCCGCGAGCGAGAGCAGCGTCGTCTTGCCCGCGCCGTTGGGGCCGAGGATCACCCAGTGGTCGCCGTAGGCCACCTGCCAATCGACGCCGTCAAGCAGCGACTTTCCGACAACTCGGACACCTACGCCTTCGAGTTCAACCACGTGCATCCCGCCACACTAGTGGGCCTACGATCGTCGCTTATGCGCCTTTGGCATGGGCTGTGGCTAGCGATCGGCACGCTCAGCATCTTCCCGGCACGGGTCGAGCGGGTGGATCGGGAGGTCGCGGGGCACGCGATGGCACTGGCTCCGGCAGTCGGGCTCGCGCTCGGCCTGGTCGCCGGGCTGCCGCTGCTCCTGCCCGGGCCGCCGCTGCTGGGGGCGGCGCTGGCGGTCGGGCTGCTGGCCGTGCTGACCCGGGGGCTGCACCTGGACGGGCTCGCCGACCTGGCCGACGGGCTGGGCAGCGGCAAGCCCGCCGCCGAGGCGCTCGACATCATGAAAAAGTCGGACATCGGGCCGTTCGGGGTGATGACCCTGGTGCTGACGCTGGTCATCCAGGTCATCGCGGCGGCCGATGCCGGGTTCGCGGCGTTCGTGACGGCCTGCGTGGCCGGGCGGCTGGCCCTTACGTGGGCCTGCCGGGCGGGCGTCCCCGCCGCACGCCCCGACGGGCTCGGGGCGATGGTCGCGGGCACGGTACGCCGCCCCGCCGTCTGGCTCGTCACCCTGATCACCCTGCTCGGCGTCGCCGTCCTCGCCATGGGCGTCCTGCCGGATGATGACCCGGTGGCGTGGGGCCAAATCGTGCTGCCGCTCGGCCTGCTCGCCGGGCTGGGCGCCGCCCTGCTGCTGCTCCGGCACGCGCGGCGGCGCCTCGGCGGGATCACGGGTGACGTGCTGGGCGCGCTCGTGGAGACCGCCACGGCCACGGCGCTGGTGGTGTACGCGATACTCGCCTGAGCGCGTGCCCGATCAGGCGACCGGTTGCGGCCGGCGTACCGGATAGAAGCGGAGCAGGGCCGCGCCGACCAGTGCCAGCAGGACCCAGCCGACGAGGCCGGTCACGCCGGCCAGCACCTCGTTCGGCGGCGCGGCGGCGTCACCGAGCAGCATGGCGGGCGGGGCGACCGCGTTCAGGGAGCCGTGGGCCACGACGGACGGCCACACGCTGCCCGTACGCAGCCGCAGCCACCCGATCAGCACCCCGGACAGCACGCAGAAGCCGATGAAGAACAGCGCCGACCAGGAGCCGAGGCGCGGGTAGTTGTAGCCCAGAAGGGTGAGGGGGGCGTGCCAGACGCCCCAGACGGCGCCGCTGAAGACCAGCCCGGCGAGCATGCCGTTCGAGGAGACGAGCCGGGGCAGCAGCCAGCCGCGCCAGCCCCACTCCTCCCCCAGTGCCGGGATCGCGTTCAGCACGGGCCCGGCGACGACCGCCACCACGATCTGGAGCACGGCCACCGTGCCGAGGTCGGCGGGCGCCTGCACGCCCTGCGCCCGCAGCGCGGATCTGAGCAGGCTGAACTGCCCGAGGTCCAGCGAGACCAGCCCGACGGCGGCGCTGAGCCCCATCGCGAGGAACGCCAGCAGCGGCACCCCGAGCCAGGTGACGACCAGCAGCACGACTGTGCGCTTCTTGCGGTCGCCGAAGGTGAGCCCGGTCTGCCTGGCCCACTCGCGGAACGGCGTGCGTGAGACGGCCCACGCCCCGAGCACGCCGGCTGTGGGCGTGAACATCATGAGCGTGGCCACCCAGGCCAGCTGCGGCGAGGCCAGTCCCTTGCCGAGCCAGAGGGGCAGGGCCACCGCCCACGACAGCCCGAAGGCCAGGACGATGAAGATGAGGAGAGGTCGTTTCATTGGTCCACTGGCTCCGCGATGAGGGCGTTGATGAGGGATGCGCCGCGTTCGGCGGTGATCGTGAGCCGGCCGCCGGAGCGGTGACCGATGACCGGGCACTCGCCGCCGCGCAGCATGATGGTGGCGCTGTCGGGCAGCCCGCGGAAGGCCCAGACTACGGCGGCGGCTCCGGGATTCATGGCAGCTTCTCCAGGATGGCGATGAGGTCCTCGCGGCCGTAGCCGTACTTCCTGGCCTCCTCCAGCAGCTCGCGGGCCCGCTGCGCGAGCAGGGCGCGGCCGTCCGCCCGCCCCGCCACGCTGACCCCGCGGCCCCGCCTGAACTCCAGCAGACCCTCGTCCCGAAGGTCGCGCAGCGCGCGCAGCACGGTGTTGGGGTTGATGCCGAGAGCCTGGGCCAGATCGCGGGCCGGAGGCAGGCGGTCGCCGGGGCGGTACGACCCCTCCCCGATGGCGCGGCGGATCGCGGCGGCCACCTGCTCGTGCAGGGGCCGCGCGTCGTTCAGGTCCAGCGTCAGCAGCATGGTGCTAATGAGACTAGCGCCATCCCACACGCCTCGCGATTGGTAGGATGAACCCCTGTTTGTGAGTACGTAGAAGACCTGGATAGCATCGGTTTACGTGACCACTGTGCGGCTGAACTCAGCAGATCCAGTCTCCTTTGACACCGACGCGTTGATCGTCGGCTTCAGGTCAGGCCAGGAAGGCCCGCGGGCCGCCGCGGGCGCCGAGTCCCTCGACGCCGCCTTCGGCGGCAAGCTCGCCGGCTCCCTCAAGGCCGTCGCCTTCTCCGGCAAGGCAGGCGAGCTGGCCAAGCTGCCCACGTTCGGCGCCATCGCCGCCCCGCTGCTGGTCGCGGTCGGTCTGGGCGACTCCCCCGACACCGAGGGTCTGCGCCGTGCCGCCGGCGCCGCCGTACGGTCCCTCGCCGGCACCGCCAGGGCCGCGCTCGCCCTGCCCGCCGACACCCCGGAGGAGGCCGAGGCCGTCGCGCTCGGCGCGCTGCTCGGCGCGTACGCCTTCTCCCGCTACCGCACGAACGGCGAGCAGAAGGCGCCGGTCGCCGAGCTCACCGTGGTCTCAGGCCAGTCCGACGCCGTCGCCGGGCGCGCCGGCGTCCTGGCCGACTCGGTCGCCCTGGTGCGCGACCTGGTCAACACGCCTCCCTCCGACCTGTGGCCGGCCAAGTTCGCCGAGATCGCCGAGCAGGAGGGCAACAAGGTCGGGCTGACCGTCGAGGTGCTCGACGACAAGCAGCTCAAGGACGGCGGCTACGGCGGCCTCATCGGCGTCGGCCAGGGCTCGGCCAACCCGCCGCGCCTGGTCCGCCTCGCCTACACCCACCCGGAGGCCGGCAAGCGGCTGGCGTTCGTGGGCAAGGGCATCACGTTCGACTCCGGCGGCCTGTCGCTCAAGCCGTCGGCCGCGATGGACTGGATGAAGTCCGACATGGGCGGCGCGGGCGCGGTGCTCGGCGCCATGATCGGCATCGCCAGGCTCGGCCTGCCGGTTAACGCCGTCGGCTACCTCTGCCTGGCGGAAAACCTGCCGAGCGGCACCGCGCAGCGCCCCTCCGACGTCATCCACAGCTACAGCGGCAAGACGGTCGAGGTGCTCGACACCGACGCCGAGGGCCGCCTGGTGCTCATGGACGGCATCGCCAGGGCCGCCGAGGACCAGCCCGACCTGATCGTCGATGTGGCGACCCTCACGGGCGCGCAGATCGTCGCGCTCGGCTGGCGCACGGCCGGTGTCATGTCCAACGACGACGACATCAGGCAGCTGGTCGTCGAGGCCGCCGGCACCGCGGGCGAGGGGGCGTGGGGCATGCCCCTGCCCGAGGAGCTGCGCAAGGGCCTCGACTCACCGGTGGCCGACATCGCCAACCTCCAGCCCGAGCGCTGGGGCAGCATGCTGGCGGCGGGCATCTTCCTGAAGGAGTTCGTGCCCGAGGGCGTGCGCTGGGCCCACATCGACATGGCCGGTCCCGCCTTCAACAAGGGCGAGCCGTACGGTTACACCCCGAAGGGCGGCACGGGCGCCATCACCCGCACTCTCATCGGACTCGCAGAGCGGCACGCGAGCATCTGAAACAAATGAAAAGATGACGGCATCACGAACACCCCGACAAGGAGCCTTCCTGTGGCCTATGACATCGTCGTCCTAGGTGGCGGCAGCGGCGGTTACGCCTGCGCGCTTCGGGCGGCTGAGCTGGGCAAGTCGGTCGCGCTGATCGAAAAGGACAAGATCGGCGGCACCTGCCTCCACAGGGGATGCATCCCCACGAAGGCCCTGCTCCACTCCGCCGAGGTCGCCGACGAGACCCGCGAGAGCGAGTCGTTCGGCGTCAAGGCGCGCTTCGACGGCATCGACGTGCAGGGCGTGCACGCGTTCAAGGACAAGATCGTGACGCGGGCCTGGAAGGGCGTGCAGGGCCTGCTCAAGGGCGCGGGCGTGACGATCGTCGAGGGCGAGGGCCGCATGGTCGGCCCCAACCGCATCCAGGTCGGCTCGGAGGTCTACGAGGGCCGCAACCTCGTCCTCGCCACCGGCTCGGCGCCCAAGACGCTGCCGGGCCTGGAGATCGACGGCGAGCGCGTCATCACCAGCGAGCACACGCTCAAGATGGACCGCGTGCCCACCTCCGTCATCGTGCTGGGCGGCGGCGTGATCGGCGTCGAGCTGGCCAGCGTCTACCGCTCGTTCGGGGCCGAGGTCACGATCGTCGAGGCGCTGCCGCACCTGCTGCCGACCGAGGAGGAGTCCAGCTCCAAGCTGCTGGAGCGGGCCTTCCGCCGCCGCGGCATCAAGTACGAGCTCGGCGTCTTCTTCGACGGCGCCAAGACCACCGAGACGGGCGTGGTCGTCACGCTGGCCAACGGCAAGACCCTCGACGCCGAGCTGCTGCTCGTCGCGGTCGGGCGGGGCGCGGTGTCGGCGGGCATGGGCTTCGAGGAGCAGGGCGTCGCCATCGAGCGCGGCGCGGTCGTGGTCGACGAGCACTGCCAGACCTCCGTGCCCGGCGTCTACGCCATCGGTGACCTGATCCCGACCCTGCAGCTCGCCCACGCGGGGTTCGCGGAGGGGATCATGGTGGCCGAGCACATCGCCGGCCTCAACCCGCCGCCCATCGACTACGCGGGCGTGCCGCGCATCACCTACTCCGACCCCGAGGTGGCCTCCGTCGGGATCACGTCGGCGCAGGCGGCAGAGCGCGGCATCGAGATCGTCGAACAGGTCTACGACCTCGCGGGAAACCCGAAGAGCCAGATCCTCGGCACTTCGGGCGCCGTGAAGGTCATCGCCCAGAAGGACGGCCCGGTCGTCGGTGTCCACGTGGTGGGCCGGCGCATCGGCGAGCTCGTCACGGAAGGGCAGCTGATCTACAACTGGGAGGCGCTGCCCGCAGAGGTCGCCCAGCTCATCCACGCACACCCGACCCAGTCCGAGGCCATGGGTGAGGCGATGCTGGCCCTGGCCGGCAAGCCGCTGCACGTACACAACTAGTCCAAGCCCTCGAGATCAGAACGCGAGAGAAGATAACGATGCCGGTCTCCGTACAGATGCCCCAGCTCGGCGAGAGCGTGACCGAGGGCACCGTAACCCGTTGGCTGAAGAAGGAGGGCGAGCGCGTCGAAGCCGACGAGCCGCTCCTCGAAGTGTCGACCGACAAGGTCGACACCGAGATCCCGTCGCCCTCCGCGGGTGTCCTCACCAAGATCGTCGTGGCCGAGGACGAGACGGTGGAGGTCGGGGCCGAGCTCGCCGTCATCGACGAGAAGGCCGAGGCGGGCGCCGCCGCCCCGGCCCCCGAGGCCGCCCCCGCGCCGGTTGCGCAGCCCGAGCCCGAGCCTGAGCCCGCGCCGGCTCCCCCGGTCTCCTCGATCCCGCAGCCCGCTCCCCCGCAGCCCGCTCCGGCTCCGGCCCCCGCTCCCGCGCCTGCCCCGGCTCCCGCCGCGCAGGCCGCTCCCCCGGTCGCGGAGCCCTCGCCGCTGCCGTCGGGTGAGAGCCCGTACGTGACGCCGCTGGTGCGCAAGCTGGCCAACGAGCACGGTGTCGACCTCGACTCGATCACCGGCACCGGCGTCGGCGGCCGCATCCGCAAGCAGGACGTGCTGGAGGCCGCCAAGGCGCAGCGCGACAAGGCCGCCGCGGCCCAGGCCGCTCCGGTGCCGGCTCCGGCGCCCGCCGCCGCCCAGCCCGCTCCCGCCGCCGCCGCTCCGGCCGCGCAGGCTCCGGTCGCCGCGGCGCCCGAGCCCGTGGAGGTCGACACGACGCTGCGTGGCCGTACGGAGAAGATGACGCGGCTGCGCCAGACGATGTCCAAGCGGCTGGTCGAGTCGCTGCAGACGGCGGCCCAGCTCACC
The DNA here is from genome assembly GCF_044466425.1 of Nonomuraea sp. NPDC049400. Taxonomy (NCBI): domain Bacteria; kingdom Bacillati; phylum Actinomycetota; class Actinomycetes; order Streptosporangiales; family Streptosporangiaceae; genus Nonomuraea; species Nonomuraea sp. NPDC049400. Next base: position 384,999 of record NZ_JBITMP010000006.1, read on the forward strand.
ACGGTGGTCGAGGTCGACGTCACCAAGATCGCGCGGCTGCGCGAGCAGGCCAAGGCCGACTTCCTGCGCCGCGAGGGCGTCAAGCTGTCGTTCATGCCGTTCTTCGAGATGGCCGCCATCGAGGCGCTCAAGCAGCACCCGAAGCTCAACGCGACGATCAACAACGAGACCATGGAGGTCACGTACTTCGACGTCGAGCACCTGGGCATCGCGGTCGACACCGAGCGCGGGCTGATCGCGGCGGTCATCAAGAACGCCGGCGACCTCAACCTCGCCGGGCTGGCCCGCAAGACGGCCGACCTGGCGGAGCGCACGCGCGCCAACAAGGTGACGCCGGACGAGATCACGGGCGGCACGTTCACGCTGACCAACACCGGCAGCCGCGGGGCCCTGTTCGACACCCCGATCCTCAACCAGCCGCAGGTCGGCATGCTGGGGACCGGTTCCGTCGTGAAGCGGCCCGTGGTGATCGACACGCCTGAGGGTGAGGTCATCGCGGTGCGGTCGATGGTGTACCTGGCGCTGACGTACGACCACCGCCTGGTGGACGGTGCGGACGCGGCCCGCTTCCTGACGACGGTCAAGCGCCGTCTGGAGGAGGGGCGCTTCGAGGCCCAGCTCGGTCTCGCGTAGCCCGGCGCGTCGGGTTCTTGGCCGGGCGGCTCCGCTTTGGGGTCGCCCGGCCTTTCGCTTGCCGGTTGGTCCTGCGACGCGCGCCCCGGCGTACCACACAGAACGACCTGTCCCGACGCGACGTGGCACGACGACGGCGTAGTGTGGGGCTGTGACTCCTCCGCTCCCCGAAGAGAGCAGCTTCTCGCTTCCCTCGACTGAGGTAGGCGACGGACAAGCCCTGCCCGTTTCGAACACAGAGACCATAGCAGCGAAGCGATTCCCCTGCCGGGCAAACCGGCCCTCCCCTCACTAGATCCGATGGCGATCATCGTGACGGGCTCGTCGGGGTTGCTCGGGTCGGCGCTGGTGCGGGCGTTGCGGGACGAGGGGCGCGAGGTCGTCAGGCTGGTACGGCGAGAGCCGCGCGCAGCCGACGAGGCGTACTGGCAGCCGAGCCGCCAGGAGATCGACCAGGCCGCGCTCGAAGGCGCGCAGGCCGTGGTGCACCTGGCCGGGGCGTCGATCGGGGGCAGGCGGTGGAGCGAGGCGTACAAGCGTGAGCTCCTGGACAGCCGGGTCCAGAGCACCAAGGTCCTCGTCGACGCGATCGCCGGGCTGTCCGGCAAGCCGGAGGTGCTCATGTCGGCCTCAGGGGTCGACTTCTACGGCGACACCGGCGACCGGGTGATCGACGAGAGCCAGGGCAAGGGCACCGGCTTCCTGTCGGACATGTGCGAACAGTGGGAGGGCGAGGCCCGCCGGGCGGGCGAGGCCGGCGTCAGGACGGTGCTGATGCGCTCAGGGCTGGTGCTGAGCCGGGAGGGCGGGATGCTCGAGCGGGTGGTGCCGATCTTCAGGATCGGGCTGGGAGCGCCGCTCGGGTCGGGGAAGCAGTACTGGTCGTGGATCAGCGTGGACGACTGGGTCGGGGCGGCGGTGCATGTGCTGAAAAATCGCGACATTACCGGGCCAGTCAATTTCACCTCCCCCTCTCCCGTCACCAACGCCGAGTTCACCCGCGCACTCGGAAAAGCCCTGCGTAAGGGCACGATGCCGATCCCGGTGCCGGCCTTCGCGCTGTCCGCGGGGCTCGGCGAGTTCGCGCGGGAGGCACTGCTGCCCAGTCACCGCCTCCAGCCGAAGAAGCTGCTCGACACCGGCTACGGGTTCGCCCATACCCGCCTCGACGAGGCGCTGAGCGCCGTACTCTAGGGAATCGTGCGTCCTTCAACAGGTGGGAGAATCTTGACATGAGCCGGTCAGGACAGTCACACATCCTCGCCATCGGGGGCGGATCGTTCCGCCCGAGCAGGCGCTACAGCTTCATCGAGGCCAGCCCGCTGCTGCGCTACGGCCTCGACCTGACGGGGCAGGACCGGCCGAAGCTCGGGCTGCTCGCCACCGCGACAGGCGACTCCGACGAGTGGCTGCTCAAGATGTACGGCGCCTTCGCGGGGTGGGACGTCGAGCTGAGCCACCTGACGGTGTTCCCCATGCCCAATGTCGAAGATCCGCGGGCCTGGATCCTCGAGCAGGACATGATCTACGTCAGCGGCGGCAGCGTGGCCAACCTGATGGCGTTGTGGCGGCTGCACGGCTACGACGAGGCCTTCGAGGAGGCGTGGCGGTCCGGGGTGGTGCTGTCCGGGCAGAGCGCGGGCGCGCTGTGCTGGCACGTGGGCGGCAACACCGACTCCTTCGGGCCCGACCTGCGCGTGTGGGCCGAGGGCCTCGGCTTCCTGCCCTACTCGTGCGGCGTCCACTACGACTCCGACCCGCAGCGCCGCCCGCTGCTGCAGGAGTCGGTGGCGAGCGGTGAGCTGCCCAGCGGCTACGCCGCCGACGAGGGCGTGGGGCTCCACTACGTGGGCACGGAGTTCATCCAGGCGGTGACCGTCGAGCCGGGCGGCTACGCCTACCGGGTCGAGAGCGACGGGGCGGGCGGCGTCAAGGAGTTCAGGATCGAGCCACGACTCTTGACCCCCTGATTACCCTTCGCGGGTGAGGGAACGGCACAATAGGCTCATGCGCCCCATCCACGGGGACGATCCCCACGCACTCGCCATCGTCCGCCTCGGTGTCGACGTCCCCTACGAGCAGGCCTGGTCGTTGCAGCGCTGGGTGCACGGCAAGCGGGTCGCCGGAGAGCTGACCGACACCGTTCTGATCCTCGAGCACGCCCCCGTCTACACCGCGGGCAAGCGCACCGCCCCGCATGAGCGCCCCGCCGACGGCACCCCGGTCATCGACGTCGACCGGGGTGGCCGCCTCACCTGGCACGGTCCCGGGCAGCTCGTGGCCTACCCGATCGTCGCCGTCACCGACGTGGTGACCTACGCCTGCCGCCTCGAAGACGCCATGATCCAGATCTGCGCCGACTTCGGCGTCACGGCGAGACGCGTGCGGGGGCGCGGCGGTGTCTGGGCGGTCGGCGACGCCAGCCTGGGGCTGCCCGACCGTCAGCTCGGCGCGGTCGGCCTGCGCGTGGCGCGCGGAGTCACCATGCACGGCTTCGCGCTCAACTGCGCCAACGACCCCCGCTGGTTCAACCGCATCGCGCCGTGCGGCCTCACCGACGTGGGCGTGTCCTCGCTGTCGGCGGAGACGGGCCGTCGCATCGTGGTCGAGGAGGTCATGCCGATCGCGGAGAAGCGGCTGGCCGAGGCGCTCGGCATGGAGTCGTACGAACTCCACGAAGAGGACCTTCTCCGCAGATGACCCGCGGCTTACGATCGGCCGTGTGAAGCGCCTCCTCGCCGTCTTACTCGCCCTTGTGGTGCACCTGCTGACGCTCGGATTCGTCGCGCTGGGCGCGTGGATCATCCTGGGCGACGTGGGTTCCGTGCTCGCGTGGCTGTTCGGCGGCGCCAGCCTGGCCATCGCGTGGGCCCTGCGGCCGCGCCTGGGCGGCCTGCCCGCCGACGCCGAGGTGCTCGACCGCTCGTCGGCGCCTGAGCTGTACGGCGTCGCGGACCGCGTGGCCGACCGGGTCGGCGTCCGGCGGCCGAGGAAGGTCGCGGTCATCGACCTGGCGGCCGAGACCCGCTACGAGCGCGTGGGCCTGCCGCGCACGCCTGTCCTGGCGGTCGGGCTGCCGCTGTGGCTGGCGCTGCCGCCCAGGCAGCGGGTGGCCCTGCTGGCCACGGCATACGCGCGGGTGCCGACCGGCGACGAGCTGGTCGTGGACGGGGCGCTGGTCACGCTGGAGGCGTGGCGGGACGCCCTGCTGGGGGCCGAGCCGTTGCGGGTCAGGGAGGAGGCGCAGACCAAGGTCGTGGCCTCCTCGCTGGGCGCGGTGGACCATCCGGGGACCACGTACGAGGCGATGGGCACCTTCGGCCGCGCGCTCGGGCGGGTGCTCGGCGGGCCCGTGCTGCTGGTGCGGTACGCGCTGACCCGGCTGGCCCGCGCCGGACAGGCCCGTACCCTCGCCCGGCACCGGGCGCTGGCCCGGCGGGCGGCGTCCGAGCAGGAGCTCGCGGAGCTGGACGAGCTGACCCGCGGCGGCTACCTGGCGCCGATGCAGGCCGCGGCGCTGCGCGGCGAGAGCGCGGCGGCGATCAGGCAGGGCGCGCTGGCCCGATCCAGGCTCACCGACGACGGCGTGCTCACCTCTCCCCCGCACTCCGAGCTGCTCGGCACGCGCGAGTCGGAGCGCGTCGACGAGGAACTGCTCGGCCACTACACGCGGGCCATCCGCGGATTCGGCCTCATCTCCTGACCCAGGACCAGGCCGGCTTCCTGGGAGACGTAAGCTGAGTGGGTGACCGTTGCTCCTGAAGGCCGAAAGCTCCTCCGCCTGGAGGTGCGTAACGCCGAAACCCCTATCGAGCGCAAGCCCCCGTGGATCAAGACCAAGCTGAAGACGGGCCCCGAATACACCGAGCTGAAATCGCTCGTGCGCCGGGAGGGCCTGCACACGGTCTGTGAAGAGGCGGGCTGTCCCAATATCTACGAGTGCTGGGAAGACCGCGAGGCGACCTTCCTCATCGGCGGCGACCAGTGCACGCGCCGCTGCGACTTCTGCCAGATCGACACGGGCAAGCCGAAGGAGTACGACCGCGACGAGCCGCGCAGAGTGGCCGAGTCCGTCCAGCAGATGGGCTTGAAGTACGCGACCGTGACCGGCGTGGCCCGCGACGACCTGCCCGACGGCGGGGCCTGGCTCTACGCCGAGACGGCGCGCCAGATCCACGGGCTGCTGCCCGGCTGCGGCGTCGAGCTGCTGGTGCCCGACTTCAACGGCAACCGCGACCAGCTGGAGGAGGTGTTCTCCAGCAAGCCCGAGGTCTTCGCCCACAACGTCGAGACGGTGCCGCGGATCTTCAAGCGGATCCGTCCCGCGTTCCGGTACGAGCGGTCGCTCGCGGTGATCACGATGGCCCGCGAGGCCGGGCTGGTCACCAAGTCCAACCTGATCCTGGGCATGGGCGAGACGCGCGAGGAGGTCGTCTCGGCCATGCGCGACCTGCACGCCGCGGGCACCGACCTGCTGACCATCACCCAATACCTGCGGCCCACGCCGCGCCACCACCCGGTGGACCGGTGGGTGAAGCCGGAGGAGTTCGTGGAGCTGCAGGCGGAGGCGGAGGCCATCGGGTTCGCCGGTGTGCTCTCCGGGCCGCTCGTGCGCTCGTCGTACCGTGCCGGCCGCCTCTACCAGCAGGCCATCCAGGCCCGCCAGACGGCCTGACCACCACCCGCCAGCCCCGGGACCCGCCACACGCGGTCCTGGGGCTGCTTCATGCGGGGCCTCGCCCGGCTAGACGACGGTGCTGAAGATGGCCGTGCCGGGGAGGTGGCGGCCACGCAGCGGGCTCCAGCCGCCCCACACCCGTTCGTGCCCCTCCGGCCACTCCGGCTCCAGCAACCCCGTCAGGGTCAGCCCGGAGGTCACCAGCAGGTTCACCCAGTCGGCCATGGTGCGGTGGTGCTCGACGTAGGTGACCGCGCCGTTCTCGTCCCGCTCCTCGTAGGGGGAGCGGTCGAAGTAGGACCGGTCGGAGGTCAGCCCGCGCGGCCCCGGGTCGTCGGGGAACGCCCACCGGATCGGGTGGCTCACCGAGAACACGAACCGGCCGCCCGGCCTGAGCACCCTGCGCACCTCGCGGAAGACCGCGAGCGGGTCGGCCACGAACGGCAGCGCGCCGAACGCCGAGCAGGCCACGTCGAAGGCGTCGTCGGCGAACGGCAGCGACTCGGCGTCGGCCTGCACCACGGGCACGTGCAGCCCGGTGTCGAGGTCGATGCGCTGGGCGTGGCGCAGCTGCCGGTGAGAGATGTCGAACGCGGCCACCCGCGCCCCTTGGGTCACCAGCCACCGCGCGCACTGCGCCGCGCCGCAGCCGATCTCCAGCACGCGCCGGCCGCGCACCTCGCCGAGGAGGTGCGCGTCGGCCTCGTCCACGCCCTCGGGGCACCAGACGAACCCCGTGTCACGCAGGAACTCGCCGTGTTCGACCTGGTAGTCGTCGGCGTTGCCGTCCCACCACCAGCGGTTGGCCCGCGACGAACCCGACAGCACTAGCGCATCTTGGGGCCGCGCGGCATGCGGGCGCCCTTGGGCATCGGGCCCTTGGGCATCGGCATGTTCTTCGGCAGCGAGCGCAGGCGGTCCTTCACCTCGTTGACCGCGGGCTTCTTCAGGTTGCGCGGCAGCTTCATCAGGTGGCGCTGCAGCTTGCCGAGCGGCACCTGCCCCTCGCCGTCACCGCACTGGATGTCGTAGATCTCGATGCCCAGCACCACTCGCGCGACCCGCTTCTTCTCGGCGGCCAGCATCTTCGCCACCCGGTTGCCGGGACCCTCCGACACCAGCACGACGCCGGGATGGCCGACCACAAGGTGGATGAGGTCCTGGTCGCGGTTGACCGCGATGGCCGGGGTGACCTGCCAGTTGCCGCGCATGCCCTGCAGCACCGCCGCCGCGGCGCCGGTCTGGCCGTGCAGGATCGAGTATTGGGCCTTCTGGGCGAGCTGCCCGAACACCACCAACCCGACCGTGAGCGCGGCCAGCACGCCGATGAACAGCGAATACCACAAGTAGTCCGTGACCAGGCCGATCACGACGACCACCGCCAGCGTGCCCACCGCCGAGAGGAAGACGAGGGGCATCCCCTTGGGGTTGGCCTGCTTGATGATCTGCGCGATCATGCGGAGCTGCTTGATGCGCCCCGGCTTCTCTGGTTCCTCGGACTTTGCCATGCTCTGAAGGATACAAACCAACTGGTGCGGTACGGAAAACGCGACCCGGCCATTTCTCGCGCGGCTTAGACCTTTACGGTAGCCGACAGGCGAAGATCGCCCACGCTGGGGCCCGCCTCGACCGCGTACTCGCCCTCGACCGTCCGCCAGCCGCCGTCCCAGACCTGGAAGGCCCGCTCCGGCAGGAAGACCGTCGTGAGCACGGTCTCCCCCGGCGCGGCCTCGACCACGTCGAACCCGGCCAGCACCCCGGAGACGTACACCTGCACGACCTCGCGACCCGGACGATCGCCGGTGTTGGTGACGGCCACAGTGACAGCCACAGTGACGGCAGCCGCCCCGCTCGTCCCCTCGGCCGCGATCGAGTCGTACGACCAGGTCGTGTAGCCCAGGCCGTGCCCGAACCAGAACGCGGGCGCGCGCCCCGACCGCTCCCACGCCCGGTACCCGATCGACACCCCCTCCTCGTACGCCACCACACCGTCCACCGGTGTCACGTTCACCACGGGAGCGTCCTGCAGCCGCCGCGGCCACGTCGTGGGCAGCCGCCCGCCCGGCTCGGCGTCCCCGAACAGCACGTCCGCGAGCGCCGCCCCCGCCTCCTGCCCGGGGAACCAGGTGAGCAGCACGGCCGCCACCTCCTCCGTCCACGGCATCTCGACCGGCGAGCCCGCGTTGACGACCACGACGGTGCGCGGGTTGGCCGCGGCGACCGCGCGGATCAGCTCGTCCTGCCGTCCGGGCAGCCTGAGGTCCGTACGGTCGAAGCCCTCGCTCTCCACCTCCGGCGTGGTCGCGGCCACGACCACCGCCACGTCGCACTCCGCCGCCACCCGCACGGCCTCGGCCAGCAGCTCCTCCTCGCCCGGGCTCGGATCCGCGTGGCCGACCGTGAACGACACGAACGCCATGCCGCCGAACGCCCCCGCCGGGTGCGTCACGACCACCTCGTACGGCTCCCCGGCGGTCATGGGCAGGCTCACCCGCCGCTCGGGCGGCGACAGGAACGCCGCGGCCGGGTCGCCGCCGTCCACCTCGAGGGCCTCGTCGAAGACGGTCTCGCCGTTCACGACGACGGTGAAGGCCCCCACCCCGGCGACGGACAGCTGGTGCTCGCCCGAAATGTCCGGCGTGTACGTGGTGCGCAGCCGGACCGCCTGCAGCCGGTCGCCGTCCACGCCGGGCGGCAGCTGGCCGATCCACCGCGCCTCGGCCGCGGCCAGCGGCTGCTCGGACAGCGCCGCGCCCTCCGCGTCGAGGAACGTGGCCGTGGCCGGGCCAGGGAGCGGGGACAGGCGGATCCGGGGGTCGGTGCCGAGCGCGTACCGGACCTCGGCCCGCTCGGCCAGGCCCTGCAGCGGCGAGACGATCCTGTCGGGGAAGACCTGCGCGCTCCCGCCACCCATGACGCGGGCCTGCGCGGCGGCCGCCCCGATCACGGCGACCGTCCTGACCTGCCGGAACGGCAGGATGCCGTCGTTGGTCAGCAGGGTGAAGCCGCGCGTGGCCACTTCGCGGGCCAGCGCCACCCCGTCGACGCGCTCCCCGGCGGGCGGCGGCTCCGCACCGCGCAGGGCGCCGACGCGCTGGGCCAGGCGCAGAATGCGGCGCACACGATCGTCCACGACCGACTCCGGCACGCGGCCTTCCCGCACGGCCGCCTCCAGCTTCTCGCCCCAGGGCCCGGACGGGCCGGGCATCGCCACGTCGGTGCCGCCCATGGCGGCGGCCTCGGTCGTGCGCAGCGCCGTCCAGTCCGACACCACGAACCCGTCGAACCCCCATTCGTCCTTCAGCACCCCGTTCACCAGCTCGGCGTGCTCGGTCATGGTGGTGCCGTTCACGGAGTTGTAGGCCGTCATGAGGCCCCACGCTCCCGCCCGCACCACCCGCTCGAACGGCCGCAGGTACGCCTCCCGCAGGGCCTTCTCGCTCACCTGGACGTCCGCGGTGAAGCGGTCGGTCTCGAAGTCGTTGGCCACGAAGTGCTTGGGCGTGGTGGCGACGCCGCCCTCCTGGACGCCCTCGACGTAGGCCGCGCCGATCTCCCCCGTCAGGTACGGATCCTCGGAGAAGCACTCGAAATGGCGGCCTCCGAGCGGCGAGCGGTGCAGGTTGATCGTGGGCGCGAGGAGCACGTGCACGCCCTTGCGCCTGGCCTCCTGCGCCAGCAGCGCGCCGGCCCGCCGCACCAGGTCCACGTCCCACGTGGCGGCCAGCGCGGTCGGGCTCGGCAGCGCGATCGAGGGGTCGGCCGAGCTCCACTGCTCCCCGCGTACGCCGATCGGGCCGTCACTCATGACGAGCCGGTCGAGGCCGATCTCGGGCAGCGGCGGGAGCGACCACATGTCGGCCCCGGTGAGCAGGCTGATCTTGGTGCTGAGGTCAAGCCGGGCGATGAGTTCGTCGAAGTCCACCACCGCAGTCTTCACCAGGTCGCCGGATGTCCGGAAGAGCGGACCGTACGCCGTCGGCGGCGTGACTCAGGCGGCGACGAAGAACTCCAGGAGCTCGGGGACCAGCGCCTCGGGGGCCACGTTGTGGGCCTGGTCCTCCAGCACCCGCCGCACCGCGCCGGGCACCGCCCCCGCGACCGCCAGCCCCGCGGCGGACATCCAGGCGGGGCTGTCCTCGCCGTTGAGCACGAGCGTCGGCTGCCTGATCGCGGCCAGCCGCTCGGCGGGCAGCGCGTTGCCCGGCCCCAGGACGGCGGCCTCGTAGGCGAGGGTGTGGGCCAGCGCCTCGAGCTCCGGCCAGGACGGCTGCGCGCGCATCGCGGCCACCGCCTCCGGGGGCGCCTCGGCCGCCTCCACCATGAACCGCTCCACCGCCTCCCCCCGCCTGCCCGCCCCGACCAGCGCGTCGAGCTGCGCCGCGAAGTCGTCCGGCAGCGGGGGCGCGCTGTCGTCCACGTGGTACGGGGGCTCCCACAGGGCGAGCTTGGAGATCGCCGGGTTGCCTGCCGCGGCCTCCAGCGCCAGCGCGGCTCCCGACGAGCCGCCGAACACCATGGCCGACCCGCCCGCCGCCCCGATGACGGCGGCCAGGTCCTCGAGCTCCCGCTCGACGGCGTACGGCGGGGTGTTCCCGCTGTCGCCTCGCCCCCTGCGGCTGCGGTCGTAGTCGTACACCTTGACTGCTCCCTCGCCTGAAGGCGGGGATTTCTGGCTCACGCTGCCTGGCTGTCCGGCGGACAGTCGGGTCTTACGCGATCGGCGCCAGCCGGGGTCAGACCTGCCCGGATGAGCATCACGCGGGCGGAGTTCTTGTCCCTGGGGGATTCGGCTCCGCAGGCGGTGCAGGTGTAGGTGCGCTCACCCAGCGGCAGTGCGTGCTTGGCTCTCGCTCCGCACGTGGCGCAGTCCATCGTGGTGTGCGCGGGGTGTACCAGGCGGACGTCCCGCCCGTGCTTGCGGCCCATCTCGATCAGGGCCTTCTTGGTGGCGCCGATGGCGGCGTCGGCGGCTTTGCGCGCCAT